>JBLFWT010000016.1:0-14438 GCA_047611885.1 Saccharimonadales bacterium (SeqCode) | reverse complement strand
TGCTCCATGTTAACCCTTTAGGAATTGGATGACTTTTTCAGATCGTATACGAGAATTTAGCTCTCTTCTGTTGTCTGGCATTTCTAGTTGCTGCTGCATTTGTGGGTCATTGTATTGACCCTTCAGCTGCTGTATGCGAGCTTCTAGCTCTTCGGGTGTGACGTCTATACCTTCTTTGTCGGCAATTTCGCTCAGCACTAACCCTGCTTTTACTCGTCTGTTAGCTTCTTTAGTAACTTCTTTTTTCTTGTACTCTTCCTCCGTCATACCTTGTGATGCTAGGAATTCATCAAATGTCATTCCTCGCTGTATTACATTTTGGCGTACTTCTTGCAGAACCATCTCTTCTTGTTCAGTTATTAGTGACTCAGGTATAGATACTTCTGTACGGTCTGTAATGTCGTTAACGATCTTCGCTTCGTAGTCGCGCTCTACTTTATGCTTCTGTTCATGCTCTAGTTGCTTCTGAATATCTGCCTCTAGATCGGCCATAGACTTGAAAGGACCTACAGTTGCTGCAAATTTATCATCTAGTTTAGGCTCAGTAACTTCTTGAACTTTCTTTATCGTTACGGTAAATGTCACTTTAGCGTTCTGCAATGCTTTTGCACCGTAATCTTTAGGGAATGTTACCTTGAACTCTTTTTCGTCGCCAGGTTTTAGGCCGATAACGTTTTCTTCAAATCCTGGTATAAACGTTCCTGATCCTAGTGCTAGCGGATAGTCAGTGCCATCAGCGCCTTTTACTGGCTTGCCTTTAGCATCCACTCCTTTAAAATCTATTACGGCTTCATCGCCGTCCTTAGCAGCTCGTTTGACTTCAGACTTCTCTGCGCCTCTAAGCTGTAAGTTCTTCAGTACTTCAGTAATTTCCTTTTTACCTATTTTTGGTGTTGTAGGCTTCGCAGGCTTCTTCTTGTAGCTAGGTAATTTTACTTCGCCTACTACTGGTAGTTCTAGAGTTACCTCAAATGCTGTAAATGGAACAAACTTCTTAATCTCTACTTTTGGTTGACCTACAGGTCTTAGGTTTCCTTCCTTAATAGCAGCAACGTACAGTGTATTTACTGCTTCGTCTATAAACTCAGTCTGGAATAGCTGTTGGTCTATATTCTTTTCAACCATTTCCATAGGCGCTTTTCCGTCACGGAATCCAGCCAATTTAACTTTAGGAGCTAGTTTGTGTAGCACCTTATTCTTGATCTTTGATAGTTCTTCTTGGGTTGCAGTAATTTCAATTACTGCCTCGGTTTCAGTTTTTCGATCTATTTGTAAATTCATAAGATGTAATTTTAACAGATCAGAACTGTTTAGTCGAGTCTAAACTCGGGCCTACTTCTTGCGGGAATCTTTAACTATGCTGACTATGCGCTGCAAGGAATGCTTGACTTCTTTTCCAGATTTTAGGTCTTTCAGGACGTACTGTTCAGCTTCCAGCTCTTCTCTGCCTATGAAAAGTACGTATGCGACATTGTTCTTATTAGCCGACTTAAACTGCTTGTCTACTTTTTTGCCACTGTAGTCTACAGCTACATTGACGCCCATTTCTCTTAGTTCGTTAGCTGCTAGCTGTGCTCCATCTGAAGATTCTAGGTCTCTAATGATCACATAAATTTCTGTTGTGGGCTTCAAGTCAGGTATTAGCCCATTGGACTCTAGGAATTCCTGGAACACTACGTCACCCATAGCGAAACCAACAGTAGGAACAGGCTCTACACCGAACTGTCCTACTAGCCCGTCGTATCGACCACCGCCCAGCATCGATCTGTTGTTGTCTGGATTTGTATCAAACGCCTCGAACACTATGTCCGTGTAATAGTCGAATCCGCGCATTAGAGTGATGTCGAACTCAATGTTACGTACACCCTGGCTTTTACAGGTGCCTACCAGCTTCCGAAGCTCAATGACGCTATCTAACCCTTGTAGGTCTGCAGGCAAGTCCTGAACTGTCTTGATATTCAGTATCTCTACTACTTTGCGAGTCTTGGCTTCATCCTGTGTTATCAGATGTACGGCTACTTCGAATTCAGTAGCTGACATTTTGTTCTTCTTATCGGTTACCCTGATCAATTCGGTAGACTTCTCCTCAGATAGACCAAGTATCGTAACAAACAGTGTGCTCACTAACACTCTACTGTTTACCTTGATTACGTATGAACTGCGCTTGGCCTTTACTTGCTGCAAAATGCCGTCAACAATCTGTATCATCTCTAGTTCTGCAGCTCCACTAGCAACTCCGAACATATCTACGTTCAGTTGCCAGAATTCGCGTAAGCGCCCTTTCTGCATCCGTTCATATCGCCATAAGTTTGGTATGGAGTACCAACGTGCAGGGTACGCAATCTCTTGCCTACGGCCTGCTACCATCCGGCTGACAGTAGGTGTCATTTCAGTCCGGATCGTAACGCTACGGTCACCTCGGTCTAGAAACGTATAGGTCTGCTCTCTTACTATCTCTTCGCTACCCTTCATCAGGAATAGGTCAGTTGGCTCTAGTATTGGTGCATCGTAGTGTTCATACCCGTAACGCTCTACCACTATTCGCCAATTATCAAAAATCCAGTTCTGGATTCGTTTGTCTTCTGGGTAAAAATCCCGTGAACCTTTATATGGTTGTGTGCTTATTTTCATCTCTTATTCCTATTATACTTTATTCTTGTGCTTTTAGATTATTTTCCTGAATTATAAAAGCCGGAGTGTTCTCCGGCTGTAGTATTCATTAAATAGAAATAACTACCGTAGAACTAGCTCCGGCGTCATATGTGATAGTTGTGTGCTAATTTTCATTGTTAAATTATATCACGCTTTTATAGATAGAAAGTAAACCGCTCCTGTTACAGATACTTTTACAGCCTTGCTCCACGCGTTTCGAGAAACGCTATAACAGCGTTTTCTCTCACGCTACTGTGGTTAGGCATATAATTACTATCCCACCTCTTGGCGTACGGTATATCCGGATTCCTCACTTTTGCTTTAAAAGTTGTAGCCGTGGCTATGGAAGGCCCAGGCCTACCGTATACTCTACTTACCTCCACATGGAGTTTATGGGTCTCCCTCCATTCATCTATTCTATGCCAATCCCTTAGAGCGTCTATTGCTCGACGATCTCGGATAGCATACAGCGTCCCGCGAGTGCTCGAACCTACAGCTCTGACTATGTCTAACTCCTGAAAAGACAGTCTGCTACCAGGAGCCATGAACCGTTCCATTAATTCATCTCTTAATGTCCAGTCACCATCAGTATTTGGGACTTGATCTGCATCTTGCATTACTAGCTGTCTATCTGTTGCGACAGCTTGATTCACGCCTGAGACAACTCGCACATCATCTACATCCCCAATAAGGCCTATAAGTGCAGCAGGCGTAGCTAACTCATCGTAAGCAAAAAAAGAAACTATTTCTGGAATTTCAGCGCGCATTTTTTCAAAAGTAGGTATGTTTAGTGTTTTCATAATTTAACTATACGAGATGGCTATGGTTATCTCAAAGCATAAGCCTTATACTTTCCAGATCTTAGTTGAATCAAAGAAAAAAAGACCTTTTGAGGGGTCTCCTTATCTTGTTGCGGATGAAAGGACTTGGTCACGTTTCGCGACCCCGAGACAACTGCTATGAAAGCACGCTTTCTTGTGTTGATCTCCTTACAGAATGCCGAAGGGCATTCTTCACCTTCACGCATTTTTGGTGAAGGCTAGTTCTCGAATTCTCACCAAACAAAAAGGAGCCTAATGGCTCCATTTTGTTTGGTGCGGATGATTGCATGAAGTACATTGGAATTCTTGGTGCCGCGGAAAGGACTTGAACCTTCACGCATTGCTGCACTAGTTCCTAAGACTAGCGTGTCTACCAATTCCACCACCGCGGCATCAAAAGCTACAATGTACTTGATTATAAATTTTTAAGGACTTGGTCACGTTTCGCGACCCCGAGATTGCGTGACATCAAACAAGTTTGATTCAATAAGTCTCCTCTCGAAATTCCGTAAGGTATTTCTCACCTTCACGCATTGCTGCACTAGTTCCTAAGACTAGCGTGTCTACTATTTTTATTCGTGATGCTTCGCATCAACCCACCACATCCGCAGAAATACAGTAGTGAACTCGGCATATTATACCCTACTTACTCCTTCTGTAAAAGACTAATTTGGCATTCCCGTAGCGCTTTTCATCAATTTTCTTGAAATTCTTGAACCTGGCATGCTCTGCCTGGGGTAGAGACAATATCAAGAGCCCGCCGACTTCAACATACGCTGCAACTACATCTAATGCGTTCATCGACACAGCATCATATGGAGGATCAGCCATGACAATGTCAAAGTATCTGTCTTGGTTTTTTAACCACGTCTTGATATTGGCCCTATGCACTTCCATATGTTCAGAATCCGTTACGAGATCCCTGTTGCCCTTTAACGTCTCAAACGAGTCAGACATGATCTCTACTGCATTGACATGGCTAGCACCCCTACTTAAAGCTTCTATGCCTACTGCGCCAGTACCAGCGAATGCGTCTAAGAAGGTGTTTCCAGATATATCTCCGATAGAATTAAACATAGCACCGCGAATTTTCTCGCTCATTGGATGAGTACGCTTACTCTTGGTGTCTTTGATAATTCGGCTTTTGAAAAGCCCTGAAATAATTCTCATGAATATAGATTAACCCATTTTTAGTTAATAGACCCTATCTTCTCATAATATCATACTTCTTATGTTTTGTCAAAGATCGTGAGGGGTATACGAGATAGTGAGGGGGATACGAGATTCAGGGTTTGTTTCTAATCCTTCAGCCCTTCGCTGTCAAGGATGATCCTTGACAGCGAAGGGTAGTTATTTGTGGTGTAGATGCATTTATTTCTTGAGGAGGCCAGCGTCGCGGAGTGCGCTGTACCAAATAAGTGTAAGCGTCTTGATTACTATTGGACCTAATTCGTTTCGTACGTCTCTAACCAATTTAGGGCTCCAGCCCCTCTTATAGAATCTCTCGTACATGTCCAGTAATGCGATTTCTCTTGCCGCTCTCTTGAAGTATTCTGCGTACCCAACCTCTATTAGCGTCTCAATATCCCCTTCGGTAGGCCTAGCGTTCTTGATGGACAGTGGAGCCATGATAAACGCAACGCCGCCTTCAAACATTGCGTGCATAGACAATAACCCACCAACGCCCCAAAGCCCCCAGTTACGCTTGACGCTATCTCTTTTAGTGTCGCCCTTGATCATTAGCTTACTTTTGACTGAGTCTCGCTCATGTACGTTCCCCCCTCGTAGCTCTGTCAATTCTTGTTCGTATGGGTAGTGATGTGCGGGAGTCAGCCCGTCCACAATAGCGTGTGCTATCCAAGCAGCGTCAAAGGCTGCTCGCTCTGGTGAGCCCTTTTTTAGCTGCTTTACTAACTCCTTGTAATGACCTTCGATGAGGTATATTAACTGCGTATCCTCTGCGTCGAAAGGGTCGTAGAAATGCCACGGTTCATCCTTGGCTGGGCTTTTGCGTTTGATGCTGTCTGGGCCATTGTTACCCTCAAAATGCAGTATGTCGTTTTTAGTAGGAAACACTAAACAATCAACTCCTATTCCTTCAATCAAAGAGAGTAGGTGTTTATGTGCGTTCTTGTCGATTTTCTGGTGAGTACCAAAGACACCGCCAGTAAGCATAAAAATATTGGTTCCTGCGTACATATGCCTGGTGTTGATTACCTTTTAGAATTTTAGTTTAAGTTTGTTATAGAACGTAGAACATCCACGCGTGCTTTCAACTGTGGATATTCTACCAGCTTTTCGCCTTTTTGTATAAAATGCTTGGCCGCGTTCTTGGCCGAATTAATCAATTCTACATCGGACAGCTTCGCAACACGCAAGTCTAGAGCGCCGTGCTGCATAGTTCCATATATTGCTCCGGGGCCTCTAAGCTCTAGATCATAATCTGCTAGTTTAAACCCGTTATTCTCATGTTCTAGTAACTTTACTCGCGCAGAAGGCTCTTTGTTTTCCTCTAATACTAGGTAGCAGAATGAATTATCGCTGCCTCGACCTACGCGTCCACGTAGCTGATGTATCTGCGCCAGCCCAAACCTATCTACACCCTCTATGACCATCACTGAGGCATTTGGTACGTCAACACCAACTTCTATCACTGTAGTAGCCACCAATACATCAATATCCCCTTTGGTGAATCGAGACATAACCTCGTCTTTTTCATCTGCCTTCATGCGCCCGTGCAGCAACTCTACAGACAATCCCTTTAACCACTTTTTAGATAATTGATCATGGATCTTGACGACAGACAGTCTGCCTTCCTCGTCTTCTTCAATCTGTGGACATACAACAAATGCTTGTCTGCCTTCCTCTACTTCTATGCGTACTTCTCTGTATACCTTTTCTCTATTCTCGGGTATGAATATTTCTGTAGTAACGGGTTTACGGCCAACTGGCATTTCATCAATTACAGATACATCCATTTCACCGTAAAGCGTCAATGCCAAACTGCGTGGTATAGGTGTAGCCGTCATGCTCAGGATGTGCGGCAGCATCTTGCTTTTACCCTGCAATTTCTTACGCTGTCCAACCCCAAACCTGTGCTGCTCGTCGACTATAACCAACCCTAGTTCCTTGAATGTTACATTGTCTTGAAATAGTGCATGCGTTCCTATCACTAACTGTGCATCTCCACTGGAGATAGATTCGGTCGCTGCATCTTTTTGCAGCTTGGACATGCTACCTGTTAGTAGCGTTATGCATTGATGCATGTCTATAGATTCCAGTAGTTTATGTATAGATGCAGCATGCTGGTTAGCCAGCAGTTCAGTTGGAGCCATAAAAGCTACTTGCAGACCAGAATTCATCGCACCTATGGCTGAGAGTACTGCAACTACGGTCTTACCCGATCCTACATCACCTTCTACCAGCCTGTTCATCGGCGTGCCTTCTGCCATGTCCTGGAATATTTGCCATGCTACAGTCCGCTGAGCGTCTGTTAGCTTGAACGGCAACTTAGAAACAAACTCTTGTACTAGATCTTTATTGAACGGCACTTCTAGCGAATGCTTCTCTTTGTATAGCTGTTTATTTAGCTCACTGGCCAAAGTCAACTCAAACACTTCTTCAAACCCTAGTCTACGCTTGGCTAAATCTAGTGCTTCCATGCTTTGAGGAAAGTGCATTTCTACTAATGCACTCGACTTTGGCATCAAGTCTTCTGACTCTAGCAGCCATGTGGGAAGAGTCTCTGTTGGTTCATACGAGTCCAGCGCATTCTTGACCGATTTCCTGACCTGAGCAGACCCAAGACCCTTTGTTAGCTTATATAAAGGCACCAGGCGCGCAGTATTGACTGGAAAATTACTAACTAGCTCGCAGGCAGGGTTAGTTATGGCGAAGAATTTGTAATTACTAGCGAACTCTCCAGATACAAAATACTCTTCGTCAGCCTTCAGTGACTTAGCTCTGTAGGGCTGGTTAAACCAAACCAGTTTAACTGCACCAGATTGGTCTGTAGCTAACGCTTCCGTCATGTGCAGGCCTTTGCGTGAATACCGAGCCTTTATAGCTCCGATCTTCACCTGTATAGTTACTGGACCCGGGAGTATTGCTGCTACTGTAGATACTTTAGAATAATCCTCAAACCTTCTTGGCACGCTATTCACCAGATCACCAACAGTCTCTATACCGAGTTTACTAAACTTTGCAGCAACTGCAGGCCCGACACCGTTTACTCTAGTTACATTGTCGCTAGCATTCATAATATTAGTATTATCGCATAAAGGAGGAGTCACCAACTACGATGGCTTGACATCGTAGGGGGTAGGCGAAAACAGAGTAGTCCAGCTTCCTGGCCTCTTTTTTGGTTTTTTCAGAGGCCTAGGGATCCACATTTCGTCCAGCCCATTATCTGCCTTGCACCCCTTAACCAGCACAATATCTCTATAGGGACAGTTTAGGCACAACTGAAGTTCGTCTACCTCTATTACAGGTAATGTGTTTGGGGACTCAATTACTCTTTCTCCTGCGCAACCCTTTGGATTCAATTCACCACCAACTAGGTCCTTGGACATAGGCGTCTGATAATCTTTCGGTAGAACATCTTCGATACAGACTGTGACACCATCGTCTCCTAGCAAAAAGAATAAGCCAGCGTCCGCCAACATGTCACAACCAACAGACCGAACTTTGTGTCCAGACTCAATTGTCAGCACTGTTACAGTTACTGTGTTAGCCATTTGAAGTTATTATAGGTATCTCTGAATTACAACACAACCATTAGGCTTTTAGACTTTGCGTAGTAGGTAGACTGTTGACGGTCCGAAGTAAGTTTTAGCTAGAGGTCTCTGAACTAACTTTTCTAATGTCAGTAGGAAGCTCATAGGTAATATCTTTTTCAGAGTAGTTGAACGGAAGTTAGATACTGAGAGTACTTCTTCTATCTTAAACCCTGTTTGTGCTAGCTGCTTTTTTACAGTTTTGGGGTTGTGGTTTACGAAAGGTATTTCGTCTTCACGTTGGTTCTCTACACTTCTGATGTCTACTGGGTCTAACGGTAGCTTTTTAAACTGTAGTGCGTGCTTGATGCGGTTTTTGAAATGTCCATTGTTAGCGAACTCTATCAGGAAGTAGCCATTCTTCTGCAGAACTCTATGAATTTCTTCAAACGCAGGTACAGGATTAGGTATGTGGTGTATCACGCGTATAACCATTACTAGATCTACTTCGCCGTCTTTGAACGGAAGCTTTTCAGCCTGAGCTAACTTAGAGTGTACTTTGGGTTTGCCCTTCAGAAAGTCCTTGGCTATATCTAGTTGCTGTTGCGATGGCTCTGCAAGAGTTACTTTATCTGCATATTTACGAAGCTCTACCGACTGTCGGCCGTATCCACCACCAACATCTACTGCATGCTTGAACTTGCGGCCCTGTAGTAGTTTATGTAGAGCAATCTCTTCTGCTGCCTGCTCGTACTGACGGTGATCCCAGTAATGTAGGTAGTTATGTTTTGGATCATTATACTGGTCAGCTTTGTTTAAAGGCACAGATGTCTCGATTCTTATATTGATTAATTGATATCGTTATTCGTTTCAGATTTTAACAGGTTCGCTCCACTTAAGCAAAGACCCAGAAGATGCACTAAATGGCTATTATTAGTGCAGTAGCGTTTTTGCCACGTCGCAGCACTAGGTGGCCTTCGATTAGATCGTCGTTTTCTATAGTAGACTTTTCTAACGGCAACTGAGCACCGTTAATATATATTGCGTTACCTTGCAGGAATCTCCTAGCCTCACCCTTGGAGCTAGCCAGTCCAGCGTCCACTAGCACCTGAGCTAGTTCAGACCCCATAGATACTTCAACAGTCTTCAGCTCTCCGCTAAGTTCCGCAAAGTCTGCAGCTGACAGTTCGCTATAGTCACTGCCACCAAACAATACTTCACTCAGTTTCTGTACTGACATGGCTCGATCTTCGCCGTGTATTAGCTTGGTTGCCTCAAATGCTAGGTGTTTCTGCGCCAATCTGTTACTCCTGGATTCGTTGTGAGCAGTCATTATGTCGTCAACTGTTCCTTTATTTAGCTCTGTGTATACCTTCAAGTAATCTTCTACACCCTCATCATCCGAATTGATCCAGAATTGGTAGAACTTGTAGACGCTAGTCTTGTTCTCGTCCAGCCATATAGCACCATCTTCAGTCTTACCGAATTTCACGCCTGTAGACTTGTTAACAATTAATGGGGTCGTCCAGATATGTGCTTCACTACCGTTCATTCTGCGTATTAAATCTACTCCAGCAATAGAGTTGCCCCATTGGTCAGCTCCACTTAACTGCAGTGTGATTCCGCGCTCTTTATTAAGTACTGCGAAATCGTAGCCCTGTATCAGAGAGTAGCTGAACTCAGCATATGTGATCCCAGCTCCTTCTTCGCTCAGTCTAGATTGTACAAACTCTCGCCCCAGCATCTGGCGCATTGGAACGTTTTTACCTACTTCTCGTAAGAAAGTCAGGTAATTCATGTCTTTGAACCAGTCATAGTTATCTACTACGTCGAACTCCATTCCACTAAAGATACGGTTGTACTCGCCTGTAATTCCCTTTTTATTGTGCTCTATAGTCTCTATGGTTTTTAGGTCACGTTCCTGTGATTTACCATCTGGGTCACCTATCATTCCTGTTGCCCCACCTACAAGTAATGTTGCTTTATGCCCATGCTTCATGAACAGCCTGGACATCATAGCGGCAGCTAAATTACCTATGGTCATTGAGTCTGCGCTAGGATCTACACCCCAGTAAAACGATATTGGTTCTCCGTCTAGTAGTGATATGTCTTTTATAGTGGTTTGGTTTACAAAACCGCGCCACTGTAGTTCTTCTGATAGTTTCATAATGTTTTTAGTATACATCAGTTAACTATGTTAGAAAACGCTGCAAGATGGTAATCCTTATAATGACTACAAAATAACTTGTTAGCGCTTATTTTTGCTATAATGGGGTCTAAGTAACTGGAGTTATAGAAGTAAATCATCATGGCAAAATCCAAGAAATCACGATTATCCGCGTCTAAACCTAAATCTAGAAGAGTTAAGGGTAACAAGTTCACTACTAAGTCCGGCAAGATCATAAAGGTCAATAAGACTCTTACGCAGAGAGTAAAGGCCAGAAAAGACGCCAAAGCACTGCGTAAAGCAGAGCGTAACAAGGGCTTACCTAAATCTAAGGTCAAGAGAACTCTATACAAACTGCATCCAGTAAGACAGTACAAATACTGGTTTAGCCGCGACGGAGTAATGACTGCGCTTAGGATTACCGGCATAGGTATAGTTCTTGGATTCTTCTTCCTAATCGGGCTATTTGCCTACTTCAGAAAAGACCTACCTAACCTACGTGACGTTTCAGGCGACAACATAGGTGGAAGCATTAGATACTACGATAGATCTGGCGAAACACTACTATGGGAAGATTACGACGCAGTTAAGCGTGTACCCGTAGAAAGTGAAGATATATCCCAGCACCTTAAAAACGCAACAATCGCTCTAGAAGACCGTGATTTCTACGATCATAGTGGTTTTAACGTGCGTGGAATCAGCCGTGCTGCATGGAACAACGCTTTTGGCGGAGACATTCAGGGTGGATCGACTATTACACAGCAACTTGTTAAGCTGACGACCCCCGGGTTCGCCAATGAGAAAACAGTAACGAGGAAGATCAAAGAGCTGATTATAGCTGTTGAACTAGAGAGAAGTTACTCTAAGGACGAGATTCTTACTGGATACCTTAATGCTGCTCCATACGGAACAATAGAATACGGTGCAGAAGTTGCTGCTCGCACATACTTTCAGAAGTCCGCTGCTGAGCTGACAATAGATGAATCTGCGTTCCTTGCGACCATACCTAAGTCACCTCCTACATATACCCCTCACTCACCTGCGTACAAACCTGACGAAGTAGAAGCCCGTCAGGACTTCACTCTAGACGTCATGCACGAGCTAGGGATGATCACCGAGCAGGAACGTGATGATGCAAAGGCTATCGACACGCTAGCAAACCTTAAAAAGCGTCCACCGTCCAAATACACAGGCATACTAGCTCCCCACTTTGTGCTTGCTGCTAAAGATCAGCTGGTATTAGAACAGGGTAACTCATACCAAACAGGTGGTTGGAAAGTCATTACGACCCTAGATATGAAACTGCAAACTATAGCCGAAGAAGAAGTAACTTCTGGTGTGGCTCAGATAGAACGTCAGCGTGGTAACACAGCAGCGTTTGTAGCAGAAGACGTAACTAACGGACAAGTCGTAGCACTAGTAGGTGGAGCAGACTTTAACGACAAAGATAGAGCTGGAGAAGTGAACTTCGCACAACAGCCGTTGCCTCCAGGATCAAGCTTTAAACCATATGACTACTTAGCATTAATTGAAAATACAGAAAACAGCGGTGCTGGATCGGTATTATACGATACCCAAGGACCTATTGAAGGATACCCTTGTACGAATAAAAGCAGACCTCGATCTGGCGGAAACTGTCTGTGGGATTACGACTTCAGGTTCCCTGGCCCACTTACGCTCAGGTATTCTCTAGGTGGCTCCAGGAACGTTCCAGCTGTAAAAGCCATGTTGATAGCAGGTGTAGGTAAAACTATCCAGACAGCGAACGACCTTGGCCTCTACGATAGCCGATACGAAACTGGTGGCTACAAATGTTACGAGCCGGGAGACGAAACGTTCACAATAGAAATTGACTGTTACGCATCATCGGCTATTGGTGACGGCGCATACCTGAACCTAGACAAACACGTTCACGCGTTCTCTACTATTTCCCGGAATGGTAACAAGATACCTCAGACATACATCCTTAGAGTAGAAGATTCAGAAGGACGAACATTGACTGAATGGGAGCCGAGCAACGGCGAGCAAGTAGTCCGTGCTGAGTCAGCATACATAATCTCTGACATGATGGCAGACCCACGAGCTAGTTACATGAGCCGAAAGAACCATGATTACAAAGGCTGGGACTTCTCACTTAAAACTGGTACTACAAACGACAACAAAGACGGTTGGTTAATGGGATTCTCTACTAAATACTCTGCTGGAGTATGGGTAGGACACCACACTGGACAAGTAGAAATGAGTGGTTTCATGGAAACAATGACTCAGCCAATATGGAACACATGGATGCAGCGTGCACATGATGAAATAGATCCAGTAGCCAGAGCTCGACCCCAAGGCCTTCAGGAAATACCAGCATATGTCGTGACAAAGCATGTTGGAGTTAGCTCTAGAGAACCCAGCCCGTCAACGGACCTATTCCCTTCCTGGTATAGAAAACCTGGCGCTTCAAGCAATACTGAGAAGATAATAAAGGACAAAGTTTCTGAAAAGCGTGCATTCGAATGTACTCCACCATTAGCCCTAGAAGAAGTGGACGAAAGCGATGCAATTAGCTTTTCTGCTGATCCGTTCTATGACTCAGTGACTAATTCTGAAGACGAAGACGACGTACACAAATGTGAAGATGTAAAGCCTACTGTAACCTTGGACGTAATAGACAATGCCGACGGCACCTATACGTTGAACGTATCTGTAGGGGCTGGAACGCATCCGATCAACAGCGAAAAATTCCCAGGCCAGCTAAACATACTGATAGCTTCGCAGGCTATACCCAACGGATCTATACAGATCGGTGGACCAGGAGTCTACAGCGTAGATTACACTTCCATATACGACACGACAGAGACAGTACAGGTAGAAATAATAGACAGCGTACTATACCAAACTATAGATGCCAGAGACGTCTCGCTAACCCTCCCAGGGATACTTGACCCGCCTGAAGACTCAGACGAATAAGCATCCGCAGCTAACCAGCATATAGACTAAATATCCCTTAGAAGTAGCAATATACTTACTATTTCTAAGGGCTTACTTTTGTCACTAAAACTAAAAACCACAAAAGTCCCACTTGGCTACTAGCCATGTGGGATTCGCAAGGAACAGCTATATTTTGATGCTAATCAAGGTTGTATTTAGTCGTGCTGCGGGGTTTAAGCATACTTTGGCAGTTGCAAACCAAAAGTATGTGAGTAAAGCCTGAAGGTCCTAAGGTGTTCTGGTCAACAACGAGATTTTAGCTCTGTAGAAAGTTGTTTAATGCTGTTCGGATATCGGTAACCGGAGTTAATAGTCCAGGCTTTTTACCTTGTTTCACTTTAGGGCCGATTGCAGCTTCAAACCCGAGCTTTTTAGCTTCTGCTACGCGCTTATCTATGTGCGCAACGTGTCTTACTTCACCAGATAGACCAAGCTCACCGAAGACTACTGCATTCTGCTTCAGCTGCAAACCTTTAGTGGCGGAACCAAGCGCCATAGCAACGGCCAGATCGGCTGCAGGTTCATTCACTGCTATGCCGCCAACTACGTTTATATATATGTCTTTATCGTTTAATACGAGCTTTGTGCGGCGTTCTAACATTGCAACCAGTAAGTTTAACCTATTCAGGTCAAAACCGCTTGCAGCACGCTTAGGATAGCCATAACTAGTCTTGTTTACCAGAGCCTGTATCTCAACCAGCACTGGTCTGGTGCCTTCCATCGTGGCCAACACTACAGATCCGTCCACTACTTGTCTTTCGGCCAGTAGTGCAGCAGATGGGTTCATCACTGGAATTAGGCCCTCGTTTTCCATTTCGTATATAGCTGCTTCATTGGTAGATCCGTAACGGTTTTTGACGCTTCTTAATACCTTGAAACCACCATATCTATCGCCCTCAAACTGCAATACCGCATCAACACTGTGCTCTAATACCTTCGGTCCAGCAATAGAACCTTCTTTAGTGACGTGTCCGACTATTATCAATACTGTATTGGTCATCTTAGCAGCCCTTGTAAGCAACTGCGTACTATTGGTTATCTGACTAACAGACCCTGCAGCTGATGTCACTCCGTCTACAGTGATTGTCTGAATAGAATCGACAA
>JBLFWT010000015.1:0-15208 GCA_047611885.1 Saccharimonadales bacterium (SeqCode) | reverse complement strand
CGATGATTTGCAGCGCATACAGATAGTAGAGGGTATTCTAAACAAACAACCTTACGACAGCGCGTTATTCGGTGCTAGACACTATCCAACGCACGTAGTCAGCACTATAAGTGAGCTAAAAAGAGGGCTGTATACACCAGAGTCGCTAAGGGATCTAGCAGAATCGAACATAGCTGAGGTCAAGTCTATATCGCCGAAGATCGCCCAACATCTAGAAGACACTAAAAGATTCCCATCCAACCCCGAAAAGTCATTGGAGCTATTTAACCCTATCGCAGATATGCTTGAATCGAATGGACTATTGTCAGAAGTAGCTCATGAATCATTAATGCAAGCTATGGCTACTGCTTCGGACGAGAGCAGCTCTAAGCCCCTAACAGCCTGGAAAAATGATTGGCTTAAGAAAGACTCCGAAAACCGATTTACTTTTACGGATCCTGACCAGCACATACGCATGGTAGAGCTATCCAAAGTTTTCGGGAAATACCAAGCTGCTCTGGAGAAAGAGCAACTATATGATTTCGACGACATGATAATTAAAAGTATCAATGCGCTCAAAGCCAACCCTGAACTACGGTTCAACCTACAGGAAAAATACCAGTTTATACTGCTAGACGAGTTCCAGGATACAAACGCCGCACAGTTTGATTTGGTTAATCAACTTGCGGACAATCCCGTGAACGAAGGTAAACCGAACATTTTTGCTGTAGGCGACGATGACCAGGCCATATATGCCTTCCAAGGCGCACGGGTAAGTAACATGATCTCGTTCACTAAATCGTTCGAAGACGTAGCGGTAATAAACCTTCATGAAAACTATCGCTCACACGCCGACATCATACATACGGCACATAATATATCTGAACAGATAGAGTCACGACTGCACCACGGGCTGGAAGGGGTATCAAAGACCTTGACCGCTAGCGCACAAGACCTGCCCAAAGACTCTCAGATAGAGCGCCACGAATTCAGTGGCGGCGCAGATGAGAACGCCTGGGTCGCTGACAAGATCAAGGAGTTGATAACTGCAGGCGCAAACCCCGACGAAATAGCTATACTAGCGCCTAAGCATAAATTTCTAGAGAACATCGTGCCGTTCCTATCCAAGGTCGATGTACCAGTAAGCTATGAGAAGCGCGAAGACATACTGCAGACGCCGCTTATGCGTGCATTCAAGTCTATAGCCAGCGTACTGATAGCAGCCAGGGACGACAATACTGTAGCCCTCAGCGAACTGCTACCTCAGATACTATCACTAGATTTTTACCAGGTTCCGGTCAAGCAAATCTGGCAAGTCAACTGGCAACACAGGACTAGGGACGACGATCGATCATGGGCTGAAATAGCAATGGACAACGAAATTCTAGCACCACATGTGCTATTCCTACTTTCAGTTGGGCTGAAGATCGACCAAGAACCCCTGGAATACATCCTAGACTACCTGACTGGCAATTCTGCCGTTCAGCTAGATGCCGACACTCCATATACTTCACCACTTAGAGACTTTTACTTCTCCGATCGAGAAACAAACACGCTACAGTACTACGAAATGCTGACCAATCTGTCGACAATCAGAGAGCGACTAAGGGCGCACCAGCAAAGTTCTGATAAACACCTAAATATCGATGATTTCTTAGATTATTTTGCCGCGTACGAAATTGCTGGTCAGCCACTAATAAATTCGCACCCTATATCCCAGAACGAAAACTCAGTACATCTGATGACCGTCTATAAAGCCAAAGGACTGGAGTTCAAACACGTATTCCTGCTGTCTGTCCATGACGATGTGTGGGGCAAAAAGGCTCGGTCGAATTCTAGCAAGCTGAGTCTACCAGCGAACCTACAACATGTACGCTACCAAGGCAGCAGCGAAGACGAGCTACGCAGAATTCTATTCGTAGCTATTACTAGGGCCAAGCAAGGGCTATATCTAACCAGTCACGCTCTGAAAGATAGTGGCAAAACCAACGAAGCAGTGAAGTACCTATTAGAATACGAAGAGGATGGACATAAACTAACTCACGTATTGCCCGAAGGTAAACAAAAATTATCGATAAAATCTTACTCAGCAGAACAGGCCGTACAGCATATAGACACTATGTGGAATAGTAGGCACCTAAACCTTACAGCAGATTTAAAGAGCCTACTTATGCCGCGACTCGATAAGTACCAGATGAGCCCAACACACCTAAACACGTTCATAGACATGGAGTATGGTGGGCCGGAGTCCTTCCTGCTATATACACTTCTCCGTTTCCCTCAGGCGCCTGGAGAGGACGGGGAATTCGGAAACGCCATACACGCTAGTCTAGAAATATATCAGAAAAGGATAGAATCAGGACAAAATACAACTCTCAAAAAACTACTCTCAGACTTCGATGCGATTTTAGACCGACGATACATCATATCGAGCAAGCTAGACGACTACAGAGCTAGAGGGCATAAGGCACTGTCAGCCTACCTAGCTGCACGCACAGACATGTTTAAGCAGAAAGCGCTAACAGAAGTCGACTTCAGAAAAGAAGGTGTGTTAGTGGGCGATGCGCACCTAAGCGGTAAGATAGACAGGCTAGAAATAGACAAAGCGTCTAAGACAGTGAGCATAATAGACTTCAAGACAGGGAAACCCCATGCAAAATGGGAGCGATCCGTAAAACTGCTAAAGTACAAGCAGCAACTCTACTTCTACAAAATCCTCATAGAGGGGTCTCACAGCTACAAGAACTACAAAGTGTCTGAAGCTAGGCTAGAATTTGTCGAGCCTGACAGTAACGGAAAAATCTTGGAGCCATTAGTTCTTAAGTTCGATCATGATGAAGAAAAAGAAATGAAGCAACTAATCCAATCCGTCTGGAATCTAATAAAATCCCTAGATCTTCCTGATACCTCGACGTTTTCAAGAGACTATAGAGGTTCGAGTGAAATAATTAACTTTTTGATTAAATAACTAACAAATTCATCTTATTCTCTGAATTGTTCTTCGAATGCCTCAATGTCAGGACTTGTTATGCGTACTGGAAATTTTGAGGGGTCAAGCAATTGATCATTCTGAGGACATGTCTTAACTAGAAAACCAAAATATACATTCAATGCTAAATGTAGCTCTACTAGTAGAGGCATGTCTAGCTTACTACCATTCTTATCCGAAACTGCATTCTCATCAATCATTCTTGGGTCCCAGACAGAAAACATAAAGGGGACTCTAAGATCCTGACTAATGAGATCTACTACATGGAGTCCAGTCGAAGTATCAAATACTCCTTTGCTTGAACCACCTTTCACTGAAAAAGGCATCTGACGAACAGTAAACTCTCCGTCATCAACTGTTGTAATAGAGGGTGACTCTAGTGCATAGTAGCTGACTTCACCTCCGATATCCACTTTGTGAGTATTGACAATGCTTACCTCTTCAATTTCTCCAAAAATCGCTAAAACGTCAGAAACTTGCCGTCTAACCATACCCTCCATCTCCAAACGATCCCCATAAAATCCGTCACTAGATAGTTCTGGGCATAGCTCAGGCATAGGCTCGTGTAGTTCGAAGTACTTCCAGTCGGTCATTATATATATTATACAACAATTTTTACTCCAATACAATACATTCTGTGTGTTTACAAAAAAACTTTTCGCACGGGAGGTTGTAAAACTGGCATAAACACATGACTGGAGTTATACTGGGTGTAAGTATTATGGAGGGAAAAGATGTCTAGCAACAAGCATCCAACTGAAAAGCTTGGTAGAAAATCTAAAAAGGCCGATAAGTCATCTGCTCTAAAGACTTTACAAAAGATAGACCCTAGACAGTTAATCACCTTGTTCAAAGGTGCCAGCAAAAATGTAAAGCTTGGTATAGTGCTGGTATCATTATTGATAATTACCGGTGGGCTAGCAACGCTTATCACCTCTAGCACAGAACCAGTTGCTATAGAAGATGCTGAAGTAGTTAACACAGAAGAACTTGACTCAGCACCTATAGTTATGAGCACTATGGAAGTGCTCGAGGGCACGCTACAGACAAAGAACACCGAAGGAATATGGGAAGATACTGACAAATCGCTCAGTCCGACAGAAGGCACCTCGTTAAGAACCGTAGGCGCAGCATCTAGATCAACGGTCAGGCTGCAGGACGGCAGTGAAGTTCGCATAGACGCTAACTCTGAGCTGGAGTTTATTTCTCTCTCAGAAGATAGGGTAGAGATTAGCCACATTTCTGGATATTTATACAGCCGAGTGGTTCCATCCGAAACGCGGAGCTACATAGTGTCCTCCATTGACGCTCAGTATGAATCTGTAGGGACGTCGTTCAAGACATCTGCAACAGGAGACGAACAATCTATCGAAGTGTATGACGGAAGCGTACTAGAGACTAGTACAAACAACAAGATTTTCGGAGGCGAAAAACTAACAGTCAAGAGTACCCAAAGACCTTCGGATGACGGTAAGATTGCTAACCTAGATATAGAAGCTGTTAAAATTGATCAGTTCCTCCAGTGGAATATTACTCAAGACCTAAAGAACGATCTATTCAAGAATAGTCTAGGCTTCCTAGGCGACTTAGAAGGCCCTGATATCAGCATATTATCTCCTGTTGATGGAGATACTGTATTACTAGACCCAAGCGCAGAAGAGGGCGTAGTAGAATTCACCGGTACCAGTGAAAGGAACGCTAAAATAACCGTACAATCTAAATCTCAAAGTGGCTCCGTGCCGGTTGATGTGACTGTCGATGCCGAAGGAAAGTTCACGACGCCTCTAATGACTGCACCATTAGGAAGTTCAGTGTTTGAATTCATCGCAACAGACAAAGTAGGCAACGTTTCTACTAAAAACGTGCGAGTAAACTTCCAGAGGAAGAGTCAGCCAGTAATAAGCGATGCTATAGTCCTTACAGCGTCAGCTGCGACCAAAGTAGAAGTGGATTGGCTATATTCAGGAGACGTAAGTGCGGAAGACGGGGTAATGCTGGTTTGGGACCAAAAAGAGGGGCCAACCTACGAGAAGAACGAAGACTCTAAATACATAAGCTCCGGAACCTCGACAACGATAAATTTCAGTAAGTTCGATAGTGGTGAGACGTACTACTTCCAAGTGTGTGAATATGACAGCGACAAAGACGAATGCGGTCTCTACAGCAACGAAGTCACTGTTACTATCCCTTAGCAACAGATCGTTGCTGTATCAGGTAGTCTGATTCAGTGTGAGCCAGCAACGTATCTAACCTTAGGACTCCTCCATAAAACTCAAGAGGGTTCGCCTCTGACAGCCAAATATGCTCCGTTCCATGCTCGTCTTCGCTGTGGTCATATATGAAGCCTCGTCTAATCTGAAAAGTACTATCAGCAACTGCCAGTGCTCCAGAACTATGGGGAACAGTAGATATACCACTTAAGTGGACTGGCTCTTGTTCCATGTTCAGCACGATCAATAGCCACAGAATCTCTTCTCTATGTCTATCAAAGTTATGATTATGAGCTTCGTGAGTGACCTCTACAAGCCTTTGGT
Organism: Saccharimonadales bacterium (SeqCode); assembly: GCA_047611885.1. Taxonomy (GTDB): domain Bacteria; phylum Patescibacteriota; class Saccharimonadia; order Saccharimonadales; family SZUA-47; genus JBLFWT01. Next base: position 9,706 of record JBLFWT010000015.1, on the reverse strand, counting down.
GAGCGATATGCATTGATACATAATAGCATTTAATTAACTTGTTTAGTATTAAAAAAAGCGGCTATTGTAGCCGCTTTTTTATGGTGATAGTACGTCGAGTTACTTTTTGCGCTTCAGACTAGCTGCCGGAGCAAGGAACATACTATAGATATTCATACCTACAACCGATCCTAGTAGAGGGGCAATCACTACTGTCTTGTCCCATGTGTTGTTAGCTAGTGCTACCGCAGGGTTTATAAACCCAACTCCGCCATTTGAGGCGATCAGCATACCTAATGTCAAAGAAGCACCTACAGCAAATGCCGCATGAAATCCTTCTAGTTTTTGAGTGACTGCTGCTGCAACACCCATACCAAAGACCGCTGCACCGACCATTTCGGCTACAAATACTCTAGCGTCGACGCTAGTAGCACCGGCCTGGAGGATGTCGTTGTTAGTTACATATTCTACGAATGCAAGTGCTACTGCACCACCTAGTAACTGTGATGCTACGTATACGATTGCTTGAGGGGTAGGGATCTTTTTCAGAGTCCATAGCCCTAGCGTAATCGCCGGGTTAACATGTGCACCTGAGACCCTGTAGATCATAGTCATTATTACTGCCAGCGCAATACCCGCAGACAATGCTACATACCATGCAGCCGTAAAACTAAAATAAATTGAAGCGCTTATCGCCACTGTTGCAAGTATCGCTGTGCCAAAGAACTCGGCTACAATCATACCCACTTTTTCTCTATCTAACATATACCCTCCGATTACTTATATAACGCCTCACCTCAAACGTTATGCTTTTGTTTACATGTTCAGTATATAACGTAAACCTCAGCAAATCCATACCATGGTATAAATATCACAAAACTCTGGGGATGCTAGCGTCGGGAGCGGCGTTTTAGTTCAGCTATTTTCAGTCTAGATGTTTGACGGTCTACTAGGCTCTGGGCTTTGTCTAATGATACTTGGTCTTTTGCCTCTGCACGTAGCTGCTTAGCTCGTTTAAGGGCTTCTGTAGCTTCTTTAGCACTGACGTCGCTATCTTTGTCGGCTTCGTCCACTAGGACGCGTACTGTATTGTCAGCTATCTCTATGATTCCGCTGTCTATAGCGTAGTTAACTAGCATGTCATCAGGATGGTCGCTTTTCTTGCGCACGCTTATAACTCCTGCTACTGCTGTAGAGACTAAAGGTGCGTGATTAGTGAATACTGCAATCTGCCCTGTAGACGTAGGGAGGATTACTTCGTGGACTGATTCTTTCAGCTTGATGCCTGTAAGTGTAACTAGTTCGAAACTTATCATCGACGAACTCCACCTATTGCAAACCCTGCTAATAGCCTTAGTGCCATGACACTATTGCCAGGGTTATGAATAGAAACTACTTCAGTATCTGGTCTGTGGGTGAAGGAGGGCGTGGCGTTGACAGAAGGTGCTGCTAAAGTCTGGTGATCCCCAAATCCAGCTAAAGCTTGTTCCGCTCCGCTAGTAATCCTCGTATAAGTTTTTGTAGCTCGATCCCGCACATAATCTGCTCCTACATTAGCAGCTACCACTACGACTGCCACAGGGACAGCAATGGCCATAACTCCTGCAGGAATTATGTCTGAAGCATGAGGGCGTTTAGCCCAACCGCCCTCATGTGTCGATCTAAGCTCTCTATATCTGTTAAATGATGGAGAACTCATTACTTGGTCTTCTTGGATTTCTTTTTAGCTTCGTCAATTGAACCTACCATGTAGAAGTCGCCTTCTGCCATGTCGTCTAGTTTGCCGTCAAGGATTTCGCGGAAACCAGCGATTGTGTCACTAAGCTTTACGTATGTACCTGGGATGCTAGAGAAAATTTCTGCAACGTGGAATGGCTGTGTTAGGAAACGCTGGATACGACGTGCTCGGTAAACTGTTTTTTTATCTTCTTCCGACAGCTCTTCCATACCTAGAATCGCGATAATGTCCTGAAGGTCTTTATTACGCTGCAGTACTTGCTGTACTTCACGGGCAACGTTGTAGTGTTCTTCACCGACGATTTCTGGGTCAAGGATTGTAGAATTTGAATCAAGTGGGTCAACTGCTGGGTATAATCCAAGCTCTGTTAATGCACGGTTCAACACAATTGTTGAGTCAAGGTGTGCAAAAGTAGTAGCCGGTGCAGGGTCTGTCACGTCGTCAGCCGGTACATATACGGCCTGTACTGATGTAATAGAGCCTTTTTTAGTACTGGTGATACGTTCTTGTAGTCCACCCATTTCCTGTGCTAGGTTTGGCTGGTAACCTACAGCTGAGGGTAATCGTCCTAGTAGGGCAGAAACTTCTGATCCAGCTTGAGTGAAACGAAAGATATTGTCTACGAACAGTAGAACGTCTTTTCCTTCGTCACGGAAGCCTTCAGCAATAGTCAAACCACTTAGACCAACACGTAAACGTGCGCCTGGCGGTTCGTTCATCTGGCCGAACACTAGTGAAGTCTTGTCTAGTACTCCGGATTCTTCCATTTCGTAGTAAAGGTCGTTTCCTTCACGAGTTCTTTCGCCAACACCCGCAAATACAGAGTTACCACTGTGGAATTTCGCGATGTTGTTGATTAGTTCTGTAATAAGCACAGTTTTACCCACACCGGCTCCGCCGAATAGTCCGACTTTACCACCCTTAGTAACTGGGCAGATTAGGTCAATTACCTTAATCCCTGTTTCTAGGATTTCTGTTGTGCTAGATAGTTCAGATAGAGCAGGAGGTGCGCGGTGGATTGAGGCTCTCTTAGCCTTAGGTGCTGGTTTGCCGTCTATTGGCTCTCCAACAACATTAAACATTCTACCTTGTGTCTCTGCGCCGATAGGCATCTGTACTGGAGCACCCGTAGATTCTACTTCTGTTCCTCGTGTCAATCCGTCTGTTCCGCCCAAAGCGACAGTTCGTACTGAACCTTCTGATAGGTGTTGAGCTACTTCTAGATATACTGTTTTGCCGTCTAGCTTTAATGTTAGTGCGTCGTAAATAGCTGGTAGGTCGTTATCGAATTCGACATCTACTACCACTCCGACTACTTGGCTGACTTTTCCTGTTGATTTTACTGTTTTAGTCGCTACTGACATTAATTTTCTTTCCTCATTATTTAATCTTATTATACTTCATTCACCACTGTTGCACCAGCCCACGATCAATAGTACCGTATGTAGGTTGTCCTTGAGCTGCCTCACGAAACAATCTTGCCCTTTCGGCTGCTAAATCTGGACTCGCCCTCAAACCCCTAGCCATTGGGTCCCTATCTCTATTCCTTGTGTTGGCAAACTGATTTAATACAAAAAATACAGATTCACCCGACAGTAATTTGGCGTGAATAACAGGTGGTTTAGTTTCGGGTGACGTGTACCGTCGTATATCAGGACCCATTATTTCATGGCCTCCGCGCCGCCGGTTATTTCTGCTAGTTCCTGGGTTATTGCTGATTGTCGGGCTGAGTTGGCTGCTAGGGTTAGGTCATCTATTAGATCTCCGGCATTGTCTGATGCAGTTTTCATGGCTAGCATACGAGACGACTGCTCGGATGCTTGGCTTTCTAGGTAGGCCTGCCATAGCTGTACGTCGACTAGTCTCTCTGCTACAGTATCCAGCACAGCCTTAGGGCTTGGCTCAAATATAGCGTTGTCTAGATCTTCTGACACCTTTGCGTCGCTGAACGCTGCTGGTAATAGTCGAGTCTGCGCTACTTCCTGCACAACGGATGATTTGAAGTCCGTGAAGAGAACGTCGACGCAGTCGACGAGCTCAGATTGAGGATTGAGGATTGAGGATTGAGGATCAGCTCCTTCGCCTTCTTCATCCTCCAATCTTCTATCTCCAATCCTTCCTGTGAACCGGTTCTTAACGGTTTGCAGGATCGGCGACAGCTCGCCGATGGTTGGCTTTTCTGGCATGCGGTCGTAGCTACCCAGGATGTTTAGGCCCTCTACTCGAGCTGAGAATTTTGCGGCTTGCTTACCTATTAGTATCAGTTCTGTTTTGATGCCAGACTCTAGGTCTGATTTAAGCTCCTTGGTTAGCCTACGTAGGACGTTCGAGTTATACGCACCGGCTAGCCCTCGGTCTGATGTAATTACTACCAATATTCGGCTCTTTACAGCTCTATTAGTGAACAAAGGATGTTTAGAAACGTCTGTTAGCTCACGTAAGCGAGTCAATATCTGCCTGGCGGTCAATGTATAGTCACGACTTGCCAATGTAGCATCTTGCGCACGGCGCATTTTAGATGCAGCGACCATCTCCATAGCCTTAGTTATCTGCTTAGTGTTCTTAACGCTCTTGATTCGAGCTTTAATCTGTTGAGTACTAGCCATTATTCAGTTCCACCTAGACTAGGGAGGTTGCCTCTGGAATCTTCGTCGTGCACTCGACCACTCTCATCTAGAGCTCTTCTAGAGATAACGGGTCTGCAATCATCCGAATTCAACACATCTTCTGTACTAGGCATGACTATTTATGCTTCCTTGTATTCTTTTGATACTTTAGCTGCTTGGTCCATGATGACTTTTTGCATCTTGTCGTCTACTTTGCCGCCCTTATCTAATTCTGCCATTTCCTTTTTCTTTTCGCTGCCTAATTGTGACAATAGGGCTGCTTGAGCCTTTTTGATCTGCTCTACGGGTACTGTGTCGAACCCACCGTTAGTTGCTGCGATCAAGCTTGATGCTTGTTCCCAAACACTTAACGGAGAATACTGTGGCTGCTTAAGTAGTTCTGTAAGTCTCTGCCCACGTTCGATCTTGGACTTGGTGTCTGCATCTAGATCTGATGAGAACTGTGCGAATGCCGCAAGTTCACGGAACTGAGCTAGGTTAAGACGTAGTGCACCGGCTGCTCCCTTGACCGCTTTGGTCTGGGCAGCACCACCAACACGCGATACAGACAGACCGACAGAAATCGCTGGACGTATACCTTGGTTGAATAACGCGGTTTCCATGAAGATTTGACCGTCAGTAATCGAAATAACGTTAGTCGGTACGAATGCTGATATATCTCCAGCTTGAGTTTCTACGATTGGTAGGGCTGTTAACGATCCGCCACCCTTGGCATCGCTAAGTTTGGCCGAGCGTTCTAGTAGTCGTGAGTGTAGGAAGAAAACATCTCCAGGATAGGCTTCTCGTCCTGGTGGGCGACGTAGTAGCAGTGACATTTGCCTGTAGGCTACAGCGTGCTTGGAAAGGTCGTCAAATATGATCAATGCGTGTTCCGAGCTGTCTCGGAAGTATTCGCCCATTGCTGTACCGGCGTATGGCGCTAGGTATTGTAGTGACGCAGGGTCAGCAGCGCTAGTCGCGACTACGATTGTTTGGTCCATTACTCCTTCACGTGTTAGGCGCTCCACAATACGTGCTACCTTGGACATTTTCTGACCAATAGCTACGTATATGTTGATAATCCCGGTTTTCTGCTTGTGCTGGTTGATCATTGTGTCTACAGCTACAGCTGTTTTGCCAGTCTGCCTGTCGCCGATAATTAGCTCACGTTGTCCACGTCCGATTGGAACCATGCCGTCGATAGACATTAGTCCAGTCATTAGTGGCTCATGTACAGATTTACGATCTAGTACACCTGGAGCAGGGCGCTCAACTAGGCCTGTTAGCTTTGTTTTGATTGGTCCTTTGTCGTCTAATGGTCGACCTAGAGGGTCAACTACACGTCCGATTAGCTCTGGGCCTATTGGTACTTCTAGAACTTTTCCTGATAGTCTAACTTTAGCTCCAGCCTTTACTTCGACATCATCGCCAAGTAGTACTGCGCCGATTTCGTCTTCCATAAGGTTTAGGGCAAATGCGCTGATTGTCCCGCCAGATGCTCCGTCGATTTCAATCATTTCGTTGAATCCACACTCGGATAGGCCATAGATCCACGCAACACCATCACCGATACGTGTAACGATACCGGATTTTTCAACTCCGCCTGCTGTTTTTAACTCGGCGATTGCCTCGCGCACTTCTTGTGCTAATTCTTTAACTGATACTGCTGAACTCATCGTTAGTTTGCTCCTTTAGCTACTGCTTGTTTGAATTTGTTTAGTTTCGTTCTAACTGTTAGGTCTAATTCTGTCTCACCTGCGCGGGCTACTGCTCCACCAATTACGCTTGGGTCAATTTCTGTATTGAATACTGGGTTATCTGCACCCAGAGCCTTAGCGAGCTGACTCTTGATAGCGTCTGATAGCTCTGTCGCTGACGTGATTGATATTTGAGTAGATCCTCGCTTGTTCATCTCTGCCTCGATAGCCCTCATTAAAGCAGGGGCCTCACGAGTCTTCCGCTCGTCTACTAAGTATGCGGCCACCTTCTGGGCAACACTATCTAGGCTCTTGCCATCCTCTAGTTCAGTAACGGTAAAATTAACTAGCTTATTCATGGGCTATTTCATTGCCTCCGTAAGGTATTTTTCTACTAGTTTGCGGTCTTCTTTTGCATCTAGTTTCTGGCTTAGGATAGACTCTGTAGCTTCTACTATTAGGTCGGACATTTCGCCCTTTAGGCCGGCTCGGGCTTCGGCGATTTCTCGCTCAATTTTGCCTTCTGCAGCGCGCATTATTTCTGACGCACGGTTGTTCGCTGAGTCTTCGGCTGCCTTGATGATGCTACCTGTTTCCGTTCGAGCTTCAGCTAGAATCATGTCTGCGTCTTTACGCGCAGCCTGTAGAATCTTTTCTACTCTCTCGTCTAGCTCTGCTTTTTGCTTGTCTAGCTCTGCAGTCAGGTGTAGCCCACGGCTAATGTCTGTTTCACGTTTTTGTAGGTTGGCTACTATGCCTTCTAGTGCAAACTTCTTGATGATAAAAAACAGAACCAAAAATGTAAGTGCTGATGCACCAATTGCTGGCAGGCTAAGCCCTAGTGCTCCTATGCCCTCTGAAGTTTCCGCCGCAACTTGTGCGCCTTCTTCAACTGCTTCAGTAACGGCTGCGAATGTATGTAGTGTCTGTATCATATTGTTTCTAGTATATCCTCTCTGGTCAGAACAACCATAACTGATAACGAAGTTTCATTGTCAGATATCGTTGTTCTCGGTAAGTTAGTTTGTAAAAGTGTCAGTTTCGCTTAGCTTCCTGAATTTGTTGCTTGTAGGAGGTTATCTCGGATGATATGTCGCTTTTTGGGATGAGGCTCGCAAGTGAGGCGTACGCTATGGTACGTCTGGAGCGAACCTCGAATCCCAAAAAATCGGCAGATCGCCGATAGAATCCCTACAAGAGGAATGCTCCTAGCAGGAATGCTAGTAGCGCTGTCACTTCGATCATCGCTGCGATGATGATAACCTGTGAAGCTGCTTTACCAGCTTCTGGGTTACGTCCTAGTGCCTTCATGTAGTTTGCACCAACTAGTCCAAGACCTAGAGCTGCTAGGGCTAGTGATAGTCCAAGCATTCCAGCTTTTGAATAAGCATCTGCAACCTGTACATCAAATGCTGATGTTTCGGCCAATAAATTTAACATATTTTTTCTCCGTGGATATTATCCGTGGTTACTTTTTCATACGTCATGTCGTTTGTAGCTCCTCGACCCTTAGAGCTTCCGGTTCATGATCCTCGTGATGGTCGGCGTGCGAAATCGCCAATGCCAGGTATGTGGCGGCCAATACAGTGAATACATACGCTTGTATTCCGGCAACAAGTAACTCAAACAGAATGATAGGTATCACAGCAATAGGGGTTCGCCCCTCGGTCAATATAAGACTGGTAAATACTGCTATCAGGATCTCACCAACTGCGGTGTTCAAAAACAAACGAAGTGAAAGGGACAGGACTCTAGTGAATTCACCGAATACCTCAAGAATTCCAATAAAGAAGTTGATTGGATCAAGAGGTTTGTCGCTAAAATAATGAGTTAAGTGACCCTTCAGCCCTTGCGCACGAATGGATAGTATCTGTACTGTGACGATAGCGATGATAGACATCACTAACGTTCCGTTTAAATCTGCCGTAAACGGTCGTAGAAGCGGTATCTGACCCTCGCTAGTAGATACCTCTAGCGCCGGGCCTACAAGGGGGAACAGCCCCATGACGTTCGTAAACAGGATGAAAATAAAAAACGTCCCGAAGATCGGGGCGTACTTGAAAGCTTTTTTCCTTGAGCCGAAAGCGCTTTCTAGCATACCGACTACAAACAGGATAATGGATTCCAGAATAGCAATCCCAAACTTGCCGTTGACCGGCTTTACCTTGGATTTTTTGGCCATTGCAGTCAAGACAAATCCCATCAGCACAGCTACTATAAGCCCATATACCATGGAGTTGGTAATAGGGATGCCCCAAACAGTCCATAGCTCTTCAGCTTTAAGTGATACATGGATCTCACTCTCACCAGCGGCGAAACGTGAAAAATATGTGCTTAGCATGTCGTATGCGCTCCGTATTTTGTCGACAACATTTTGTCGACGTTAGTTAATGTCATTACTTAGGGCTTATTATAGCAAGTCACCAGAGGTATGACAACGCTTATTCCCAGAAACGTATTGCTCGCTCAAGTCTGTCCATAACGCTTAGCTCCTGTGAGCCTGAACATGTAGCTGGATCTGCTCGTTCATTGTACTCGCCAGCGTCCTTGGTGATTTCAGAATTTTGGCTCTGCAATAGCTCGTCAGTAGGGGACCCGATGCTTATCAGCAAGACGTCTTCGCTACTAATAGTCCTGTTTGCTATAGTCTGCACCTCAGTACCGTTTAACAGATACCTAATTTCTACATCGTTGACGCCTTCTACGTAAGTTTCACTCGCTGTTTTAAACAAGTCATCACCTGCAGTCATGCTGATATTGGCGAAAAAGTGTCCCCAAGTAGCAGCATCGTCATGTACGTGGATTACATGGTTGACTTGGTCGTGCATGTGGACCCTAACTTTAGGGTTGGTAGTGCTGTCTCCGCCACACGACTGTATCTCTTCGTAGAACGTAAAGTTATTGAATAGCTCTCGCTCTGAGTCTACAAATACTGCAAAATTTGCATGATAATGGACGGATGTATCTTTATAGACTACAAACCTAACTGCAATCAGGAATATAACTCCCAACAAGAATGCCGTGAGCGCACTCAGTAAATTTTTCTTGTTGATGTTTTGCCATAACTCTTGCATGTATTTAATTATAGCTTGTTTTAGCTGATGATATACTAAAATCATGAACTTTCTATTAGCACATGCAGGCGAAAGCCACGAAACTACTGTTGAGGCCGTCGCACACACGGCAACACCTTGGTATATAGCCGTTCCGCTATTCATACTTGCCGTTCTAGCTGTGACCTATCTGACTTGGGTACTGAGTAAGAAAAAAATCGATATAGTTATTTTTGTAATATCACCGTTATTGCTTATCGCTGGGTTCACAATGTTTAACTTCTCCTCTGCGATCAGCATTATATCTTTAGCTATTGGGTTCATTTTGTCTGGGATCCTGGCATTTGGAGGCATTTCAGCGCCTAAGTCCAAAAAATCTAAAAAATAGCAATATATATCACGCTATTTAGTGGTTCAGAATAGTGCTACTACTCTATATATGGTGTATAATATGTATATTATGGGAGAACCTGTTAGAAGAATCACACCTGAAAACCAGGGTAGTAATACACCTTATCTGCACTTAATTTCAGGTATAGATACATCGGAAAGATTTGCAGGGCTTGCCGATATAGTCAATCAGAATGCTAGAGCACCAAAATTTTTTGGACTCGATAGGGACTCGATAATACC
>JBLFWT010000014.1:0-15426 GCA_047611885.1 Saccharimonadales bacterium (SeqCode) | reverse complement strand
GAGGGAATACTAGAAGTATAATCCGCCCGTTTTGTCGTTAGAAACGACGGGGGATTAGCGAACCACCCGCGGGGGTTCGATCTCGCTTCGCGAGTTATCAAATAAAAACAACCACATATGATGTGGCTGACTTTATTTGGTACCCCGGGAGGGAATCGACCTGCGTTCCGCCGGCCCTGAACTTCTGCCATGAAAGCAAGCTTTCAGGTGAAGATTCATTTCCAAACTGCCACAGGCAGTTTTCACCCCGACCTTTTTGGCCAAGGCGTTCGATTTCCTCCCGGGGCTAGCAACGAAAATACCCACCTTTCGGTGGGTGTTTTACGTTGGTACCCCGGGAGGGAATCGAACCCCCGACCTGTGGGATAGAAACCCATTGCTCTAATCCGCTGAGCTACCGGGGCGAGCACCAGGATGTAATTATAACAGAGGTCGTTGTAATAAAAAAAGAAATTTAGATAATCTGTTCACAACTGATGTTAATCAGGTATAATGAATAGTATTGATTTGCGGGATTCGTATAACGGTTAATATGGAAGGTTTCCAACCTTCAGACAGGGTTTCGACTACCCTATCCCGCACCAAAAAAGGCTTAGGGCTATCTACCTAAGTCTTTTTTTATTCCAGTCTTATAGATCGTTTATGACTTCTATTTGGGCGCCTAGACTATTCAGGCGTTCTGCGATGTCTTCGTATCCACGATTTATCGTGTAAACATTCCTAAGCATTGATTTGCCCTGGGCAGCAAGCATACCTATTAGCAGTAAGCTGGCAGGACGGAGTGCAGGCGGACAGGTCACATCTGCTGATTTGAACTTTGATGGGCCGTTTACGTATACGCGGTGCTGGTCTGCAAGCTCTACGCTGGCTCCAATTTTAGACAGTTCTGTGTAGTATATTGCTCGATTTTCAAACGTCCAGTCGTGGATTAGGGTCCGACCTTTTACAACAGAACATATAGGGACAAAGTAGGGTAGATTATCTTGGTTAATACCTACGGGGTAAATATTCGCATGAAGTTTGTCCGATAGAGCCTTTAGTTTGCCGTTGTGCTTATGGATAGTAAGGTTAACTAGCTCTGTAAATCCGTTCTTAGCCATAAAAGGCTTGGACTGTGTGAAGTTTAGGCCCATCTTCTTGAGCTTTAATAATTCAAGCCCCATGAACTCTATTGGGACGCGCTTAATAGTAATTTCAGAGTTCGTTGTAACTGCTGCAGAGGTGAAGAACATCGCTTCTATCGGATCTTCCGCAGGTGAGTATTCAACATTCTTTTTTATTTCTTTCGTTGTCCCGTGAATAGTTAATTTGGATGTGCCAAAGCCATCAATCTTTATTCCTAGAGTCTGTAAGTAGCCACAAACATCCTGGACCATGTAGTTTGCTGTAGCATATTGGAGTGTGGTCTTGCCTGCAGTTCTGACTGCAGCCATTGCTACGTTTTCTGTAACGGTGTCTCCAGACTCGTATAATACGACCTTTCCTGGGCTTTTCGGCTTGGACAGAACTCGGTAGTGCGTGTCGTTTGCTTCAATCTCTACTCCAAATTCTTCTAAACCGTATAGGTGCGGTCTAACAGTTCTCTCGCCTAGTTTGCATCCGCCTGCATAAGGGATTTTGAAATCTTTCAGCTCGTGAATTAGTGGCCCAATTAGCATTAGAACAGATCGAGTTTTGCGGGCTGCTTTTGCATCAATATTTTCTATCTTTAGTCGTGCTGGGCGTTTAATCTCCAGGTCGTTACCTTCAAGCCATTTGATTTTCACGCCAATACTCTCTAGTACTTCTATGATTCTGAAAACTTCTTCTATCCTGGGGAAAGATCTGAACGTTGTGGTTCCTTTGTTCAGTAGACTTGCGCATAGTAATCCTACAGCTGCATTTTTGCTGGTTTTTAAGGTAATAGACCCTGACAGTTCATGCCCTCCGTCGATACTCAGGTTTACCCCTTGGTTCCCCAGAGATATAAGTGGCTTCTGTAGAACCTCGGATATTCTGCTGAGCATATCTAGGCTTAGGTTTTGCCCGCCTTTTTCAATCCTGTTAATTGCAGATTGCGATGTTTTTAGTTGTTTTGCGAATTCTGTTTGTGTTAGTCCTCGAATCAGACGAAGCTCGGAAATTAGCGCACCTAAGCGCTGGTTTGTTTCTTTCATGTAGATGATTATATCACGCTTGATATATATTGCATGTGGAATCTCTAGGTAGCTATATAGCTACCTAGCCACTATCTTAGCCGAGGACTGCATAAGTAATGTACAATTTAGGTATGATATAGCTCAAACCTTAAATCCCAAAGCTAAACAAATGAATGGAGAGATACTATGAGCACGGATAAAAAGATTATGGACCTAGTTGCAGCAGAGGTGACTAGACAAACTGACGGACTAGAAATGATACCTAGCGAGAACCACGCTTCGGAAGCAGTGCTAGCGCCTTTAGGAACCAGACTAGGAGATAAATATTCTGAAGGTTACCCCGGTATGCGCTACTACGGAGGCTGCGAGGTAGTAGATCAGGTAGAAGAACTGGCCCGCGATAGAGCGAAAGAGTTGTTTAGTGCAGACCATGCCAATGTACAGCCACACTCCGGTTCACCTGCGAACCAGGCAATATACTTCGCTCTTGTAGAGCCTGGAGATACAGTAATGGGCATGTCATTATTCTTTGGTGGACATATGACACACGGGCTGAAAGTTAACTTCTCAGGAACATATTACAATTCAGTGCAATACACTACAGATAAAGACGGGTTTATGGACTATGAAGCGATAGCTAAACTAGCGAAAGAGTCAAAGCCGAAGCTAATAATGACCGGCATTACTGCCTACCCAAGGGAAATAGATTGGAAGAAGCTGCGAGAGATCGCGGATAGCGTAGACGCATGGCTAGTAGCAGATATATCGCACATTAGTGGATTAATCGTAGCGGGCGTACACCCAAGCCCCGTTGGTATAGCAGATGTAGTCATGACGACTACCCATAAGACGCTGCGCGGTCCAAGAGGTGCAATTATCCTCTGTAATGGCAACAAATCCAATCCACTGAAGAAGCCTGAAAAGACTAGGGCGGAATTACCATCGTTAATCGACAGGGCAGTGATACCTGGATTGCAGGGTGGCCCGCACAACCATCAAACTGCGGCAATTGCCGTAGCATTGGGCGAAGCCTTAACACCGGAGTTCAAAGAATACGGTAAACAAGTAGCTAAGAATGCTAAGGTACTGGCAAAAGGGCTGATCGATCACGGGTTTAATCTAGTTACCGGCGGTACAGATAATCACCTAATGGTAGTAGACTTAAACAACAAGGGAATCAGCGGTAAAGAGGGTGAAAAGGCTCTGGGCCTAGCTGGTATAACGGTCAACAAAAACACAGTTCCTTTTGACCCTAGATCACCGTTCGACCCTAGTGGAATACGCCTAGGAACTCCTGCGCTAACAACCAGAGGAATGAAAGAAAAAGAAATGAAGCAGATTGCCGCTTGGATAAACGATGCCATCGACCATCACACTGACGAAAAGTACTTGAAAAAACTACATGAAAAGATCACTTTGTTCACAAAAGACTTCCCACTACCCAGTTAGAGGTCTATTGGGTCACCTAGGACGGTTCTTTCTCCGTATATGTATGCGTTAAATATCGCTTTGTTGCGCGCTAATACTTCTCTGAATTCCTGAGATACCTTGATGTTTGCCGATACGCTACTGTCGCTTTTTGCTCCGTAGCTGTCTATGCCAAAGTGGCGACACAAGAACACCGCGCGGGTAAGGTGTGTAGATTCCGATATTAATATTGCTGACGTAATTCCAAATATTTTGCTAGCTCTTTCACATGTTTCGTACGTGCTCCTGCCTGCAAAGTCTTCCTGTATAAGGTTCGGATTTACGCCTTCGCTTACTAGATAGTCTTTCATGACTGTTGGCTCGTTATAGTCCAGGAACCTATTGTCGCCAGATACTATGAGTTTATCTACTATGCCCCTGCCTAGCAGCGAGATGGCTGTGTTTAGGCGTTCTATTACTAGGTCGGTTGGCTTGTCTTCGTTTACACCGCCGCCAAACACTATGCCGACTGATATATCTTCAGATAATTTAGCCAGGCTTATGTCCGATACTTCGTAGACTCTAGCAGAATTCGTTTCTATCAGAACAAACGATCCAGTCGTAAATATTGTGATAAAAACTAACGTCAGCAATAACGATGTGCGGAATTTTCTTAATTTTGAATATATTTTGTCTTTCATGGAAATAAGCTTGAGCCTAAAATTCGCCAATTATTTTTGCTTCAGGTTCTATTGTTATTCCAAGTTTCTCAGAACAGACCTTTTTGATGTGCATTATTACGTGATGTATTTCGGATGCGGTTGCTTGTTCATTAGCTTCGATTTTCAGTAGATTCTGGTCATTTAACTTCACATTACCCCAGCTTTGGCCTCTCTTGAAACCGGCAGCTAACATTACATGAGCAGCAGATACTCTTTTGCTACTCCCACCGTGAACTTGATTCATAAGCTCTATCTGTTTTTTAGTCTTACCGGTTTCGTCATGAGACATCACTAGATCTGCCTGTTCTTCTGTCACTATTGGGTTGCGGAAGAACGACCCTACTGTACGTTTTCGCTCCTGATCGTTTGCGTCTAGTATTGACCCTGTTCTGCGCCTAGCTTCAGTTATTATTTCTCTGCGTCCGTACAGACTGTTCACGTCTAGCAGTAGCTCGTCAGCAACATCAATAGCCCTCTGGTACTCAAGATCGGTAGTTTTGACGTTGCTGAAAGATAACTTTGCCTGGATAATCACGAGGTTCGAATTCTCTGGACTCTGGAATATAGAGCTCTTATAGTCCCAAACTAGTTCTGATTTTTCGATCCTTTTTATCTGCTTAGTGTCTTTGTCCCACGTATCAACCCATTCGACTAGTGGTCCGATGGATTGGCCATATGCGGTAATGTTAATGTAGATTGCTGCGCCGACTGATCCTGGGATCTCGCTCATTAGTTCTGCACCCCATAGGCCTTTTTCTACGCTAGACAGAACTACATCGTCCCATTTTGCCCCAGAACCTACAACAGCAGCGTTGCCAGAGAACTTAATTTGGCCACCCTTAGCACAGATCACCAGTCCCTTTACTCCGTTATCCGAGACCAATGTGTTGCTACCGTAACCTAGAAGGGTGACTTCCTGGTCTGTATTTTTCAGAAGGTCTATTAGTTCATCTGCGTTCGAAGCTTCTGCAAAGAATTCTGCGGGGCCACCAACACCTAAGACCGTGTATGGTGCCAATGGCACGTTTTTACGTATTTCTACTTTAGACATTAGATAGTTATTATACATTGATTTCTTGTTATAACACCAATAAGTAGGGTAAAATACAGTGTATGCCGAGTAATAAACAATTACCTTATAAAACTTTTGGTGATGAACTAAAAAAATTGCGTTCTAAAGCTAGCAAATCAGAGGCTGAAGTTTCTGGCGCAGTCGAGATAGACCAGAATAGGCTAAAGCTATATGAAAGTGGAGAACAACGTCCTACTGAGGATATCTTAACGCTGTTAATCCAACACTTTGATCTAAAAGACGAACAAGCTGACGAACTATGGAAACTTGCAGGATATAACGGTCAGATAGATGACGATAGATTCTTTGAGAATGACGAGCATGGAAACGTACAGCAAGTTACAGTGGGCGTCACGCCGCATGATGCAAGAATAGTATATACCGATATGATTCAAGTGATGGTCAATAACTACGGTGTTATTGTTAATTTTCTTCAGGGTGCAGGTCCTAGCAATCAGCCATTAGCAGTCTCTAGGGTTGGGATGAGCAAAGAGCACGCTAGAAGTGTAATTGAAGTGCTACAAAAAACATTAGACCAAGCAGATAACCCACCGCAAGCTAAACTACTCAGCGCTCCAAACAAAAAGGATTAGCTAGATGCTGGGCTCGTCATGGCAAGCCGCTCTATTTCTCTTCGTACTTTTTGAGTGGCTAGTACGTTTTGCAATGATATTTGTTGTCCCAAGGGGCAGGAAACCAAGTGTTGCAGGTTCATGGCTGTTGATCATAATGATATTTCCTACTATTGGCTCAGTTTTATTTTTCATGTTTAGTGATCCAAAGCTACCTAGACACAGAGGTAACTCACAGAGCGATATGGATGCACTTACAAATAAAGAGCTTAAGCTCTTGGTAGCCGGTAATCCTGATCTATTCTCCTATCCTGTAGACAAGGAATACTCCAAGATTGCTAGACTGGCTGAATCATTAAGCGGGATGCCCCCTATGAATGGAAACAAGGTCAGCTACATTACTGATTACAAAGACATGATTACTCAGCAAGCCGAGTCGATAAAAAAGGCAAAAGAATATGTACACATCGAATACTACATACTTGTGATGGATAAAAGCACAGAGCCGCTATTTAGTGCACTGGAAGAAGCAGCAAAAAAAGGTGTAAAAATTAGGATCTTGGTGGATAGTTTCTCTCATCATTTCTATGGTCGTAGGAGCCAAATAAGAAAAAGATTTACTGATATGGGTGCAGAAATGGTTGAATCCCTACCTCTATACCTGATTCCTGGCGCAAAATTTACTAGACCTGATCTAAGAAACCACAGAAAAATGTTAGTAATCGACGGGACATTAGCCTACAGCGGTAGTTCGAATATTATCAAGAAGACATATCACCGAAAGGATAGCCTAGAGTATGAAGATATGATGCTTAGACTTGAAGGACCGATTGTTTGGCAATTCAATAATGTGTTTAGAGCTGATTGGTACGTAGAAAAGAACGAAAAGCTACTTGATCTAGTAGAGGACGAAGATATGCCTCCAGCAAAAGGGGATAGTCTTATGCAGCTACTGCCTAGCGGGCCGGCGTATGACAGAACGAACAATCCTATATTTTATGCCAGTCTATTCTACGCAGCTCGTGAAAAGATCACGATTGTAATGCCATACTTCATACCTGACGAGTCATTACTGATGGCCGTGTTAACCGCAGCAACTAGAGGAGTTAAGGTTACAATTATCAACTCCGAAATAATGGATAAGCCTGTAGTTGGGCACGCTCAGCGCTCTTATTACGACGAGCTACTAGCGGCCGGAGTAGAGGTCTATTTGTATAAGTCCCCGATATTTTTGCATAACAAACAGGTGCTTATCGATGACTATATCGCCCTAACTGGTTCAAGCAATATGAACTCAAGGTCGCTAACACTTAGCATGGAACTAAACATTGTTTCCTACGACAAAAAGGCAGTAAAAGAACTATATGAAATATCTGATAAGTACCAGAGAAACTCTAGGAAGATCCACGTTAGATTGTGGGAACAGAGGCCATTCAAGACGAAACTAGCAGAAAGGCTGAGCCGATTACTGGCTCCGATGATCTAGATGGATATCAAATCTATAGAAGAAGCCGAAAAGGTGCTAAAAAGTTTCATACCTAAAGTAGCAAAATATACTGGTGATGATATGTCGTTGACAAGGATGTGGCCTATGTTGGCAGCAGTGGGTAATCCTCATCAAAACTTAAAGGTTATTCACATTGCTGGTACCAGCGGCAAAACTTCCACGGCCTATTACATGTCTGCATTGCTAGTATCGGCAGGCCATAAAGTCGGCTTAACAGTATCCCCCCATGTAGATTCGATAAAAGAAAGACTTCAGATTAATACTCAGTTATTGTCGGACGATGAGTTTTCCGGTTTATTTGATGAATTCATGGGACTAACAGATTTTGATGCTCTGAGCCCTAGTTATTTTGAACTAATGATAGTTTTTGTGTACTGGGCGCTTAATCGATTAGGTGTTGATTATGCTGTGATCGAGACCGGACTAGGTGGCCTGGTTGATGGTAGTAACGTTGCGCAGCGTGAGGACAAAGTGTGTATCATTACTGATATTGGCATAGATCACGTGCAAGTTCTCGGCTCAGACATATCCGGTATTGCAGAGCAAAAGGCAGGAATAATCCACGCTGATAATACGGTTTTCATGTATTCGCAGAGCAGTAGTGTAATGTCTTCTGTTCGCTCAAGAGTGAACAGAGTTGGAGCAGCCCTACATGAGTTTGATCAGGCGACCGTAGAAGCTAGTTCACAGAACGACATTGCTAAGTTGCCGTCATTCCAGAAGCGCAACTGGCTTCTAGCTAAAGAAGCTTTTCAATTCATAGCTACTAGGGACTCTTTTGATACGGGGGATAGTAGGGGAGCAATGGACGTAGTTGTCCCTGGTCGCATGCAACAGTATGAGAGGCCGGATGGGTCACTACTTATTATGGACGGCGCTCATAACAAGCAGAAAATGAACGCATTCGTATCTAGTTTTACTGAAAAATATCCAGGCGTAAAAGCAACAATATTGCTGTCGTTCAAAAAAGGAAAAGAATTCGAGGGAGCAATAGACGCATTGTCTGAGATAGTTAGTGATCTGATTATTACCACGTTTAATACTTCTCAAGACATGCCTGCAGTCTCCCAAGATCCGGAAGTAGTTCTACGGTACTGTAGAACTAAAGGTATATATTGTTCAGTAGAGACAGATAACTCTAAAGCTCTCGAATTATTACTTTCTAGCGGCTCCAAGATGAAGATCATAACAGGCTCTTTTTATCTGTTATCTGAAATTAGATCTCAACTGTAATTTGGATTCGTGACTAACTCACGCTACAATCAAAACATAAACATTTTAATTGGGAGATAACATGACTAATAGAAACATTGCAGCAGTAGTACTATTGCCATTCGTAACGTTTGGTATATATTCAATTTACTGGTTCGTTACTACAAAAGGTGAACTGAACGCACAAGGTGCCGAGATACCTACAGCATGGCTATTGATTGTTCCTATCGCTAACTTGTTCTGGATGTGGAAGTACTTCGAAGGTGCAGAAAAAGTAACAGGTGGTAAAGTAAATGCTATCCTTAACTTCGTTCTTGCATGGTTTGTTACGCCTGTTGTATCTGCGGCAATTTGCCAGAGTGCATACAACGAAATGTCTACACAAAACTAGACATCACATACTCTTGAATAGTGACTATACAATGTATAGTCACTATTTTTATATCCGGATTATAACGCCAATATCGCGTCGTTTGAAGATTATTAAACTTAACTGATCAAGTATCAGGATGAATCGATCGTTACTTTATGAGTTTTAGTGTTTCTTCAAGGTCGTCGTTATTCGTCCATTGTGTATTAGTAGATACGAGTTTCGGTATGTATGTTGAGCCTTCTGCACTGGTGTGCTCGAATAGGTACACAGGCTTTTTTTGACTTAAGGCAACCCCTATTTCCATAATCTGACCAATGCTTTTATTAGGAGATGTAATGATCGCAACTACAGCGTCAGCTTCGTTTAGATTATCGAATGCTTCTCTGAATATCCCTTTTATATCATCTTGCTTCTGTAGCTCATCAACCTTTTCGTCAAATAGGTTGCAGTATGCATCATGTCCACTCGATCTTAGAGTATCTACTACTATCTTCATCCGTCTGGTAATCACGGCAACGTCTTCGCCTGTAAAGGCATAACTACAAAATATCTTCATAAGTAGTTCAATCCTCTCGCTTTACTTTGTGTGGTTTGCTGCCAATGAATTCTTGTTTGTCTCCATTCACTACGATAGCCGAGTCGTCACGTATGCCATAGACAGGGAAGTCGGTCCCAGAAGCATACTTGTTTAGGATTTCTGCTCGGTTGTTAGGAAAGTCGTCAGAATCAAAGTGAGGTTTAATAGCAAGATTAACAAAATTTAAGTATCCTGATAATTCATAGTCTCCACTTTCGCCATATACTTTTTCGTATGCTTCTGTAGATATTCTGCGTCCAATAACCATAGAGCCAGCACTACTGCCTACGTATACTTTATTGACTAATAGTTTTGGCAGTAGCTTACTAAAGCCAGATTTATTGAACACATACATCAGGTAGTCAGTATTGCCACCAACTACGAATACCACATCTTTATCAGCTAGTCTTTTTTCAATTTCATCAATAGATAGTGCTAGTAGGCTAATAATGTCTATTTCAGCAGGAAAGTGCTTAGCTACGCTGTTTAGGTTGTCTAACACCCAACGCTTATCGCCTAGCTCTACAGCATAGGCTTCGTTAATAATACCTACCTTAATCTGGTCTTGAGGCTTGCCTACCAACTCAACACAAGCATCAACAGTGTTTTGTGTAGCAAATCCTTCAGAACATAATACTAACTTCATATTACTAGTGTAGCAAAATCAGCTCAAATCACTATTATCCAGTGTATAATTGGACTATATGAAAGAATTTGTAAAATTATCAAAACTAAAAAAGGGCGATCAGGTTGCTATAATCTCGCCTTCTAGTGGGTTGGCTGGCATATTTCCTTGGATTCAAGATCTAGGCTATGAGCGTATCGAGAAGCAGTTCGGTCTAAAAATTAAAGAATATCCAACTACTCGGCAGATGGGATCATCGCTAGAAGATCGTGCCAGGGATGTCATGGATGCTTTTGCCGATCCGCAGAACAAGGCGGTCATATCGTCAATTGGTGGCGATGATCAGATTAAGCTAATCAAGCATCTCGATCCAGCCGTTTTTACCGGTAATCCTAAGCCATTCTTTGGTTTTAGCGATAACATGCACCTGCATAACTTTTTGTGGGGCCTTGGCATACCTTCTTACTATGGAGGCGCTGTGATGAATCAATTTGCTATGCAGGGACAAATGATGGACCTTACGGCAGATTTCATTGGTCATGCATTGTTCGATGAAGGAGAGTTCGAGCTAGTATCTCCAACCGAATACAACGATATAGGTATAGCGTGGGACGACAAAACTAGGCTTGATGAAACCCGGCAGATGGAGCCTAACGAAGGATTCTTTTGGGATGGCACCAATGATGCTGAAGGTATATTGTGGGGCGGCTGTGTAGAGAGCTTGGTTGCACAATCTGCGACAGGGAAGTATCTACCTAGCAATGACGACCTAGAAGGGACTGTCTTATACCTAGAGACGGCAGAGGATATTCCGGAGCACTGGATAATCGAGTACTTGTTGACTGGTTTCGGGGAACGAGGCTGGCTAGACAAGTTCAAGGCAGTTATTATTGGTCGGCCAAAAGCCTGGGAGTTTAACAACCAGAACGATGCAGCAACGAAGATCAAATTCCGTGAAGAACAGCGAAAAACAGTAGTAGAAACAATAAGACAGTACAACAAGACTATTCCTATAGTGCAGAACCTAGACTTTGGTCACACAGACCCGCAGGTGCCACTACCAAGCGGTGGTAGAATCCGTATATCTGCGAGTACTAAACAGATCTTCCTTAACTATTAATTCTATAGTTTAATTTAGTAAAGCTTTGCGTTGAGCAAGGCATTCGTCTTCTAGGATTCCACAGATTCATTAAACTTTTATTCGTACGAAGAGCATTTCATGCTCATCATCGGATGTGTTCGTAATTTTATGTTGAGTGTTGGCCGGGAATATATACACATCTCCAGGTTCGTATGTGTATTCTCCGTCTTGGTCAAAGACACTACCTCTCCCTTTTACTACAACCATAATCTCTTCAATATCTTTATGCTCGTGCCAATCGAAGCTATTACCAGCAGGTAGCCAGCCTCGCGTCATTACATCAAGGTTGTCACCTACTAGGTCCGCCGAGCTAGCATATACTTTCCTAGCTCCACTGCCACCGTGTGCTTCTTCTTTTAGTGTCGTATCTTTGCTGCGTTTGATAATCTTCATGTTGAAAGTATATCATTGCTATCCTAGATTGAACCTGTAGGTATCTACAACTCTTCGCTGCATATAGTCACCATCAGGGAACATATCGATAAGTGAGATAGATACTAAGCGGTACGGCGTACCGATCTCTAGTTCGGCGAGTTTCCTGTCGGTCACATGGGGTAGGAATCCTTTGCCTGTAAATTCGGGTGTGTTGAACACGATCCCGGATTTATCTGAAAGTTTTAGTAGTTCTGAATGTAGAGATGCGATGTCTCTGTCTACCTTCAGTAGCTTGACGGGAACATCCTTTTCTTCGCCCAACATAGCCTGCTTAATCGGGAGTGCGTCGAATGTAGCTGTCTTTGAAGCATATTCTCTCAGTCGATCGCACAGTTCATCTATCTGGATATTCGATTTAAAAGTATCCAGGATAGTTACATGCAATGGCCAATCCGATGCTGAAAAGTTATCAAACTTATCTCTGGGCTCTATGAAACACACTACAGTATATTTTTGAGAATACTTTTGTTCTTGCATATCTATATGATAGCAAAAAGTAGCTACTTGGTTCCGTATCTAACGCTAACTTATTGTCCCAAAAGCAGGCTGGTTTAATACAACTGCATTGAATGTACCTCGCATGCTATAGCTAGTCTTCGGATCGATATAGCAGACATCACCAGGAAGTAGCTTGTTGAATTCGTCATCGAACGCAACTTCAAGCTCTCCTTCTAGAACATAGTATACTGCTCTTCCGAGTAGTCAATGCATCTAACTGTAGCAACGGAGATGACCGGAGTTATATCTGACGTAATCAAATTGTTTGCAGTCTTCTGGGTGCTAACTATTCTTTCTCTGCCTTCATCTTGTCGTACTATTTTATACATAGCATTAGTATCTCAGAACTGTCAGCGGGGACTCGGTCACTTTCAGCGACCCCCGAACTTCTGCCTTGAAAGCAAGCTTTCAGGTGAAGATTCGTTTCCAAACTGCCTTATGGCAGTTTTCACCCCGGACACCTAGTGTGTTCTGGGTGAGTTCACGATGGTCTTCAATTCAAAAAGCCCCAATGAGGGGCTTCTAGAATTGGAGGGCCATCGTTAACTCTGTAGCAATTAAAATTATTGCTTAGCGATTAATCCTGCATGCTCACGGTGATAAAATCTTCATCGCTTATTTCCCTGACTTGGAAACGTGTAGTGCTTCTGTAATTTTTGATTATTTTTTTGTGTAAATCATCTACGTAATGTGGAAATACTTCAAAGTCAATAATTCCTAATCCATCAAAGTTAGTAATACCAACTAGATTCTCGTCAAAGTTTGGCAAATTACAAATAGCAATAGTCGGCGTTAGTATAAGTGCTCCAGCACTAAAGCCTGAAAGTATAAAATTAGGTTTTTGAGTAAACTCTATAACAGCTTGGTCTAGGCCAGATTTACATAAGTTATTTAGTAATGCAAATGTGTTACCCCCACTTATCAGTAGTATATTTGAATCTAATAGTTTAACTTTTTCTATTTCATCGGATGAGTGGTTGTTTACTACATTAAAGCCAGCTCCAAATCTTTGGGCGTAACTTCGCCACTTTTTGATATATATAGCTGAGTCTGCGACGCCATCACTGGGCATGTATGCCAAGACTTTATCTTTAATTTTGTCATTGAAGATTTCAGATAAAATAGTCTGCGAATTAGTGTCTGTAATTGTAGAAAATAATACGACTTGTTTCATGGGCCTATTGTATCAAAAAACAGAGGCTATTTACCTCTGTTTTAAACATAACCGTATTGGAGGGCCAGCGTTAATTCTGTAGCAACTATGCGAGAAGAAAATCTTTCAGCTGTAAGTAAGTCGCTAGTCTAAGTGTAGAGTTGTTGATAAGCTTTATAATCCTGGTAAAATTAGTATAATATGTACGACTTCCAAGACATCCTAGAAAAAGGCCCATACCTAATTGTTGTTAGCGGGGCACCAGGTTCTGGCAAATCAACACTTGCTAAGATCATAGCTGAACGGCTACGAATGGTGCATATCGAGAGAGACGTTCCCCTCGAACACTTCTATCAGCTAAACAAGAACGATGAAAGTTACAGTAGAGCAGATATAGGCATCAAACGGGTCTACGCAATAGTACAGAATATACTCATAAACGAAGCTAGCGTCGTTATGGACGCAACTCTTTACAAAGGCGTTAGCGAGAGTGATATTATGGCTTTTACTAAAGCTGCAACGTTAATAAATGTCCACTGTAAAGGCAACAAAGAAGAACAGGTTGTAAGATTTCGTAATCGTGAAGTAAATAGAGACGGCAACAAGCCTGATTGGCTTGATAGTCACATGCAAGTACTGGAGGACATTTATGAAGATGTTGCATACCCGCTTGAACTAAATTGCCCGTTATTTGAATTTGATACAAATCACGAATACAGTCCTTCCGTTGAAGATTTCGTAAATTGGTTACTAGAGGGATAAAAAACTTCGTATACAGGTTTCAGAAGGTCGGCTAATCAAAAAACCGCCCAAAAGGACGGTTCTTTGATTGGAGGGCCAGCGGGGACTCGTTCACTTTCAGCGACCCCCGAACTTCTGCCTTGAAAGCAAGCTTTCAGGTGAAGATTCGTTTCCAAACTGCCTTATGGCAGTTTTCACCCCCGACACCCTCTTTGGGTGCCGAGGATCGAGTCTCACTGGTCCTTCCACGAAAAAACCACCTGCAAGAGGTGGTCTGTTCATGGAGGGCCAGCGGGGACTCGAACCCCGGACACCCTGCTTAAGAGGCAGGTGCTCTAACCAGCTGAGCTACTGGCCCTTGATGTATGTGAAAGGTACTGAACTCTGTTTGTTTGTCATATGTTAGATCAGCTTAGAGCACCTTGGTGCAATTTTGATCTATCTCGGCATTCGCCTCTGACAGCCAGCTGAGCTACTGGCCCTTGATAATATTGGTGCGCCCGGAGAGATTCGAACTCCCGACACCCGGTTCCGAAGACCGGTGCTCTATCCAGCTGAGCTACGGGCGCATCTCAGTACTTAACAGTAGTATATTTTACTATAAAACAGTGAAAAGTGCTAGAATGTATTGGTATGAAAAAAGAATTGAACGGCAAAGAACTAGCCGAATACATAATGGAGCGACAGGCTAAGGCAGTACGTGGTCTAAAGCAGCAGTGGCACGTCAACCCAAAGCTAGCAATAATACGCACCAATCCTGATCCGGTAGTTGATAGCTATATGCGCATAAAGCAGCGTTATGGCGATGATGTGGGTGTTGAGGTAGAAGTGCATACTATTGATCAGTCTGAGGCACTAGAACGAATTGCTGAGCTGAATAACGACGACAGTGTGAACGGAATCATTGTGCAGATCCCATTGCCCGACAAAGCACAGACAGCACAGATTCTAGATTCAGTATCAATATCTAAGGATGTAGATGGGCTTGCAAGTAACACTTCATTCGACGCTCCAACCCCAGTTGCAATTAATTGGCTGCTAACAGGTTACGATGTGCCTCTGGCTGGATCAGGAATTGTTATCGTAGGTAATGGTAGGTTAGTAGGGAAGCCTCTGAAAAAGCTATGGGATAGCTCAGGCTATGACGTAGTTGTTGCCGATAGTAAAACTACAGACTTGCCAGCACTTATTGCTGGAGCAGATATACTTGTTAGCGCAGTTGGAGTCCCAGGCCTAATTAACGCAGACATGGT
>JBLFWT010000013.1:0-15576 GCA_047611885.1 Saccharimonadales bacterium (SeqCode) | reverse complement strand
TCGGAGCCATTCGTCTAGGCTGCCTGATCCTCCGGCAGTTAAGCACAGGACTAAGTCGCCACTGGCTGCGTGACCTTTTATAATTTCCAGCAGGGAATCATCTAGTCGTACAGGTGATCGGTCAGTAGGCTGTGTAGTAATTTGACAGAGCTTTTCCGGAGTTAGTAGCTCCAGTGATTCATCTTCTCTAGCTAGATAACTAGGTGCTATGTATAGTTTCTTTGCATCGTGAAACAGTGTATGTAGTTCTGAGATGATGAAGTGCTGGCGAGTATTATGCAGGCCCTCATAAACGACAATAATGTCCTTAGATATCTCAGATGCGATCTGAATTGCTCCTAGTATCTTTTCTGGAGTATGAGCGTAATCACTGTAGACGTTCTTTGTAATTTGTTCGAATCTCCTGGATA
This sequence comes from Saccharimonadales bacterium (SeqCode), assembly GCA_047611885.1. Classification (GTDB taxonomy): domain Bacteria; phylum Patescibacteriota; class Saccharimonadia; order Saccharimonadales; family SZUA-47; genus JBLFWT01. Next base: position 15,166 of record JBLFWT010000013.1, on the reverse strand, counting down.
TACCAGGGAATCTGTTCATTGTGCTGACTAGCTCTTTCGATGGTTGCTTAACTAGTTCAGATACTCCTTGGACTACTATTTGAGCATTTTCTCTTATAACTTGACCTGTTAAGTCGAACGCATCTTTCAACGCTTCTCCAGGTGAGAATATGTGCCAGTCTGCTTCAATCGATAGCTTTTTAAGGTCTGGCTCGTGCGCTATTGTCCATTCTGATTTGCCAATAAATTCCTTGAAAGCGCTGTTGTAGTCGTCCTTAGTCGGGTAAATGTCAGGATGATCATAGCCGATTCCGCTGATTAGGCTCATATACGGCTTGAACGATAGAAAATTCCGGTCGTATTCATCGGCTTCGTAGATGAAGTACTCTGCCTTGGCGTCGAACTCTCCCATGTGACCAAACGGGAGTTTTGCGCCGACAGAATAGCTGACTGGGATTCCTAGTTCTTTGAACATCCAGATAACCATTGCAGTAGTAGTGGTTTTGCCGTGTGTCCCAGCGACAGCGATCATCTTTTGTCCAGAGTCTTCTAATACTTTGTTGATCAGGTCATCACGCTTCTTTACCGGGATGTTGAGTTGGTTTGCAGCTACTACATCAGGGTTGTAGTCTGGAACGGCTGAAGACCGAATAACTATATCTATGGGGCTGGATGTGTGAACTGCGTTTAGGTGTGAACCGTCTTGAACTGTAGATATATTTTCTACGCCTTTGGACTTTAATTTGTCGATGTAGTCAGACTCATTGTTGTCTGATCCAGATACTTTATACCCTGCTTGCAGCGAAAGCATCGCAAGCGGACCTATTCCGCTGCCACCAATACCTATGAAATACACATGTTGCATATGTTAATACTACCTATTTAAGAGGGCTTTTGCTATAGTTATGAGTAGAAATAGAGTAAAAATACAAATGATAACCAGGCTAATTCACAGAATCACACGCAAGCACCATCACTGGCGCGACGCAAAGTTCGACGAGCTAAGCGAAATTTATACTTCTATGACTCTACGAAGTTTCGGATTTTCAATAATCGGTATCTTCGTGCCGGTATATCTATATCTTAACGGAATCAGTCTTAGGGATATCTCGTTGTTTTACGTAATGTTTTTTGGGATCAGAGCTGTTACGTCGCTATGGATAGGTAAAGTAGTAGGTCATTTTGGCCCCAAACATTCGATAGCGATCAGTACTATTATATTAATTCTGTTTTTGCTGATGCTACTGACGTATTCGACATATAATTGGCCTCTAGTTCTGTTGGCCCTAGTCTTCACAATAGCGAACGGATTGTTTTTCGTCGCTTATGCAGTAGATTTCTCTAAGATTAGACATAAATCACATGGCGGTAAAGAACTAGGGTGGCTATATATATTTGAGAGGGTTGGATCGGCGGCTGGGCCATTCGTAGGTGGGCTGATCGGAAGCTTTATTTCCCCAGAGGCTACAATAATATTCGCATTACTGATGCTGTTATTATCGCTGATACCGTTATTCATGTCTGCAGAGCCAGTAAAGACACGCCAAACAATCAACTTTAAAGGGTTGGATATGAAGTTGCTGAAATACGACTTTATCGCTCATGCTGGGTTCAATATGTCTCATTTATCCAGTGCAGTATATTGGCCGCTGTTTATTGCGGTATTCGTAGTATCTGAAAATGTGTACGCAACACTAGGATCTCTGGTGGGCGTGTCTATGCTAGTGTCTATGCTGAGCGCCCATTTCTCCGGTAAGATTATCGACAGCAATAAGGGGTTTTATGTAATACGTTTTGGAACGATCATTACCTTGTTGAGCAGTGTTATACGGCCGTTCATAACAACAACTGCAGGTGCGCTAGCAGTTACAACCCTAGAAGAACCTACAGTAGTTTCGTATAAAATCGCACTAGTAAAGGGAACGTTTGACCGTGCTGATAGTTTAGAAGGTCACAGGATAGCTTACTTGACATTAGCTGAACTGTTAGCGAGCGTATCTAAGGGTGCTGTTGCTTTAGTCATATTTGTATTGTCTGGCTTTATCGACCCTGGGTCTGTACTACAATATAGCTTCATTTTTACGGGGGCGTTGGTGTTATTAATGAATTTGCAGGATTTTCCTGCGCTAAGAAGGAGATAGATCATGGCAAGAGATAAACATCTACAAAAAAGAGCCCTTATACGTATCTATGTAGTTGCGGTACTATTGGCTGCGGGCATATTTTTTAGCTTTATTGGGTTGACCAAGAACTCTCAGGGAGCTAAGGACCGCTACGATACCTTGATATCTGTTGATGAGGCCGGGGGAGACGTAGAAACCGCTCTGAACGACCTTAGAACGTATATCTACAGCCATATGAACACGCAGATCGGTAGTGATCTGGGGATTAGACCTCCTATCCAGCTAAAAGGTACATATGATCGACTAGTGACTACTGAGGAAGAACGGGTTACTAAAGCGGGGGAGGCACTATACGCTACAGCCCAAGCAGACTGTGAAAGCAGACTGCCTACCGGATTTTCTGGCAGCAATAGGCTGGCATGTATCGAGGCTTACGTAGATTCAAATGCCATTAACTCACAAGATATAGAAGACGACTTTTATAAATTCGACTTTGCCCCACCAATCTGGTCTGCAGATTTGGCTGGAATAAGCATAATATTCAGCGGGATACTGGGATTCATGCTGGCCGTAGATATATTGCTATATTTCAGAACCAGACATACCGTACAAATGTAGACAATAAAAAACACGCTCCTTTTACGGAGCGTGTTTACCTGAGTAGAATCAGCTAACTTAAGGTGTTAGCGGTTCTGCACCTGATGTGTCATCTTCGGCAGGAGTTCCTGCAGGCTGCGTTGCTCCAGCTGCTGGAGTAGAAGTGTCTTCTGCTGCTCCATTTTTGTTATAGTTAGTAATAGCTGTTACTACTTGTCCGTCGTCTTTTAGGTTTTCCCAGTATAGAACGCGGTCTCTAGAGATGAACATTACATCTTCTGGTCCGTGTAGTTCACTTCCAAGTTTAGCAAGACTAATGTTTGGTTGTGCTACCTGGTCAGCACCTTCTGGCTGTATCGGGTTCTGTACTCTTACGTAGAAAATATCTGTTAGAGAGTAAAGTGTCTCGTTGTAGACACCTAGCTTACCGAAGTAGACTTGTCCATCTTGGCTGTCAATAAACACCGCTTGGTATCTATTGTCTAGTATTAGATCAGACTCGCTATTAGGTTTATTGTCACCACCAAATACTAATGCTAGTACAATTGCTAGAATTAGCAGTGTCCCTGCGAAAAGCATCGCTAATGATGTGAACTTGTTGAAATCGAGTCCGTCAAGGTAGCCACTCTTAGCTGGCTTATTTTCCTGATCATTGTTCGAGTTTGTACTCTGTTGTGGCGCCTGCGTCGGGCGATTGCCTCTGTTGGCAAAATCCATTTCCCACCTAACCTTTCACTTAAACTTTATTTGTCTCTTTATACAAGTGTAATTGTAATACATAAGCGCTATCGATAGCAACTCTTTTCGGTCAGATAGTCCTAAAAAGTGTTGACAAGTGTTAACAGCAAGGCGTATGGTAGAAATACCAACTAACGTAAAGAGGGGAAAGGTGTACTAAAACTATGGCAACATACAAGCACACAAACTCAAAGGGTGTTACATATTATCTAAACTCAAAGGACGTTACACTCCGAGGCGGGAAGTTACAGACAATCTATTACTTCTCAAAAGACGATCGAGCTGAAGGCATCGCTGCTGTACCAGCTGGAATGCAAGTTAATGAGAACCCAAGAAACGGTTTCTTAACTGTTAGCAGAATCAAATAATTACGAACAGCTAAGCAGTTCTAGTTTATTAAAACGACCCTTGTCCTAAACAACAGGGTCGTTTTTTATTTTTAGATTATTCCAAACTTTTGTTAGTCTAGTTGTATATGAAAAATAGTATCGAAGTTAAGAACCTGAGAAAACTGTATGACGGCACTCCTGTTGTTGATGGAATTAGCTTCGAGGTGCGTAGTGGTGAGGTTTTTGGAATCCTGGGGCCGAATGGTGCCGGTAAGACAACCACACTAGAGATGATCGAGGCTTTAAGGCCTATGGATGGTGGAACGGTTACATTGGAAGGCATAGACGTGTCGAAGCACCCAGGGAGGGTCAAGGAGATTATAGGCGTGCAGCTACAGTCTAGTGGGTTTTATGACAATCTGACTCTTAGGGAGCTGCTACAGATGTTTGCCGGCATGTATAGCCAGTCTGTACACCCTGATGAACTACTGGCTGAAGTTAACCTGCAGGAGAAGTCCAAGGCTCAGGTCAAACAGTTATCCGGCGGGCAAAGACAAAGATTCTCAGTCGCATCCGCACTCGTAAATAAGCCAAAGGTGTTGTTCCTGGATGAGCCAACAACTGGCTTAGACCCACAAGCTCGTAGAAATCTATGGGAGTTAGTGCAGCAGATCAAGAGAAAGGGAATTACAGTAGTATTAACTACTCACTACATGGATGAGGCAGAATTGTTGTGCGACAGGATAGCAGTAATGGACGAGGGCAAAATAATTGCGCTGGATACTCCGGACAATCTGATCAAAGCATTGCTGAAAAAGGGCTTCAAGAAGAAAAAGGTAGTCAAGGAGGCAGATCTTGAAGATGTGTTTATAGATTTAACAGGGAAGGATCTTAAGGAATAGCCATGAGAGACCTAAAAATAGTATTTACACTGACTAGGGCATTTACTGTTCGGTATTTCAGGGACAAAGTAGCGTTATTCTTCACCTTTTTGTTTCCCGTTGTATTCCTGTTCGTTTTCGGATCGATATTTAGCAATGACAGCGGGCCCGAGTTCAATATATCTTTGATTAACAAGTCTGAGTCGCAGTTTGCTAATGCATTTGCTGCAAAGCTGGATGAGACAGAGATTTTCGTGATCGACGAAGACTCTCCAGACTTTGCTGTATCAGAAGAGAAGATGGGTAGGGGTGAACTAGACGGGATTATTGAGCTACCTGAATCTTTCGGAGTGATAGGTGACGAGGGTAATCCGTCAGGTGAACTGAAGTTGTTCTATGATGAGGGCGATCAGCAACTAGCTATTACCCTGCAAGCAGTACTAGGTTCAATAATCGACGCTATTAACCAAGACATCAACCCAGTTAAGGCACCATTTAGTTTGAATGCTCAGTCTATTCAGACAGCCGATCTGTCACAGTTCGACTATACATTGGCGGGCTTAATAGGATTCTCTATATTGTCGCTAGGTATATTTAGTATGAGTGAAGGATTCACAGGGGATAAAAAGCTCGGTGCTCTCAGGAGGATGCAGGTGTCGCCTATCAAAGTCTGGCAACTAGTCGTAGCGACAGCGATTAACCGCATCCTGGTAGGGATTATATCTGTAGCAATAATGTTTGTCATCGGAGTTGTGGTGTTTGACTTCAATATGAGGGGCGACTATTTCAGCTTTATTAGTTTTACGGTGTTGGCTATCACTTGTATGTTCGGGTTTGGCATGGCTATTGCTGGATGGGCAAAAGACGCCAACCAAGCAGCGCCTCTATCGAATCTAATTTCATTCCCTATGATGTTTTTGAGCGGGGTGTTCTTCCCGACCTTCCTAATGCCTGACTTGCTACAAAAGGTAGTGGTGTATGTCCCGCTCACTCCTATAGTAGACGGTTTGAGGCTGATCCTCACAGAAGGTAAGACTATCTTTGACCTGGGTCCACAGCTGGGTGTGATGTTGGTCTGGACGGTGGTGATCTACCTACTTGCTTTCAAGCTCTTTCGCTGGGAATAGTAGCAATGTGGGCGACGAGTAAATGTGATATAGTTCATACTGATAATCTTTGCGTTAACATGTTAAGTATGGTATAATAAAGCCTATGACACACGGACCCCTAAGCCTAGAAACATTAAGTCCTGCATTAATTGCTGAAGTTCAGAATGCGAATGCTGCTGGATTGCCACCTGGATTGGATCCTAAAGTGGCTGCGAGATTAGGGTACAGTGACGGAACTGTAGCTAGAGTTGAAAATAATCTTGGTAGTTTCGCTGTACTTCCACAAGCAGGAGAAGATGAACGTATATACCCTACTGTGGAAAGTGCTCCGGAAGCTAAATCACTCACTCGAGCAGAGAACATAAAAAGGCTAGCTCAAACTAGAGCTGAAAACCCAGGAGGAGACGGCGCTAGACATGTGAGAGTGGTAGAGAATAATCGCTTAGGTACCTATCATGCTGACCGCCCCCCAACAATACCTTTAGCCAACCCGATACGTCCGGAACTGTAGGCTAAGGAACTTCAGTTACCCTAAAGTTTAAGTATATTGTATAATTAACACCTTATGAATAAACCGATCTATATATTGGCGCCTATGGACGACGTGACTGACACGATTTTCCGACGTATAGTTCATGACTGTTCGCCTCCTGATCTAACTATGACAGAGTTCGTTAATGTAGACGGACTATGCAGTGTCGGTAGGCCTCGGTTGATGCCAAAGCTTAAAACTGATCTGGATAAAACTGATGTAATAGCCCAGATATGGGGAAAGAACCCCGATAATTTTTATGCAGTGGCCAAAGAGCTATCTGACGGGGCCATACCAGGGTTCGTAGGAATTGATCTGAACTTTGGCTGTCCTGCGAAGAGCGAAGTCCGTGCTGGATGTTGTTCCGCACTGCAGAAGCCAGAACTTAGAGACGAAGCATTAGCCATCATAAAGGCCACGCAGGAGGGTGCAGCTGCAGGAAAGAATAATCTACCTGTCAGTTTCAAGACACGGCTTGGCTATAGTGTGATTGACTATACATGGCACGAGTTCTTGCTAGAACAGAAGCCGTCTATGCTGTCAGTCCATGTCAGGACTACTAAGCAAATGAGCAAGGTACCGGCGCAGTGGGAGTGTATAGAGGAGATTGTAAAGTTGCGAGACAAGATATCACCTGATACTAAAATTATCATGAACGGCGATATCATGAACCGTGCTCATGGCGACGAGTTGACGAAGAGATACGGTATAGACGGGGTTATGATAGGCCGCGGTGTATTTCACGACCCATTCTGCTTTTCCTCACAGACAAGGCACCAGCAGGCCTGCCAGTATGCAGAGCAAACTGCGCCGTCTGCTTCATCGGATCCTGCGAATTTTTCCCCTCCAGTACTCGCGTCGTCGTATAAGGATACGCCTGGCTCCGTGCTTCAGAGAGAAAATCCACATGATCTCGATGTGCCTAGCCTGTGTAAATGTCCTGGCATATGGGAGTCAAAAAGTAGGACAGAAAGGGAGGCGATACTGATCAAGCATCTGACTCTGCACAAAGAAACTTATCCTAACGACGAGCGTAAATTTAACCCAGTCAAGAAATTTGCCAAGCTATACATTAGTGGCTTTGACGGCGCAGCAGAGTTCCGAAACGAGCTAATGAATACAGAGTCGATAGACGAAATGTTAGAGCTGCTAAAGACCAAATAACCCTCATGGTTGCATTAGCTCTACCAGCTAGCTAGTTCGATAAGTGCAGGACGAAGCCCTTGGCCTTTAGGAGTTAAGTCATATAAGTATCGGGCAGGTTTATCTGTGTATAATCTACGTTTGACTACGCCGTATTGCTCAAGGTCGTCTAGGCGCTCGCTAAGCGTTCGGGGGCTGATGCCCACCAGAGACTTCTCTAGCTCAGAAAACGTCACCGGTCCTTTCATCATATAGCCAATCATTAGCAGCGACCACTTGTCTCCGACTAATGATAATGTGCGCTGCAGGCTTCCGGCTCTTTTCTCCACTGCTTTGCAAGATATATTAGGTTTCATGCTCTAAGCATAGCGTATATGGTTACTTTAAAAAGTAAAGTATGTCACACTTAGCCTTCATACCTTAGGCTACTTGCGCGTAATACTGATGCATAGAGTGACTATACAAAGTAAAGTCACTATCGAAATGAATTATCCTCCAACCCGTTGAAAACTTCGGTCAAAAAGAGTATAATAACCCGGAATAACCCTTTAATGCACACGCACCTATGGGGGTGTAGCTCAGGGGTTAGAGCACTCGACTCATAATCGATTGGTCGCTGGTTCAATTCCAGCCACCCCCACCAACTAAAACTCCTACCGAACGGTAGGTTTTTTAGTTGGTGAGATAGTCTAGTATTGAACCAGGCAATCTTCCGCAGAAGAATTGGTTCTACAGGTAAAAATTTAGTCATGATAGTATCATGTAAGAAATTTATTACCGTGCAAGCGGAGCGCATTCCAGCCACCCCCACCAACGAAACAGATCCACTCACTGTGGATCTGTTTCGTTTTGTGCTGTCTGGAATTGAAACAGCGACCAAATTGGTCGTTGGTGAGAACTGCCAGTGGCAGTTCGGAAATGAATAAACCCTTGAAAACTTGTTTTCATAGGTGTTTTTCAGGGCCGGCGGAACGTGGGCAATTCCAGCATGGCCCTCTTAATAAAGCACTACAAATACCGTTCAGTGGTAAAATAAGTGCACATGGAATTCCTTATAAACAAATTTCGATCAGCGATCGGGCGTAGATTAGCAGACAAGGGAATTTACGATGCTCGTATAGCAGTGCTAGTGTTTGTAGCTATTATTTCTATGAGTGTTTTCTGGAACGGTGCTAAGATCGTGCAGCAGAACTATGAATTGTCTCTTAAAGTAGCTGAGATAGAACAGGAAAACACTATCTTCGAGCTAGAAAACCGTAATAAAGAACTTCAGAATGACTACCTAGCAACAGATGAATTTGCAGAGATCACAGCTCGTAGAGTGTTTGGGCGTGCTGCTCCAGGAGAAAAAGTATACATAGTACCTAAAGAAGTGGCTCTAAAATCATTAAGCACACCCATAGAAGAGATTTATCCAGAAGAAATTCAGACTAATAAGCCACAATATCAGCAAAATATTGAATCCTGGCTAAACATATATTTTGGTAATTAGATCATTTTCTATATAAATAGCAAATTCGTATTGACATTCTGACCTCTGTTTGCTATTATTATCTAGCTCTAATCAATCCTATCGTGGGATGGAGCAGCGGCAGCTCTTGCAGAATAAGAAATAGCTCATAATGAGCCAAGCAGCAAAACTGACATTTTTACAAACAAATTCAATTTCCACCACATAAGTATCGCGGGGTGGAGCAGCGGCAGCTCGCTTGGCTCATAACCAAGAGGTCCCAGGTTCGAGTCCTGGCCCCGCTACCAAGTAATTTTTTGAAGTACCAGACAGGGCACCAATAGGTGCTTTTTCTATTGTAGAACACCTGTATAGCTCACTTATTTCAGAGGTTCCAAACTTATGATTCTTCGAGTCATACACTACACCCCTGGGGAACAACATGCTTTGGAACCTATGCTGTAAGTCAAGCTCAGATACTGCCCATTGTTCATGTACACTTTCCATTACGTTTATAGCTATATCAATGTCTGACTCACGAACCGTTTGTTGATGCTCTAGACCTTCTAGTTCCTGTACTGTTTTGACCTTCAGTCCATCAATTCCATTAACATAATCGTCCTTTTCCTCCTTGGTTAGTGAGCCTTCAACAAGTTTATCAATCGCCTTGCTGCGTTGAATAGATAATTCATCTAACTTGTCCCTACGATTGGAAATTCTTGAATTTAAGTTTTCGAGAGCAGAGTTGGCCTCTTTAACAAGTATGTGTTTATAGGTCTTCAGTATTTCGTCCGAGGGCCTAATCCGCTTCAGCATCTCAACAAATTCTTCATGAACAATTTCTGCCTTTACTGAAGGTACTTTTCCGACACATGACTTTCGTGCACAGTGATACCTTGGAGACCTGTTCCCGTTTCCTGTTTGTGGCGCTGATGAATAAAGCTTCTTTCGACAGTTAATACAATGAAGTAAGCCCCTTAGTGGATAGATAGGATTTAGATGGTCATGCCTCTCGCCTTTACGTGAACTAGCTCCATGAAGGTAACGTTGATTTTTATCATAAGTACTCTTATCTATGATGGATTCGTGCTTACCTTGTACAAGCTTATATTCTGTAAATTTATCAGAAACGTAACCTGCGTAAACTGGATTCTTTAGAAGCCTGTTTATACTATCCTCGCCTAGTTTCTTATCATATCTGCTTCTTAGGCCACTTTTACTAGCGTACCTTGTAAGCTCAGCTTTTGTTATGTCGCCTGCACTAAACCGTACTAGTACCTCCTGAACTTTCGTAGCCATAGCGGTTTTTTTTAGGGAAGGGCGTAGTTTACCTAAATCATTGGGTATTTTAGCTGGCTCATATCCTACTATGGGTGGGTGTTGCCAGTATCCTTGTAGGGCTAAAGACCTCATGTTATCAATAGTTACTTCTGCCTTCCCTTCATTATCTAGTTGCCCGAGCATGACCAGAAGATTTTCCATAAATCTGCCTTCTTTTGTATCAGTAACGGCAGGCTCTGTCGCTGAGCGTACGGTAATACCCATAGTTTTTAATACCGTGCGTACGTTTGTAGAGTAAGTATCAATATCTCTGGAAGCCCGTTTCATGTTATAGACTATCCAATGTTTGATTTCTCCTTTTTGTGAAAGGCAATATCTCAAGAGTTCTTGTAAGCCGTCACGTTCGGTGTTCTTGCCAGATTTTGCTATATCCTCAAACCAATTAACTATTTCTAGACCGTTAGCCTCCGCATATTTACGGATGCTTTCCCTCTGCGTCTCAGGACTCTCATTATCTATCTGTCTGGTTGAAGAGATACGAATATATGCGACTGATTTAATCTTTGCTTCGTTCATAACAAAATCCTAACATACCTAACAATATTTAGGAACCTCATAGTTTCAAGGTATTTCTTGCTAATAACGTTAATGTAACAACAATTTCTTGTACTTGGGTATCGGTCAAGTGACTATACTTCCGTCCTAACAGTTTTCTAGCCTCTACAATCGTTGTCTTAGGTGGAAACGATAGATTACCCTGATTATCAAGCACGGCTATCCCTAGAGGCTCTATGTGTTGATGCTTCTTTAGCATATTTGCTAAATAGCTTTGCAGGATAATCTCCCTCTTCGGCTCGGCGTCGCCATTCTAGTACTCGTTCTATGCCGTTGTCATAAATTACCTTGCAATACCATTTACGGTAACCAGGATTAGAGTACTCCTTTACAAGTTCGTCTGCTAACGCATCGACTGAACCAATTGGTAGTTGTCCATTCCTATTCTTATCCCTACTGTCCCTTGGCAGTTGATTGTTGTCTATTATTGAACTAATCCCAGTTACCATGTCTCAATTGTGCCTTTAACGAGACGAGATTTCACACCCCCTTTAAGCTAGACCTTATCGGTCTGTTTTGTGCTTATTGTAGTAACGTTCTAATTTATCTTTTGAGTCAAACTGGTTAGTGGGGCCACTGTATGTTCCTAGATCTCCATTCTGGTACAACTTAAAAATCTCTGTAAAAGCCAAACCTATATGTCTTGACCTAGATATTGCATATATTAGTTTTGTATCTTCTGGTGCACGCTTTCTTCTGGGCCGCACCTCATCTATTCTTAGTCTACGCTCAATGTAGTCCCAGGCATGTATGTAATCTGTCTTGTTTATAGTATTTCGAATTTTAATAGTTACAGAATTGTTTTCAAAGGTAGGCTCTATTTCAAAAGGTAGGTCAACTACCGACTCACTGTATACCTCAAAAAATTCTTTCTCTGTAATATCCCAAAGTGTTGCAAGCTGAGCTTGAATGTGATGAACAAATTTATTGTGGCGTTCTAATTCATCATCATCTATTGCTTCACCGTTGTACCGTAAAGCTAATTCTCTAGTGTCAAGGACTGATTTTATAAACTCAATATCCTCGCACAGTCTATACATGTGCCACTGTCGTTTCGTTTTTTGTTTAATCTGCTCGTATGGGTTTTCCCCGTTAAGCCAAACGTCGTTTTTTGCCATAATCACATAGTATTCTTACTTACTCGCTTTTTCAAAGCTATTCTTAGCATTTTTTAGCATTTGCCTTGCCAAGGGGTTACTTTCTACCTCAGACAATAAGCTGAAATAGCTAGTACACACAGCATAGTTGCTAAATGTGTGTCCACCCCCTATGATTTGTAAATAACGAAGTAAGATAGTTCACAGCCCACGAACCAAGCGAAGCTAAGAATTATACAGTAATGCCTCTGAAACCATGCTCTGCTATTATTAATGTATGATTATTTTTTGGACTGCAGCCTTACTAGTAATCGCAGGGCTAACTTCGCACATAGGCGAGAAGTATGGCAGTGATAGTAAACGAGCAAAAACTGCTTTTGCGTTACTGATAATCTGGTTTTTAGTAGGCTTATTTTTACTTTTTGCAGGACCTTTAGACAACGGATGTACTGAAATTGGAGGCGGTGTTGTATGTTCTTAATAACCAGCGGCTAGGGTATAGTTCATGTTTAATAAGGTGTTCACATCTCCATGCGGAGTATGCAGTTATAGGCTTTTTGAAGAGGACTTTATAATTTGAGTATACTTTGCTGTGACTTAATAATGTATTAGTGAAACCGTAAGGATTAGAAACGAATTATAATATAGTTTACATAGAGCATAAATAGTTTCCTACTTATGTTTACTCATTAAGAAATGTAATCAATAAATAGTCAATACCAGAGGTGGGACCACGCCAAGCATGGTATTCTGACTTGCTAACCCTCCCAAATTTGTGTATTATTGGCGTGATGACACACGTATTACTCACTAATACTTTCCCCCCAGACTTGAAAAATATCTGGAACGAAGAGTTTGCAATTAAGCTAGCAGACGCACAAGGTGCTCTTGGTGGTTTAAATGAAGCGGTATCCTTGTTGCATAACCCTAACCTATTGATGCGTCCATTATTGGACAAGGAGGCGGAGTCGAGCACTAGACTTGAGGGGACTCAAGCATCTGTAGAAGATGTATATAAATCAGAGTTCATTGAAAATCCAGATAAAAAGGATGACGTAGCAGAAGTAGTCAACTATCAGAAGGCACTTGTTCATGGCTATGAGACCATTAAAGAACGTCCGTTGAACCAATTCTTGATTAAACAACTCCATAAGACTCTTATGTCGGGTGTTAGGGGTGATTCAAAGAGCCCAGGCAAATACAGAAAAGATGATGTATGGATTGGGGAAGATGGCACCGACCTTGGAGATGCTAGATATGTACCTCCTTCAGCCTTCCATGTGCAGGGCCTAATGGACAATTTATTCAAATTAATCAACGATGAAACTATTCACCCCGTAATCGGTGCAGGATTAATCCACTATCAATTTGAAGCAATTCACCCTTTTAAAGATGGAAATGGTAGAACAGGTAGATTATTAATAACCTTGTACCTACTAAAGAGAAAAGCTCTAAGGGCGCCTCTACTTTACCCTAGTGGCTATTTTGAAAAGAATCGAAAGAACTACGTAGATGCACTGCATAGCGTCGACATCTCGCAAGACTGGGAAAGCTGGTTAGGATATTTCACTGAAGGAATAAAAACACAGGCAAAACTATCACTGATAGTAGCAAGGGACATTGATGGCTTATTTAAAAAACATCGAGATAAAGTCAAGAATGAGAGTGCTCATCTAGGGTTACTCCAATTACTTGAGTATTGTTTTATTCAGCCATACGTCACAGTTTCACTGATAGTTTCTAGACTAGATATACCTTCCAATACTGTACGTAGGTATCTTGATACCCTAGAAGAACATGGAATAATAGAGCATATTGATACACATTCTCGAGGTCAGAAGATTTATGCAAATCTCGAGCTTCTTTCAATTCTTAGAAAAATATAAACTATATATTCCACTCCTACACACTAGAGCTACCTAAACTAGAGCCACCCCTATAGACTGTTTTCCACCTAGATAACTCCTCAAGGATATTATTCCAAGAAGTAAAGAAGCCCCAAATAGTTTGCTATTGACTTTTATTATATAATAGTGTAATATAGAACTTATGAATAATCAATTTGGTCCAGAATCAACAAATCCACGAATGAAAAGAGCTTATGCTCATGCAACTAGAGATAAAGCACTTTCAACAGGTGCGCCAGAAGACAAAGTACACTCCCTCGAGGCAGGTTTAGTAGCATCAAGAACATCAAAAGGAGAAGAATTAGGTAAGCAAGCTCTATCTGCTATTAGAAATAAAGCTGGAATAGAAATAAACCATGGTGAGCCACTTCGTACAGTTCATCAACACGTTGACCTAACCACTGACCTACATACTGATGCCCGACGATTAGTGTCTGAAATAGAAGGTCCAGAGCTTGGCGTAACTGCAAGAGTGGAAAAGCCAGAAGATACTGATTCATATGAACGTGCAGTTAGAAGACTTGACGCTCATAGAGTGGTAAACATGGAGGGCATGCTTAAAAATGATATTAATGGCAAAACTGTACCTGCAGACACCCCAAGAACAGAGTCTGAAATACAGAATGTTGCGGAGTATCACCAAGGACTAGGTTCTAGTGTTGTTGATATATCGGCTACTCACGATACTGGTAATTTCTATAGAACTGTAGATGCTGTGACAAAACCACACTAATAATCTAGACTTATCTCGTCAAATAAAGTCGATTATCTTTGAACATGGTAGCTCCACACCTACACGCCAGAGCTACCTTGACTAACACCACCCCTATAGACCAACTTCCATCGACTCAGCTCCTCAATAATCCCGTTCCAAGACGAAGCCACATGGGCTACCAAGAAAACAGACTCATCGTAAGATGGGTCTTTTTTCTTGGTAACCGTTCCAGCACTCGAACCTGAAAGCCCCGAAGGGGCAGGTTCGCTAATTTGAGCGAGAGCGTGCAAGCTTGCTTGTGCGAAAGCTCGCCAAATTACCATATTTCCTGGCCCCCTTCTGCAAAAGAGGTTCGGTGTAGAGCAGAGAAGAAAAGAAAGCACCGCATTGGTATTTTCTTTTCAAAGTGACTATATCAGCAACAGAAATCCTACAGTAGCGATGACCGTACTAGCTAGCTTTAGCTTCGGATGAGATTTCTCCCTAAGGATGAAATAAGACCCTATGACGACTAGCGCACTTTTGTAGCTCAAGATAGATGCGAATTGTGAGGTATTAGTGGTCTCGTTTAGGGCGTACACAAAAGCTAAGCCACTAAGTGTACGCAGTAGACCAAGAGTCAACACACCGCCCAACGCTTTACTTCGTATAATCTGCATCACTGACTTAT
>JBLFWT010000012.1:0-16026 GCA_047611885.1 Saccharimonadales bacterium (SeqCode) | reverse complement strand
AGAAGTAAGAAGTAAGAAGTAAGAAGTAAGAAGTAAGAAGTAAGAAGTAAGAAGTAAGAAGTAAGAAGTAAGAAGTAAGGTAGGCATGGCTGGAAATTATTGGAAACAACGAGCAATACCGTATTCTCCCGGACAAACTACACCCTATAAAGTTAGTCGTACAAAGATAGAGTTATTTACTCAATGCCCACGTTGTTTTTGGCTTGATGCTCGCTTGAAGATTAAGCGACCCTCCGGCCCGCCGTTCAATATCAATAAGGCTATTGATGAACTATTCAAAAAAGAGTTCGATGTATATAGAGCAGGGGGTAAGCCTCATCCGTTGATGACAAAGTTTAAAGTCGGCGGTAAGCCATATCAGCATGCGGATCTAGATAAATGGCGCCACAACTTTACCGGCGTTGTGCACCTGCACGAACCAACTAATCTACACGTATTCGGAGCCGTTGACGACGTCTGGGAAGACGAAGACGGTAAGCTAATGGTCGTAGACTATAAGGCGACGGCCAAGGACAAGCCTGTAGTTAAGCTTGGACCAAAGGGTGGCTGGCAGGATATGTATAGGCGGCAGATGGAAGTTTATCAGTGGTTGCTTCGGCAAAATGATTTTGACGTTAGTGACACAGGCTATTTCGTCTATGCAACTGGTACTCAAGACCGTGACGGCTTTAACGACAAAATAGATTTCGAGACCAATGTATTCCCTCATCACGGAAACTCTGACTGGGTAGATCAGACACTTCTAGATATGAAAGCTTGTTTGGAGGGCGATATCCCAGCGGTGGGGACGGCTGCAATGGGTGGCCCGTGCGAACATTGCGAATACGCAAAATCGCGAACACTATTAACTCTTGAAGCCTTGAAGAACAAAAAGTGATATAATTTAGATCAGATGAAGACAGTACAGCGCAGAAATCTACCTTTAGTGACTTCGGGTTCTTCCCGAATAAATTTCTAATTCCACGCGTATATAATTCTTAAAAAAGGTATAATAAAACTATGATAGATATCCAAGCACTTCGGGATAACCCCGAACTGATAAAACGAAAAAGCAATGAAAAAAAGGTCGAAGTAGACATAGAACGAACCCTAAAACTAGACGGTGAGTACTTGCAGGTCCTAAAGCAAGTAGAGGAAATACGTGCACAGAAAAATGTCATTAGTGCCAAAATGAAGAATGGCCGGCCGGAGCAAGAATTAATAGATCAAGGTAAGCAGCTAAAGACTGAATTATCTCAGCTAGAAGAAGCATTAAATTCAACCAAGAGCCAACTAGACACAGAACTGAGTAGAATTCCTAACCCGCACTTTGACGATGTGCCTGTTGGGGACGAAGGCGAAGGCGAAGAGATCAGTAGATTTGGCGACTGCGAAACTGTCGGAGCCAAGGATCACCAGGACTTCGCCACAGAGCGAGGGTGGTTAGATTTTGAGCGCGGGGCAAAGGTGGCTGGGACAAAGTTTTACTTCTTGAAAGGAGACCTAGCACTACTCGAAAATGCGATTCTGCAATACGCAACAGATTTAATTGTGAAGGAAGGTTTTGAATACATTACCGTTCCGCACATGGTCAATAGCCGGACAGCACAAGGAGCAGGATTTGCTCCAAGAACTGCAGATCAGGGCGATGAGTACTTTATAGAGGGCGAAGATCTAACTCTGATTGCAACGTCAGAATCACCGCTTACTGGTTATCACGCAGATGAAATTATTGATGAAGAAAATCTACCGCTTTTATATGCGGGCTACAGCCCATGCTACAGGAAGGAAGCTGGAACATACGGCAAGCATGCCAGAGGGTTATTCCGTGTTCACCAGTTTAATAAACTAGAGATGTACGCTTTTACACTTCCGGAAGATAGCGCAGAAATGCACCTACGAATCCTCGCTATCGAGGAGAAGGTGTGGCAAGCGATCGGTATTCCTTACCATGTAGTAAATATACCTAGCGGAGATCTGGGTGCACCGGCAGCCAAGAAGTACGACGTAGAGTATTGGTCAAAAGTGGACGGCAATTTCCGTGAGCTTACAAGCTGCTCCAACTGTACAGATTTCCAGACAAGGAACCTTAACGTCAGAGTACGCGGCAAAGATGGAAATGTAAAGCTAATGCATTCACTGAACGGTACCGTTGTGTCTATGGCACGCACACTGGTGGCAGTGATCGAGCATTATCAGAATGATGACGGGACATTAAGGGTGCCAGAAATTATACAAAAATATATGGGGGGACGACAGACAATATGATAAATCACATAGATATAGCAGCTTCACAAAAAAGCTACAAAATAGACGCAGAACTAGCAAAATACATCCAGAAAAAGATCGGTCGGCTAGACAGACACATGAAACGGTCAAACAGGGATGCAGCAAGGGCAGATGTTAAGCTAAAAGAATCAACAGGCAAAGGTGGCAAAAAGTGTACCTGCGAAGTGATTCTACATGTACCAGACAAAAAACTAACTGCATCAGAATCGACGGTTAACATGTACGCCGCAGTGGACATTGTTGAAGCTAAGCTCCAAAACCAACTGAAGAGGCACAAAGAAAAGCACTCGATCTCGCACGACAAGCACAAGAACTCTCGTGCACGCAGAGTTTTAGGCAAGTTTTTCAAGTAGTTTTATTGTGGTCAAGAAGTGGTTACAGAGTTTATCGCCCTTGATGCTTATAGTGGTTTCACTCGCTTTAGCATCTTTGCTAATGATAGTTACTTTTATATTTATTGGAATTGTTGGGTTTTTTAGTTTAAAGCAGTCATAATCTGGTATTTTGTGTGGCCATTGGATGGCCATCTGGAGTATAATAATAGTTAAACATGTACTCTGTACAGGCAATAGTGGAAAAAACAATTAACGCTTCATACGATAAAGGTATATTTAGATGAAAAAAACTATCAAACGACTGCTAGGTGACCCACAGGTTAAGATTCTTAAACGACTACAAAAACGTGTCAAAGACATCAACATAATAGAGCCTGAAATGGAGAAGTTATCAGACTCTAAGCTAAAGGAACAGACAGTATTACTTAGAAAGCGCCTAGCAGAAGACAAGAAAGAAACCCTCGACACTCTTTTACCTGAAGCATTTGCAACAGTACGTGAAGCCGCTAAGCGAATCCTAGGTCAGAGACACTACGATGTTCAGCTAGTCGGTGGTATGAGTCTGCACGAAGGTATGGTCGCAGAAATGAAGACTGGCGAGGGTAAAACATTAATGTCCACAGCTCCAGTTTATCTGAATGCTCTTAGTGGAAAGGGCGTACATGTAGTAACCGTAAATGATTACTTAGCACAGCGTGATGCTGGTTGGAATGGTGAAGTTTATCATTTCCTAGGGCTTAGCATAGGGGTAATTATTCCGGAGCAATCTTTCATTTATGATCCTGAATACTCTAATGATAATCATGAAGATCCTCGTATGAAGCACTTACGTGCATGTTCCAGGCAGGAAGCTTATGCAGCAGACATTACATACGGAACAAACAACGAATTTGGCTTTGATTACCTGCGAGACAACATGGTCAAGGAAGAGTCTCAGCTACGCCAAAGAGATCTAAACTTTGCTATCGTTGACGAAGTAGACTCAATCCTTATCGATGAAGCCAGAACTCCACTAATTATCTCTGCTCCTGCAGCGACTAGTGGTGCATCATACGACCAGTTCTCTAAGGTTGCTAGACAGCTAAAGCGTGATAAGCACTATGAAGTAGACGAAAAGCGAAAAGCCGTAACCATAACTGACGAAGGCATAACATTCGTAGAAAAGATTCTTGGGATCAGCAATCTATATGACAGCAAGAACATCAGAACTATTTATCACTTAGACCAAGCCTTGCGTGCAGAAGCACTATTCAAGCGTGACAAAGACTACGTAGTCACTAAGGACGGTGAAGTAGTGATCGTGGACGAGTTCACTGGTCGTTTACTAGCTGGCCGACGATATAACGAAGGCCTACACCAAGGCATTGAAGCCAAAGAGGGCGTCGAAGTACAGGAAGAGTCAATGACTCTTGCAACTGTTAGTTTCCAGAACTATTTCCGTCTATATGACAAGCTATCAGGAATGACGGGTACTGCAGCTACTGAGGCGGAAGAGTTCTTCCAGATTTATGAACTGAAAGTTCTAGAAGTACCCTCTAACAGGCCTTTGGTTCGTAAAGATATGCAGGATAAAATATTCCGGACAAAAGCTGGGAAGTATAAATCGATCATTGAGGAAGTTAAATCCTTGCAGAAAAAAGGGCAGCCAGTATTACTGGGCAGCTCTGCAATTGAACACAACGAAGAGCTAGGACGACTACTAAAGAAAGCAGGCGTTACTCACCAGGTACTAAACGCAAAAAATAACGAACGTGAAGCATCGATTGTTGAAAAGGCTGGTCAAAAAGGTGCAGTTACTTTGGCGACGAACATTGCAGGCCGCGGTACGGACATTGTACTCGGTGAAGGAGTTAAAGAGCTCGGTGGATTATATGTACTAGGTAGTGAAAGACACGAATCTAGGAGAATAGACAACCAGCTACGTGGACGATCAGGACGTCAGGGCGACCCAGGTGAAACACAGTTTTACGTCAGTACAGAAGATGATTTGATGAGGGTCTTCGGTGGTGAGAGAATCAGCGGCATCATGGAGCGCATGAAAATCGAGGATGATGCACCCGTACAAAACAGAGTTATATCTAAAAGCCTAGAATCAGCACAGAAAAAAGTAGAAGGTTTCAACTACGATTCGCGTAAAAATGTTGTTCAGTATGACGACGTAATGAACCGGCACAGAACAGCAACATATACTATGCGTCGTGAAATATTGAAGCACGCAGGTATCACTAATAGGATTAAAGAGTTTCTATCAGACGAAGCAAGACAGTTAGTTTCTTCTCCAGATTCTCATAGTGAAGAATTTGAGACGGTACTAAAGGAGTTGTTTGATTTTGACGACGATGTAGTCGATAAGCTGTTCAGTCTTGAAGCTGAAAAGTTTGAAAAAGGGTTACTAAAAGAAATTCAGAACAAGCACGAGACACAGACCGAGTTATTTACTCCAGAAATCATGCAAAAAGTTGAGCGAGACATATTCCTACAAGTGCTAGATAACCTATGGATGCAGCACCTTGAAAACATGGACCATTTGCGCCAGGGTATCAACTGGATCTCAGTAGGGCAGAGAGACCCATTAGTAGAGTACAGACGACAATCACAGATGCTATTCGAAGAGATGCAGCAGCAGCTACGCCACGATACGATTCGTTCACTATTCCACTCTCGACCCGTAGCACACGATCACGTACATCAGTCTGTTGAAACAGAGCTAACTCGTGCAGCTCGAGGATCGATAGATAACGCTAGTAAGATCCTAAGCTCAAGTACTAAGATCGACGACGGTGACTTTAACGTAGTTTCAGGAACCGAAACTATTGCAAAAACGAAAAATTCAGCAGCTAGAAAAAAGCAAAAAAGAAAAGCAGCCAAGAAAGTCAGATCTAAGCAAAGAAAACGTAAGTAAAGCATAAATGCTAAAACATAGAGTTGAGCACGTTAAGCTCGCGTCCGGACTTGAGGGTCTTATAATAGACACGCCTAAGACTGGCGTAGTCGTTGCTGAAGTGGGATTTAGAGCGGGAGAATTCTTGCTACAGAAGGAAAAATGGGAGACAGCTCACTTAATGGAGCATGTATTGCTGGGAGCTAACAAACAGTACCCTAAGGCAAGAGACTTTCAGGCTGCAATTGAACAGCATGGTGCATATTCAAACGCATCAACAAGTGTCTACGATATAACATATGAAGTAGAGTCAGCAGATTTTGAATGGCAGAGAGTCCTAGGTCTATTATTTGATGCTATTAGTACTCCGTTATTCCTTCAGGAAGAGTTCGATACTGAAATGTCTAACGTCCGAGAAGAGTTGATCAGCAGATCCAATAATCACTTCAGGCATCTGAACCTGGGGCTCAGACAGTCTATGGACTTATGTGCGTTAACTGACCCAGAGCGCATTGAGCTTCTAGACGGAGTCACTAGGGAAGACCTAGTGAAACATTATAAAAAGACTCACACATTGCCTAACGCAAGATTTATCATAGCCGGTAATTTTAACGGAAAATATGAAGAGGTTGTCGACCTAGTAAAGAATAGATTAAAATTATCAAAGTCTGGATCTAGAATACCGATGCCAGACGAGAAACCTAAGGCACTACTAGAGCCTTACGTGGTTAGGAAACCTAGTGTCCCGAACATCTACTTGTATCTAGACATGTACTCACCGCAAGCAATGAGCACCGAAGACAATGTGGCCCTTAGGCTAGTTTCTACTCTACTAACCGAGACAATGTATTCAAGAATATTCGGTACAGCAAGAGAAAAAGGCTGGGTATACAGCATGGGATCAGGCTCTTCTCAGATGGGATCTACCACCGGATGGTGGATGGGTGCTCAGGTTAGTAAGACTAATTCACAGCCATTACTGCGTCTTATGCGCGATGAGGCACTACGCCTCAGGGATGGTCAGATAGATGATGAGGATTTTGATGCAGCGCAGAAGCACCTACTAGGTAAAACTATGCGAGCAGGGCAGACAGCCAGTGGACTAGTGGGTAGTTACGGAAGCTTCTATCTAAATGATGAGGTTCATGACTTGAATAAGTTGCCATCGAAGCTAAAAAATCTGACAGCCAACCAGTGCATAAAAGTATTTACGGAATTAATCGATAATTCTGTATGGGGCATTGGAATGCTTGGATCTACATCCAAAATACCAGCTACTAAACTACACGATTACGCTGCGGAGATATTCGTAGAACCAGAGCAGTGACTATCAGAAGTGGAAAGTACGGTATCATAAAAGCATGTCAAAATACACAGACCTCCTGACTGATATTCAAGGTGCTTGTAAAAAGCTAGATATTGAAGAGCTCAGTGTGCAAAGCGAAGAGCTGCAATTACAGATGCAGGCTGGTGATTTCTGGTCAGATAGTGAGAATGCACAGAAAGTCAGCAAAAAACAATCTGCTATTCAAAAGAGAGTCGATTTCTGGAGCGAATTGCTGAGCGATTCCAGCGATCTAGTAGATTTAGCTGATCTCGAAGACTCTTCATTAGAAGCCGAAATAGGAAAGCAGTTCGAGCTATTATCAAGAGAATTCGAGACGGCTAAGAGGGAGCTTCAGTTTGGCGGGCCGTACGACCAATCCGATGTCATAGTGAGCATATTCGCTGGTGCTGGTGGCACTGATGCGCAGGACTGGGCACAGATGCTGCAACGCATGTACCTGCGATGGTCAGAGAATGAAGATCTCAACGTTGACCTAATCGACCAGTCAACTGGCGAAGAAGCCGGTATCAAGAGCGCGACATTCGGAATCAGCGGCGGTTCGTTCCTATATGGAAAGATGCAATCAGAAAACGGCGTCCATAGGCTGGTTAGACTAAGTCCTTTCAACTCAGATAACTTACGCCAAACTAGTTTTGCCCGTATAGAAATAATGCCTAAAGTAGATTCACCAGATCAGGTAGAGATAGATGACAAAGACTTGAAGATTGACGTTTACCGTAGCGGAGGAAAGGGTGGCCAGAGTGTGAATACAACGGACTCTGCGGTGCGTATTACGCATATCCCGACAGGTATTGTGGCTGCTATTCAGAATGAACGCTCGCAATTGCAGAATAAAGAGACAGCGATGACGATAATTAGGTCCAAGTTAGCTCAACTACAGCTAGAACAGCACAAAGACAAGATATCTGAGCTAAAAGGTCCGAATGAGCAAGCGGCGTGGGGTAATCAGATCCGGAACTACGTAATGCACCCATATTCTATGGTAAAAGACACTCGCACCAAGCACGAAACCACAGATGTAGCTGGCGTGCTAGACGGCAATATAAACGAATTCATCGAATCCTACCTGTCCTCAACTATCTAGCTTACCAGCTTGCAAGCCATGATTATCCGCAATTTTAGACACCGTTATACGCCGAGTATATGGTTCTCCGGCTGAACTTCGCTTTTGTCGTCATAAAATAACAGATAATCATGGACTGAGTTTATTCATGCTAATGGTATAATAAGACTAATGATTCTATTGGACAGAGTAACCAAAACTTACGACAAAAAAGGCGCAGTACTGGAGCGCGTTAATCTGCATGTGGAAGCTAAAGAATTTGTCGTGATAGTTGGCCAAAGTGGTGCAGGAAAATCTACGCTACTTAGGTTACTGACCAGAGAAGAGAAGCCTACCAGTGGGAAAATAATAGTAGGCGGTATTGATTACGAACAGCTACATGATAAAGACATACCATACTTGCGACGTAAAATCGGAACAGTGTTCCAGGATTTTAAGCTTCTGCCGGCAAAGACCGTATTTGAGAACGTAGCCTTTGCGCTAGAGATCGTTGGGATGTCCAACAAAGAGATTAAGCATACAGTACCTAAGGTTTTGGACCTAGTTGGGCTGAAAGGCAAAGGAGATAGCTATCCTAGCGAGCTATCGGGTGGTGAGCGACAACGTGTGGCAATAGCGCGAGCAGTTGTACGCCAGCCTAAAATATTGATTGCTGATGAGCCGACAGGAAACCTTGACCCAAAGCATGCGTGGGACGTAATACGCGTACTGGAGAAGATCAATAAACACGGCACAACGGTGTTGTTGACCACCCATAATATGGAAATAGTGAACAAGCTAAAACGTAGAGTAGTAACTATGCGCGACGGTAAAATCGTCGGCGATAGGGCTAAGGCCGGCTACTCAAAGAGGTTAGTGTAGATGAATCAGTACAGAGCTAACACACTTTATAGGGTCTTAAAGTCCGGGTTCGTTAACCTTTTCCGGAACCTGTGGCTAACCATAGCAGCTACTGCAGTGATGTTGGTTGCTTTGATTATCATTTCTATTGGTGTAGTTATAAATGTCACTACGTCTAACGCGATTGATGTGCTGTCCAGAGAGCTGAAAACAGCTATATTTTTGGACGAGGACATAACTAGGGAGCAACGTTCTGAGCTGGAACAAGAAATCCGCGGCATGGATTTTGTAGCAACGGTTCAGTATGTCTCACCGTCTGAAGCGCAGTCTAGACTAACTGCCGACCCGACAATCGGAGCAGAGGTATTACAGGCATCCGCACTATTTGAAGGGGCGGATTTCTTAGCACCTTCATTTGAAGTAGCATTGAATGATTTGACTAGAGCTAGCGAGCTAGCTCAACTTGCAGACAACCCAGATTACGAAGCGGTTATAGATAGAGTAGCATTAGGTAAAACGGACACAGGTGCTCAAACAGACGCAGAAAAGGCGATAGAACGTGCCGCAGATACGGAGCGTTTCATTACTGTTAGCAGCATAGTTGCTGCGGGTAGCTTGTCAGCTGTTTCAATAATGATTATATTTAATACTATCCGTATGGCTATATACACTCGCCGAGACGAAATTAGTATTATGAAGCTGATTGGAGCAACTCCTAATTATATTCGCGGCCCATTCCTAGTTGAAGCATCGTTGTACGGAGTTATGGCAGGTATAATAGCCAGCTCTGCGCTGTATACACTTATCTACACACTAGGATCTAAAGTTGCAGATGCACCCGAATTTGCAGAAACGTACAGCTACTTTACGAACGGTACGACAGTCACATTAATGCTCCTAAGCTCAATCACTCTAGGTGTCTTGATAGGGGCCGTCAGCTCCATGTTGGCTATGGAGCGACACCTAAAGCTTAAAAGCTGGTAATATTTATGAGAGAAGGTGACTCCTCCTCTCATCGCGCGGCGAAAGCATAGGATACTATTCTCCGGCTGCTCTCCTCCCGTCCCCAATCCTTTCCTCCTCCTAGCTCCTAGATCCGAGCTTCTAGATTCTACCGCCAACACTAGACATATGCGGTATAATAAATGTACACATGTTATACGTAATTGAACAGATCAGACAGACAAAATTTCGGACACTGGCGATGGCTGTAGTGTTGATGCTAGGACTAGCCTTTTTTCCTGCGGGGCAGACCGCTGTCGAGGCCGCAACTATAGATGAGCTCGAGGTTAAGTCTCAGCAACTACAGGAGGATATAGAAAACAACAATTCTAGGATCGAGCAACTTAGCCAAGAAGCTGACTCTCTGCAGAATAAAGTAGCAGAATTAAATGTAGAAATTGCCCAAGCAAATAAGGAAATTGAATTAACAGAGGTAAATCTAGAGTCGTTGAAGCAAAATTTGATTAAAGCCGAAGCCGAGCTAGTTAGGCAGAAGGATCTGCTAAAAGCCACTCTGCAGGCTATCTATGAACGTACAGGGGCGTCAACATTCGAGCTATTGATGGCTACTGATAGCTTTACGGATTTTGTGAATGAACAAGAGTACTTGGGCCAGCTACAGTCAGCCGTAAAACAGTCAACTGAGCAGGTGGTAGAGCTAAAGAACCAGATAGAGGCAGAAAAGTTAGAACAAGAACAGCTACTAACTAAACAAGAACAACAGAGAACCGTAGTTGATGCGAAACGGACAGAGCAACAGAATCTACTTGATGCTACGCAAGGAGAAGAATCAAGGTACAGAACCGTAGTTGCCCAGCAGTTATCTGATCTAGAAGAGGCCGAAGAAGAGTTGGCGGCGTTACTGGCTGCTGGTAATTTTGTAAGCTATGGTCCGATTGCGCGCGGAGAAGTTATAGGGTCAGTAGGCAGCACTGGGTTCTCTACTGGGCCACACATTCACTTTCAGGTTTATAACAACGGGTCTACGGTTAATCCGTCGGCTGGTGGGGGTAACATAATAAATGGATACGAATGGCCTTTATCAGGCGGGTCTGGATACATTAGTCAGTCGTATGGCTGCGTAGCTCCGTCTTGGTACTATGCTACTAAGTGTAATGGTGGACAGAATAGTTTTCATGGCGGCTTAGACATAGCAGCGAATAGCTATACTCCTGTTGTGGCTGTGAATGGCGGTGAAGTGATATTCAAAGGGTGTAGTTCAGGCCTAGGATACGTAATAGTTATTGATCATGGAGGTGGTTGGCAGACTTGGTATCCGCATATGGTTACGCCATCAGGCCAAGTCTACGGTTACTGCTGACCACAGGCCAGCTAAGCCTGCTTGAATGCGGGGCATTCAACACCGCTTAGCTTCTTTGGCTAGTTTGAATTCTTTATTTACGGTTCATTTTGAAGTAGTAGCTTATCTACAACTATCAAAATACTTTCGCATAAACAATCCAGACTAGCTCAAAGCCTGAGGCCAGCAGTGCCCAGGGTCTCGCTATAGGCAGACTGTTCTCTCCCGGATTGTGAATCTGCTTACCGCGGAGTAATCCGCCGGCTGGCGGACGACGGACGCAAACTTTTTTATGAATCCGCTGCGGTTTAATGAGACACGAGACAAGATATAACTATCAGATTACTCTTATGCTAAACAGGGTTAGGGTGCTAAACTAGAGTCAAGCAAATACAATAATTATTGGAGTTAATTGGTGGACGAGCAACAGCAGCAACAGGTGAACTATAGTCAGCCAGTACAGACAAAGTCGAAGCTGAAGGGCGTTGCTCTTGCAATCGCTGGTGTGCTAATTGCAGGCGCTCTGTTTACTACTGGCTGGCTAATAGGCGGAGACAAAGTGTCTTTCAGGTCTAATAGCTTAGTGCCGGTTGTTACTGACGCAGGCTCTGGTAGTGCTCCTACTGATGGCCTAGACGAACTATACAGAAAGCTAACCAGCAACTTCGACGGCGACACAGACGACGCCCTTCTACTAGACGGATTAAAAGAGGGGTTGATCGAAGCTGCAGGCGATCCATTCACTGAATACCTATCACTACAAGAAACAAAAGAGTTTAACGAAGGCTTAAACGGAACATTTGAGGGCATCGGTGCAGAACTAGGAAAGGAAGGCAATTTCGTAGTTATCGTAGCGCCGCTTAAGGGTACGCCAGCTGACAGAGCAGGCATACAGCCAGGCGACATTATTATTGAAATCGACGGCGAAGATTCTACCGACATTAGTGTCACTGAAGCTGTTAGTAGAATTCGAGGTCCTGGCGGCGAAGAAGTAGTACTAACAGTAGTTAGAGACGGCGAACGAGTAGTTGTGCCTATCATTAGAGATACTATCAACATCGACTCAGTAGAATGGCGACAAGAAGGCAATATTGGAATCATCGGCATAAGCAGGTTTGGCGACGATACCGTCTCGCTCACCCGCAAAGCAGCGACAGAACTAAAAGACGCAGGAGTTACTGGAATAGTACTAGACCTTAGGGGTAACCCAGGCGGCCTACTAGATGCATCTGTGGATGTATCCGCAATATGGCTATCAAAAGGCACCACAGTCCTAGAGGAGAAGCGTGGTGGAGAAATAATCAAGACATACAAGTCGGATACTCAGCCAATTCTGGCGGGTGTACCAACAGTGATACTTATAAACCAGGGCAGCGCAAGTGCCAGCGAGATTGTGGCTGGCGCATTAAAAGATCAAGGCGCAGCTACTCTGATAGGTGAACAAAGTTTCGGAAAGGGAAGTGTTCAAAGATTACTCCCACTAGATGATGGTGGCTCATTGAAAGTTACTATTGCACGATGGTTTACTCCGAACGGAAAGAATATCGACAAAGAAGGAATTAGCCCAGATACTGAAGTGGAGCTAACAACAGAAGACAGAAAGGCAGAAGCAGATCCACAACTAGACGCAGCATTGAGCCAACTACAGTAGGATTATGCAAACTCTAAACTGTTACTCTGATGGTTGTTGTGGTAATATAAGATGAAAATTATCGAGGGGATAATGTATGAGTAAGTCAGTTAAATATGTATTTGTTACAGGTGGAGTTCTATCCGGAGTAGGCAAGGGTATTACTGCTGCCTCTATCGGAAACGTCCTGAAATCTCGCGGCTTGAATGTAAATATACAGAAATGTGACCCATATCTTAACGTAGATGCAGGTACTCTGAACCCTGGTGAACACGGCGAATGTTTCGTAACTGTTGACGGTGCAGAGACTGATCTAGATCTAGGTCACTACGAACGGTTTATGGATATTGAGACAAGACAGTCCAGCTCCCTTATTAGTGGACGAGTACTACAGAGAGTTATAGAAGATGAGCGTGCTGGTAAGTACTTGGGCAAAACCGTACAGATCATACCTCACGTTACAGATGCAATCATGGAAGGAATTCAGGTTAGCGCAGAAGGTTTCGACGTTCATATCGTAGAGATCGGCGGTACTGTTGGGGATTACGAAGGATTGAGCTTCATCGAAGCAATTCGTGAACTTAGTGTCCGTGTTGGCCGAGAAAACTGTGCCTTCGTGCATGTCGTTTATCTACCGTATCTCGGTGCCTCTAAAGAATTAAAGACTAAGCCTGCTCAGAACGCAGTCAGGGAACTACGCGGCCTAGGAATAGTGCCCGACGTACTCGTCGCACGTAGTGAAAGCGAAGCAGATGAAAATGTAATTACTAAGCTAAGTCAGTTTGCTGGAGTCCCAGAAGAATCAATTATTCTGCTACCAAATGCCAAGTCTATCTACCAGGTTCCATTAACTATCGAAGAACGCGGTATTGGTGATGTACTAACTAATCACTTAGGGATCGGAAAGTCTAAATCGAATCTGAAAGACTGGCGATCGCTTGTAGATACAGCGGTTAATGCAGATCTACCTACGCTTAAGGTAGGGGTAGTAGCGAAGTACTTGAACAACCAAGATACATATATGTCAGTATTCGAAGCCCTAGCAAGTGCCGGATGGGATAACAACTACCAAGTGGATATATCTTGGATAGATGCAGAAAATATTACAGACTCAAATGTGGCAGAACAGTTGTCCGGCGTTGACGGCATAGTCGTTCCAGGCGGCTTCGGCGAGCGTGGAGTAGATGGGATGATTACTGCAGCTCAATACGCAATGAACAGCAAGCTCCCGTACTTAGGGATATGTCTAGGACTACAAGTTGCTGTAATAGCAGCTGCACGCAAAGCAGGCTTACAGGGCGCACATACTACAGAGATCAACTCAGACAGTGCAGACCCAGTAATTAGCACTATGGAAGGTCAGCAGGGCAAAGAAGCTACAGGCGGAACCATGAGACTCGGTAATTACGAGAGTGTTTTAGCCCAAGGCTCATTGGCCCACCAAGTATACGGGTCCAAAACAGCTACAGAACGACATAGGCACAGGTATGAATGTAATAACTCATACAGAGACAGTTACGAATCTTGGGGTATAAGAGTTTCCGCTACGTCTCCTGACGGAAACTTAGTAGAGATGGTAGAGGCAATTGACCATCCATTCTTCCTTGCAGCACAGTCTCATCCAGAGTTTAATTCTCGACCGAATAGACCATACCCATTCTTCAACGGATTCGTGAAGTCATTGATAAATGCTCAAAAATAGCGTACATTAGCATTATGGATCCACAACAACAAAACAACAAAAAAATATTATTAGTAGAAGACGATGACGCATTAGCAAACGTGTACGTTACACGATTAGAAGCTGAAGGATTTACGGTTAAAAGGGTGCCGAACGGGGAAGAGGCCCTAGCAGCGGCAATAGACATGCACCCAGATCTAGTTATGCTAGATGTAATGATGCCGAAAGTTTCGGGGTTCGACGTGTTAGACATTATGCGCAACACCCCAGAGACAGCTAACCTAAAGGTAGTCATGCTTACTGCGCTCTCGCAGGAGTCTGACAAGCAAAGAGCACAAGAATTGGGCGTAGACGACTACATGGTTAAATCACAGGTAGTGATAGCCGACGTAGTAAACAGAGTCAAAAAGCACCTCGGCCTAAACGAATAAGTAAATACGATACCCCTCATAACACCCAACTCAACCTCCCTTCCTTGACAGAACGGATATTATTTGCTATAATTATGTTTGAATCTTACAAAAACAAAGAAGCTACAAAATGGAAAATCACTCAACAGCATTCGCGGGCATGAAGGAGCTAAGCCCTGTCCATTCGGACGGAGATGCGGTTCTGCGTACAGACAGTAGAGACATCCATAATGCAATGGATACTGTCTTTAATAACGGTTTTGATGAACAACTTGGGTTCACGATGACAGATGGGATAGAAGAGGTTGATGGTCTGAGAGTTGTGCATGATCCTAGCGGTAAAGATCTCGAGGGCTACTATGTTAATACAGGGGCTTTTACTGAAGCGCAGACAAGGGCCTATGGCGAAAGAGTACAGATGATGGAACATCCAGAACTCGCTTCACTACAGTCAGTAGCTGAAGGCGAGACCCGCAACTTATCATCAGAGCACGGAGAGACACTCGTAGTCAACGCTCACGGTACTATTGGTGAAGTGAATCTGTTAGGGAAGCTGGACTACTCAGATAACAGGGGATCAGTGTTTATATTTGAGTATAATGGAGGGGTGTTCTATGGAAACAAAAAAAGATTTACTGATGGGGACTCTTACGATGTCAACAGTCAGGAGAGCGCTTCAGTAGTCAACCATGAAATTGATGCAAAAATTTTTGAACAAGAGAATGGAGTTCAATCACTAGATTTACGTGTCATAAACGACGAAGAAAGCATTGAGGGCCTACAAATAACACTAACTGCACTTTCAGAGTCTAATGGCCAAAGTGTTGGCGAAGGCCGTGCCAAAGCTGGCGTGCTAAGAGGTGCGCTAAGAAAGATTCCAGAAATAAAGCCTAGAAGAAAGATTGAATCTCAAGACAATTGCTCCCACGACATATCAATGATAAAAAAGAGTATTGTAAAATATCACGATGATGAGATCGCTTCTACTAAAAGGCAGAAAGAGTTCAGCGACCGGCAACAGTCAGTCGCAAGTGCAAAAGTGGAACGTGAAGCCATGTTCGAAGCAGCAACTAATATCGACGCTCTTTCAGCAAAATACCCCGAATCAGGAAATATATTTGAGCCAGGCGTCGGAATATATGAAGATGAATTGTTTGAAGCCTTTACAGAAAGGTCAGGTCTGGAAGTAGGAGGGAATGGCATACTTAAAACCGTAGGTGCGGCAGATACTACAGACTTTGGATTTGACCTAGGCCCAAATGCGAAAA
>JBLFWT010000011.1:0-16147 GCA_047611885.1 Saccharimonadales bacterium (SeqCode) | reverse complement strand
GATCCCATGGTAGCATTAAAGAAACTTACTGATAAGTACACTGAGGTATTCAAGCAGGATCTAGAATCTACAGGAAATAACCTAGACGCACTCCAGTTTATATCTGCAGTAGACACGATCCCTGAAATGATCAAACTGACACAAACGATATTAGATAATGGTATAGGATACATAGCTGATGATGGAGTGTATTTCTCTATTACCAAATACTACAAGGCAGGGTACCGATATGGAATCTTACAAAAGATAGCAACCCAGCAATCTAAAGCAAGAATATCAAACGACGAGTACGACAAAGATAACGCTGGAGACTTTGCCTTATGGAAGCGCGCTCAAGACGGAGAGCCCCAGTGGCCAGCAACATTTTCTGAAGATTTAATGGAGACTGAAATGGCTGGTCGACCGGGATGGCACATAGAATGTTCTGCTATGAGCGAGAAAACTCTAGGCACACCTTTTGATGTACATACCGGAGGCATAGACCTAAAATTCCCGCACCATGAGAACGAAATTGCGCAAAGTTGTGCAGCAGGATCTACAGATTTTGCTAACTACTTCGTACACAACAATCACATACTAGTGGATGGCAAAAAGATGAGCAAAAGCCTGAACAACTTCTTCACCCTTAGGGACATAGAACAGAAGGGGTATAGTGCGCAGGCGTTCCGTTTGCTAGTGCTAGAGAGTCACTACAGTAGCGAAAGTAACTTTAGCTGGGACATACTGACAGCTTCCCAGAATAGACTAAAGAATTGGCAAGCTTCAGTGGATACACTACTGCAACTACCAGAAGATGACGACACATCAGTAGTAGAACTATTGAAGGTTTCTCTTGCTGATAACCTTAATACGCCACGTACGCTGAAGGAGGTAGACACATATTTTGATAAAGTATCGTCACGAACCAAGTCACCCAACAAAAGTGTGATCGAGGCAATCAAAAACGTCCTAGGGATTGATTTGACTGCAACGGATATAGAAGAAAACGTAAGGGAACTAATCTCTGCTCGTGCAGAAGCAAGAAGCGCCAAGCAATGGGCAAAGTCTGACGAGATCAGAGAACAGCTATCTGCACTTGGATACGGAGTTAGAGACTTAAAAGATCAACAAATTTGGCATAAACTGTAGACAGAAGCTGAGTCTATTCAGTAGAGTCTTGGTCTTTACGTTCTAGGTAGTCGTCTAATAGTATTTTTGCACAACCAGCTACTGGTATTGCTACAAAAGCACCCAGTACTCCGCCGAAACCAATACCTAGTATTGCTGCTACGAACACTAGCATAGGCGTAAGTTCGTTGCCTCTAGACTGTATATAGGGCTGTATGGTCACGTTTTCTATCTGCTGGTATACTATGAAGTAAATAAGCATTGTTATTGCTAGAGGGATCGAAACAAACGAGCTGAACAGAACGACTACAGCTGCACTCATGATTGCTCCGATAGTAGGAATCAAACTGAATAAGAATACTATTCCACCAAGTGCAATCGCGTTACCAGTAGAGACGTCAAAAATTGTAGATGCAATCAACAGCGTAACTATAGCGAATAGCGCACCGATTGCAGCCACTATTACCTGACCGTTGACATAATTCGTGACTACTCCGTACATTTTCATCGATAGTTTCCTTGCATGATCGCGCTTACCAACTGGGTATTGTTTCCATAAAGCCTTAAGCCACCTAGGTCCTTCTACTAACATCATGAACGTTAAGACAAGTACCGTAATGATAGATATCAAGTTAGAAACAACTCTGTTGGCAGTAGACACTACAGGCCCCTGAATAGAGTCGAGATTTTCAGCCCAACTATTTGAGAGCTGGCTGACCTGCTCTTCTAGATTATTATTGCGAACAAACTCTCCTACTGCTCCTTGATCATCTTGAATATTCCTAAGAGTCTGAGGTACATCCTGTATAAACTCGGTTGTTTGCCGCGCTAGCGGAGGAACAACAAGGGAAAAGAATGCGATCAAAACGCTCATAACCGCCACGTACGAAATTGCTGTGGCTCGTACACGACTTTTGCTTTTTAGCCTCTTTGACACCGTTTCTACGGCAGGATTCAGTGCAAGCGCCATGAAGAATGACACAAAAATCAATGTCAGGGGATGGACTAAGTTTTCAAATATTCTGATAGTGGCCATCGTCACGACGATAAAGAATATCACTCTTATTATAGTAGTGTTAGATATTGTAAACTCTTGTGTCTTTTTATTTCGTCCAAACATAGATTCATTATCCCTCTATTTAATTATAATCGCAAGTAGCAATTAATCACTATACATACCTATTAGAGTGTCAGTGATCTTCTCTATATCAAATCGCTTCACATGTTCGTGCTGCAGCTTTCCTATGGCCATAAATTGTTTGGGATCATCTATGTACGACTTTAATAACCCACTAAATTCTACTACATTAGTTGGGTCAAACAAGACCTCTGGCCAGTGTTCTAGTACGCTAGAGTATCCAGGATTGTTGCCGCCAATAGTCAATTTAGCACCCGCCGACATAGCTTCAGTCAAAACTATTCCGAAACTCTCGCCGTTAATAGAAGGGAATATGGCTAAATCTGCCGATGCTAGATACTGTGCCTTCTCTTCTTCAGATATAAAACCAGGGAATTTTATCCCTAGATTATTGTCTTCCGATATCTTTTTTACCTTTTCTAACAACGGACCTTTGGAGCACATAGTAAGCTGAACTTTATCGCGCGTCTCTTTATCTAGCTGCTTAAAAGCTTCCGCAAGCTGTAGAACACCTTTTCTTTCATCGAATCTACCTACAAACACGAATTGAAGTTTGTCGTACTTCTTTGGCTTTACCGAATTATAGAAATTGTAGTCAACTGGGTTGCCCAAAACAGTGCCCTTTACACCGAATGATTTTTCCATAAATTTCAGAGCTGGGCTGGAGACAGCTAGACATTTGTCTAGTGACCTGATAGATCTTTGCATAATCATTCCAACAAACTTAGTACCAATATTTGCGGCAGAATTGTACGGTAGTATATGAAATGTGCCGAACCTTTTTGTGCTTTTAGGGGCCATTTTCATAACCTTTGCCGTCAGCAGCGGACTATACGGCATCTGCACGTGTAATACATCGAAATCTATCTGATTTAGCAATCTTTTAATAGCTGTTCGAGACGCAGGCAAAGGTGTCCGTATAGAGTTTCCGTTGAACTTGAGCGAAATAAACTTCCCTACGGAATGTATGTTAGTTAGATCTGTACGGCTGGTTTCAGCAACAATGTAGTGAACTTCATGGCCTTTAGACTTCATATTTTCGCCAATAGCTATCATTGCCTGCTGTACTCCGTCTGGCTTATCGAGAGTATCGTCTAGTAGATATCCAATAACCATTCTGGGCTACTTCAGGTTGTCTTTATAGAGCTTGTCATATGTAGCGACAATTTTATTGTAGTCGAATTGCTTAACGTACTCTTTAGCCCATTTCTGCCAAGCTTTCCTAATTCCATCATCTTCCATCATTAACTGCATTCTTTGAGCATATTCAACCGGGTCCTTACAGTCAACCAGAGAGATACGTCCTGTTTCTTGCAGAACCCATGAATAACCGTCGTTTGGGTGAGCTACTATTGGTGCTTGCATAGCCATCGCCTCTGCTAGCACTATCCCAAAGCTTTCACCGTATAGGGCAGGGGAAGTATATATTCCACATCTACTCATGTAGTCTATCTTGGTTTCGTCATCGATGTATCCTAGGAACTCTACATCTTGGATGTTTCTATCTTTAACAAAGGCAGTTAACGACCTTGTTAAAGGCCCAGTGCCAGCTATTTTAAGTGTCGCTTCAGGTTTTAGTTTCTTCAGTTCAATAAATGCTTTCAATAGTTGTCTTGCGCCTTTTCGTTTTTCTAATCTCCCAACAAAGAAAACCATATTCTCATCGCGTTCAGTCTCAACGTATTTATAAAGCTCACTGCGTATTCCATTTGGGATGTAGTTGATAGGTAGGTCTGTATAGTCTCCAATAAACCCTATTGCAGCAGGTGTTACAGCGGTTATGACGTCTACATGAGGCAAGACAGCTTTTGCATACTGTTTGTAAGTACTTACTAGGGATTTACCAATCGTATTTCCTGGCAGTGCAGCATGAAAAGTACCGACTCTTAGCGCTCTACCTTCAGCTCGAGCTAATAGCTGACGAGCAGCAATAGGCACCAACGGCTCGTGCACATGTATAATATCGTACCCTTTGTCTAGTTCGGCATCGATTGCTTCGTTATCTAGTGTAGCTGAAAAATCTACACTAGTAGCACTTGGTGTTTTCATTCTGGTCGAGCCCCCCAGGAACACTACGCCCTTAGGAGAGTCTTGTGATTTACTATCTCGTGGCCTTGGGGTCAATATAGTTACGTCGTGACCAAGCTTGCGAAGTATCTCGGCCTGGTTAGTAGCATGTTCGTTAACACCACCAGACAGAAATATATGGTAAGGAGTAAAAATTGCTATTTTCATAAATTACCAATAGTGTATCACTAAACACACCTTATACATATCTGAGCAGAATTGTCTTTTGTGTTAATTAGTAAGTAATTTACGCACAGAATCAGGGATTAGAGGAGCTGCTTCTGCTTTAGTGGCTAAAATACTTGGTGAATGATTTTCCATATCGCTTGTATGCTCGTGGTAGTCTTTGAATATTATTCTCATATGCTGTTCTACTACATGCTTGTCAAAGTATTGGTCGCTCTCGATTGACAGATGATGCACGTCGATATCCACTTGCTGAGTACAGTTATCTAACTCTAGCATCTGAACACCAGTACTCCAGTAGGTTCTTGTATCTTCTGATCTCCATAAATGTACTTCGAAGTCCATCGCTTCATTCTTCTTTTCTTCCGACAGCGCAGAAAACTTTACTCTACCGTTCGGTGTTTTAGCATAAGCTAATCTGATCATTGCTGGATGCAAAATCACGTTGTTATAGAACATCGACGGCACTCTGCGCTTGAATGTTCGTGCAACTAGCAGATATCCGATTTTTTGATATTTTCCAATCTTAAAGTCGCCGTTATGGGTGAACCCAGCCAGGCTCATCAGGATCTCTATCTTGTTTACAAGATCAGGATATCTCTGCAGCATCCGAGTAGCAACAACAAACCCTAGCGACATCCCCAGTATTGATATTTTCTTGCCTTTGTACCGTAGTTTTATGAACGAAGCTAAGTAATCTGCGAGGTTATCTAGCGTTGGTTTCATCCCTATTTTGTAAAAGCTATCCATTGCGCCGAAACCAGGTAGGTCTGGCATAGTAACGTTTCCAAAATCTGTAAATGCTTCAGCTATCCCGTACATACGTTCTAGTGACGAATGGTGCCCGTAGACTAACAGTATTTCTCGATCAGGTTTATTTTTAGATTTAAGTCTTAGCATACGACCGCTCAGACCATTCATGTCCAATGGCTTAATATCCCTCTGCATCGCGGCTAGTCGTTCTTTTTGTGTCTTCATCATACCTAAAGATACAGCAGTATTGCCATAGCCACAACCCTATTAGTGAGTAAGCAAGTCTATGCCGACGTATACATATTCCCAGGCTTCTGGGTCTGGGCCCTGCAAGTCAGCGTCAGGCGGATAACTAGGGATAAATCCGTGTTTCTTGGCCTTCTCGTAATTATTAGCCTCTAGCCAATCGTTGCAATCAGAGCTAACGAAATCGTCAAATCCGTATCCGGCACACAATAAGTCGAATGTGTAGCCAGTGTGATGTTTTGAATAGCCTGGGATAGAAGACGTAATTAAGACGGTGTCAACTTCTGCATCAGCCAGTCCAGCTGCTACATTGTCTACATTCACACCTTCAGCAGCCAGCCGAGCAAGGAAAAGCGACCTCTGTGTGTCTACAGATCTAAATGCGGAGACAATTGATATATCGTAGCCCTCAGATAATGCCTCTGCTTGCAAATCCAACCATGGCTGGTGCACAGAATCCTGCAGTAGAGGCCCCGAAGTACTAGTTAACTCTGTTAATGGGTTGCTACGTAGCTTATACCCACGCTCCTCCGCTATCTGCCTGATTATTGAATCTGCTTGATCGTTGCCAGTAATAGCCGGGGGTAAGTCTACTTTATCTAAATTTGGCTGAAGCAGCTGATCATATAGTAGCCGAAATTCGTTTCCACTAAACGTCCTGAGAGCACCAGACCCTCTCAACTCATCTATATCCTGTAGCTGGTCTGGGGTTGGATTCTCGGTCACAGAAGAATCAGGATTTATCTCGCTAACAGATACCAAGTTAACTTCCGAGCGTACCTGGGTAGTAAAGTACACAGCAATAGCCAGAATAGCCACAATTAGCGTTATTAGCGGCCATTGTCCACGCTTTTTCTTCTCAGTTTTGGTTCTTGACCCAGGTTCTACTATTCGCATACTCTATGCAGATAAGTATACCTTAAGCAGTTATAATAGTCTTATGAAAATGGAAGAATTCGAACAATTAGTATCAGCAGCAATAGACAATATCCCCGAGCTATATCAGGAAAAGCTCGGTAACGTCAACTTCAGGACAGAAGACGAGCCCTCTGAAGATCAACGTCAGAAACTGGGTCTGAGGCGCTGCGATGCGTTATTTGGTTTATACGAAGGAGTGCCCTTAACAGGGCGGGGTGGGGCTACGCATTCAATCGTACCCGATGTAATAACTATCTTCCGCACACCAATGGTGGACATATTTAACTCACCCGAATCACTCAAAAAACAAGTATATGAAACTGTCTGGCACGAAGTAGCACATTATTATGGGCTAAACCACGAGCGCATCCATAAAGCAAAGCGTCCTAACTAAAACCTAGCCCTTAATCAATACACCAATTACTACCGAAGAATTCAGGAAGAACAGCGGGATATATGTGTATATCAAAGGCTTTTCTCGGTGAACAACCGCATATGAAGCCATGGATAGTGAAGTAATGGACAATATTATCCATGTAGGCAGGGCCACACCATCAGTCTGACCGTTAACCCACACTGAATAAGCCTGTGGCACTATAGCCACGGGTATCATTGGGCCCGCTACATACACCAGCCTGTCTACAAACGTCAGTTTAAAGCTCTTCTTGGAGCGATTCTTCCTGACGTGTTGATGGTGTTGTACATGAGTACAGTTTTTAGTGTGTATGTGCTTTTTCATATGCATCGTATTGTAGATGCAAAGAGCCTATTAAGCTAGTGCTAAAGCGGCTCTAGTGAGTAACGAAAGTTATCGCTGTACCAGTCTGATCACCACGACCAGTTCGTCCAATACGGTGAGTATAGTCATCGTACGTCTGCGGTACGTCAAAGTTAATAACGTGAGTTATCCCATCTACGTCAATTCCTCTTGCTGCTACATCTGTAGCGACCAAGATATTAACCTGACCTTCTTTGAACTGTCTAAGAGCTCGTTGACGCTGTCCTTGTGACTTGTTACCGTGCATTGCATCAGACTTGAATCCTCTTGATGTCAGCTCTGTACTGAGTTTTTCAGTAGATCGCTTTGTTTCACAGAAGATTAAGGTTTTTGTTACGTTATCTACGAGTAGAATATCGTGCAATTTACCGATTTTCTCAGAATCTTCGAAATAGTGCAATATAGATTGCTCTACATTATCACTAGTTTCTGCAGTTCTTGCCATCACTGTAGTAGGATCTTTCGTGAAAGTCCTAATCAAGTTTTCGATAGTAGGGCTAAGCGTAGCAGAGAAGTAAAGTGACTGTTTAGTATCAGGGACTGTCTTTAGGATGTCACGAATATCATTCACGAATCCCATGTCTAGCATCCTGTCTACTTCGTCTAGTACCACTGTCTGAACCTGGTCTAGCTTCAAGCTACCACGTTCAATGTGATCCTTGATTCTACCAGGAGTTCCAATTATTATCTCTGGATTCTTCTGTAGATCACGAAGTTGTCTGTTTATTGGTGCCCCACCAATAAGTAGAACGTCGAATAGTCTCGCGCCTCTAGCAAAACTACGAGATTCTTCCTGAATCTGCACTGCTAGCTCTCTAGTTGGGGCAATGATTATCGACTTAGTGCCTTTGTTCGCCATTAGCTTGTTTAGTAGCGGAAGCATGAATGCCGCCGTCTTACCAGTACCAGTGTTAGCAATACCAACGACATCGCCGCCTTTAAGTGCTATAGGTATCGCCTTATCCTGAACCTGAGATGGAGCTATATAGCCCTTTGCTTCTAGGTTTTTCTTAAGTAGATCATTAATTTCAAAGTCGATGAATCTATGTTCTGGCGTATACGGAGTTAGCTCAGTATGTTTTGCTGCCTTTACAAATTTCTTCGGGTCAATGTATTGACCGTGCTTCCTTGATCTGTTTCTGTTGCCGCCTGTACGGCCATTGCTTTTACGTCCTCCAAAAGAAGACGGTCTGCGCGGTTTACGCGCAGAACTAGAATAGTTCCTGCTCATTTATTACCTTATGTTAGTTTAATAGGTTTGCCCCTCGATAAACCTACGTCCATAAGATCGATTATCAGTATAAAGAAAAACAATTACCCATATTATAGCACAAGAATTATTTTTTGACTAGTGCATTAGTGCAAAAATGCTAATGTTTATTAAAGAGTTATACACTGGTGCACTTGACAAACTGTTATTTGTGTGGTAATGTTATAGTAATAGAAGTATGTATCAAGCATGTTCGCCCCTTAAACCCCACTACAATAAGCCAAAAAAACTTTCAAATACAATACTGCTGGATCTAGGATCTATCTAGGATCTTGCCCCTTAAAATCAATATAGCAGCAGAGCCGGAAGCCAGTATGCTGCCAGTTATAATAGTAATCCCGCCACCTATGTTCGCGCCTACTTCGTATTCGGAAGGGAAGTAGAGCGAATATACTCCCAACAGCACGAATACTATTCCTGTGTATAGTCCGACCCTAAATACGTTGACCCGTTTCAGTTTCTTAGAAACAAACTTCAAGAATCTTGTCGCGATTTTTATCCTGCCTTTTGTTATCTTCTCGACAATTACACTTGTAATCCCTAGGACAAACAAGCTGCCGGTGATTATGTAGGGGGACATTATAGTGATATTACCTAAAATCGTAGAGCTGCCAGTTTCTGGATCTTCGAAATGGTGCTCGCCGAAGATAGACGCTACAAGTATAAAGAGGAAGAAAGAGATGATAAAAAGAGGGCCCAGAGACAGGCAAAACGCAACTATTGATATCATGAATGATTTTTTGGAGTTACTGGTCATGGGTGTAGTATACAGCAGCTATACCTGGTCAATTAGGCTGATCGACACTGTCAAAGTGCTTCCGTCACTGATGTTTTCTGCTGTTCTGACAGTCTTCTTAATAGGTAGAACATAGGAGTCGTTTTTGGTGTCAGGAAATATAGAAGTCTTCCATGTACTTGATCCGACCTCTACATTCACGCGCACAGAACCAAATCCGTTAGTGTTGCCGGAGGTGATTTCTCGTATCTCAAGTGCCTGATCCACCGGTAGGGTCACAAAGTGCCATGACCCTTTACCGGTGTATTCCCAGAGTTTAGTCTTGAATTCGTAGTTCATTTACTCCGTAACGACGTATTCGACCTCGTTTGAATAGTCTACACATCCTGCATCCTGTGTGCCATTTGTGTATTTACATATTCTTACGTAGTACGTTCCTACTGCTTTTTCTGGAAGTTCTACGCTTGTCTTTTCCGAACCTACGTACTTGATTGCATGTGTAGGGTAGACTGGACCTGCAGTTTCAGATAGTACGACCTTGAATCCATGTGGAGCCGTACCGCCAACCAATGACCATGATAGGACGTTTGAGTCTATAGTTAGGTTGATTGTTCCTGTAGCTACTGGTTCTTTTTCTACGAACGGTGATGCTACCTGTACAGAGTTGCTGTAAGTATCGCATGCGCCGCCGTCACGGTAGATACAAACCCTGTAATGGTGGGTTTGCCCATCTTCGTCGTACCACTTGTAGCTAGTAGAGTCTTTACCAACATATTGTGCTGAGTGTTCGCCGTACGAAGGAGAAGTGTTTGACTTGTCTCTTACGACTTTGAAGCCGTTTGGAGCAGAAACTCCGCTGAGAGACCAAGACAACTCTACACCGCTATCTGTAGCTGATGCGCTTAGTGTAATACCTGCTGATGCGCTAGACGATGGTGCAGCTGGAGCTGGTGTTTCAGCAACTTCTTGGCCAAGTACACCTAGCTTATCCTTAAACTCGTCTTTAGCACTGTCCTTATCTTTATTCCACTGTGCGAACTCGTCTTCGCTAAGTGATGCTAAATCAATCTCTTCTTTTTCTTTCTTTTCTGTGTCGTACTTGTTGCCTTCGCCTACTTCTAGGTCGTCAGATTCTACCTTTACTTTACTTTGGTAGACTTCAAGAGTATCTTTGTCGCCATCTGTTGAAGTTTTGTATGCAGTACCTAGTGCCTGGAACCGTTCATTAGCTGTCACTACTGTAAACGTCTGGTTTTCGCTCTCTACTACGCGTGAGTATACTTGTCCGTTTACTAGAGTAACTTCCAGATCACCAATTTCTAGTGACGATAGGTATAGTTCCGTACCAGAATCTAGTCTGACGACGCTTCCGTCATCCATCAATATAATTGCACGGCTAGCTGCGGTTGTACGCACATAGTCCAGATTGGCCAAAGATTCTCCGCCTACGGCTTGAACCCAATTTGCACCGTCAGAGCTGTACTCTACAGTTCCTTCAATAGTCGCAATAGATGCGCCGAGTGTAGTAACCTTTTGCTGTTCTACTACTTCTACTACCTCTGGTACATTTTCGGTATCGTCAGAATTATTCATCAATAAAAATCCTACGATTCCACCCAGCGCTAGTACGGCTAGCGCGGCGGCCATCATCATTGGCTTTTTTGGCAATGCAAGCTTATGTTTAACTGAATTTGACTTTACTTGAGTCACTACTTGTTTTTCTGGCTGCTCAGCGGTTGATACTGATTCGTCCTTACTGGGTGTTTGCTCGTCCATATACTCTCCTTATATGCTTACGCCTTACTATATATAACTAGCCTGTTCAGTACAAGGACTAGACGGACTACTAGAAATCGTCATGCTCATCGTTTACTGTTGCTGTTGCTTCAATAGTTTCACCGTCATGAGCGTATTCGCCGTGGTCATTTGCATTAAGCGTCACCATGACTTCATCGCCACCTTTAAGATTAACAAGGTGATAGTAAGAGCTATACAGTCGAGTTATTTTCTCACCATTAACGTATAAGTGTGCATGCCCTTCATTCGGCATATTCTCACCGTTCACGCTCTCTGGGCTAAAGGTATAGTTAGTAGTCTCTAGCTCAATATTCCATCCGGACTTTGCATCTTCCTCTATGAGGAGCTCAAGTGTTGGCAATGTTTCGTGATCTTCATGATCATATATTCCGTGACCATGCTCTTCCGTTTCCGAGGAAGCTCCATGTTCGTGGTCGTTATCATTCCCCTGATCTATATAGCCATGCAAACTGATCGTTACAACACTGACAAGTATGGCTCCAATGATTAGAAGCGCTGAGTGCCAACCCACAATGTTTTTCTTTTCACTTGCGTGAATACTCGGGATGATGTCACTAACTGCTATGTATATAAAGAACCCTGCGACTAGACCGAGCACAATATCTAGAGGAATATCAGAAGATTGACCTAGTTGAAAGAAAATAATGGCTGCGACAGTAGTTGCAAGTGCACTGATTATATTTGCCCAAATGACTTTTGATCGACTTAGACCCTTTTTAAGCAAGAGGCCAAAATCACCAATCTCTTGTGGAATTTCGTGAGCAGCCACCGCTAAAGTTACTACAATACCTGTAGAAGGCGAGACCAAGAAACCAGCTGCAATTGCGATACCGTCTATAAAGTTGTGGAGAGTGTCGCCTACTATAATCAGAGACGCAGTAGGGTCATGCGATTCATCTTCATGGTCGTGATGATGATGGAACCATCGCAAAAATCGCTCAAGTAGGAAGAAAACTAGTATACCAACGAGTGCAGACATGAGTGCTTTGTCAATGTCTCCCGCGTGTGCCGCTTCTCGAAGAAGGTCTACGAACGCAGCAGCCAGAAGAGCACCAGCCGCGAATGGTGTTGCGTATTCCGCGAGATGTCTCGCTCTTTTCTTATTTGATAATAGTAAAAACCCTCCAATCAGCGAAAATACCCCGCCAATTAGTGAGAAGAAGATAACTTGAATGAGTGATGACATATATGATCCTGTTTTGTTTATTAAT
This sequence comes from Saccharimonadales bacterium (SeqCode), assembly GCA_047611885.1. Lineage (GTDB taxonomy): Bacteria > Patescibacteriota > Saccharimonadia > Saccharimonadales > SZUA-47 > JBLFWT01. The sequence continues at coordinate 3,919 of JBLFWT010000011.1, read as the reverse complement.
TTGCTAGCCTTATATAAGCAGACGTTGTATACTTAGTGCAAATAATTTGCGATAAGGATAGTGTAATGCAAATAGACAAAACCATTGAATTTACATTTAGGCAACAGTTAGGCAAGCATCAGCTCAGGCTAACTCATGTTAGGAAAGAAATATTCCAAAAACTCTACAAGACCAGTAAGCCATTATCAATACAGGACATTGCAAAGGGGATACACACTGCGCACTTCGTCAGTGTCTACAGATCTGTTGACTCTATGCAAAAGGCTGGAATACTCAAGCAGGTACCCCAGGGATTCAAAAATCTATTTGAACTAAGCGATTTATTTAGACCCCATCATCATCACGCAACGTGCAAAGTATGTGGCACAACAAAAGAGGTGCATGACGGACGTATCGAGTCTTTAATGAATACACTAACCAAAGAAGCTGGCTTAGAGCCAACAGAGCACCATTTCGAAATGTATGGGGTATGTAAAAGTTGTCAGATAGCGCATTAGAATTCCAAGCATGATCTAATACCTCTACAATCTTCGGAATATGTAGCACAAAAGTTAATTACAAAAGGCCAGGTCTAGAAACCTGGTATTTTGCGTTTAGTGTACATCTAGTGGAGCATGTCGGTCTGGAACAACTACAACTCAAGTACTTTGCTAATGGCAGGTTATCCAAAATGAGCGAAATTCGGACCTATTATTAAGAAATAGACACTGTTAGATAGACGTGATGAATGTACTTAGACCATGGCTGTCGTTCGGTGAGAACATGAATCGCTAGTGTAGTTCGAATTTCCGCTGATTAAATCGTCTTGTACCACTTCGCTATTTCAGCCCCTATTTCATGTGGGTAGTCTTCTTGGATAAAGTGCAGCCCTTCGCCGAGATCAATCATCTTCAAGTTTTTCATACTTTCTCTTATGATCTTTACATCCTTCTCTTTAACAGCTACTCCCGGAGTGACATAAAAACATAGCTTCGGTATTTCGGTTTCTGTTAACCACTGACTCCAGGCCGCAACTGCTTTAGCGACATCTTTTGGGGACCCTCCATTAAAGGGCACAGCCTTCGGCCATGCAAGCAACGGTTTTCTACTCTTAATAGTCTTGTATGGTTCGGCGTAATGCTCTTTTTCAACTGCAGTGAGGTCTCGAAGTATCATGTCAGGAAGCATCTTCTTTATAAACATATTTCCATAGCCTACCATCAACCAGCCGAGCCCCGGCGTGCGCATCATTTTTAGGGCAACTTTAATCGATGGTGGCATGTCAAATGTAGTCGGCGCATCGTACATGGCCTCCATAAAGGCAATTGCTTTTATGTTCTTACGGTTGAGGTTTGCATAATTAAACCCCATACCTGAACCCCAATCGTGAAGAACGAGTGTGACGTTTTTTAGCCCAAGCTTTTCGATGAATGCTTCCAGATATTCATACGTATCGTGAAATCCATAGTCAATATCTGGTTTGCCTGATTTCCCCATACCTATCAGGTCAGGTGCTATGCATCTGCCTTGGCTGGTCATATAAGGTATGACATTTCTCCAAAGATAAGAAGAAGTCGGGTTTCCATGAAGAAACAAAATTGGGTCACCTTCGCCCTCATCTATGTAATGAATCTTGCTTCCCTTGACGTCTACAAAATGCGATTTGAAGGGAAAGTCTGCTGATATTTTTTTTGATGTTGCCATTAATTACTCCTTGGTTATTTGATGTCTTAGGCTAAATATACACCTTCACCTAGCGTTAAAGTCAACAAGTAATTGACGTTCACGTAGCGTAATAGGCTAAACTATAAATATGTTTAGTATTGGCGAATTTTCAAGAGTAGCAAGAGTATCGAAGCGGTTACTTCGATATTATGATGAAATCGGACTATTCACACCTGTCCGCACTGATAGCTCAAGCGGGTATCGTTATTACGGTTCAACTCAGATTGTAGAGCTTAATAGGATAATTGCGCTAAAGGAAATGGGGCTATCATTAGAGGAAATTCAGAAAGCTACTGATGACAATATTTCCGAAAAGGAATTGCGCTTATTGCTGGTAATCAAAAAATCTGAAATGGAACGCTCGGTTGATGAGCAAATGAGCGGTATTAAACGAATTCAATCTAGAATAGACAGCTTTAGTGGACATGCACCTAAGTACGAAGTGGTTACTAAAGACCTCGAAGCGATGGAATATCTCAATTTTCAAGGAGAGTTCCCAAATGTTGAAGCCGGCAAACAAGCTATGGCCGCGCTAATAGAGTCCGTTGGGCCTGCATCAGGCGAGATCGGTAGAATACTATTTATAGCGCAAATGGATGGTTTTGAATTTGAAGGTATCAAAACGAAACTTGGCTACGTCCTAAATACCAAACTTACTAAAAAATACTCAGTCACCATTGGTAAATCGAAAGTTCCATTAGCTATTGAGCATGTGCCTTCTGTTGAGTTGGCAGCCACGCTCGTTTTCAAAGGAAGCATGGATGAAGCTCATTCTGCATATAGTGCCTTAGGGTTGTGGATTGATGCTAATGGCTATCACATTACGGGGAATTGGCGAGATCTATTTCTTGAGCGCCCTAAATCATTCGATGACGTTATTCTCGAAATCCAAGTTCCGATAAAAAGGATCTAGAAAACGTTTGCGCATAAACCTATATCGCCAAGAACATCATAAGATAGCAAAAAACTAGGTCTAGGAACCAGGGACAAACAGGACAAACAGACAAACAGGGTCTCGCCCTAAGAAGAGTAGAATCGTGTTATCTACCATCTGCCAGATGAGGCTCTAGTGTCTTCTGTATCGCCTTCTTTAATCGTATTACGAGAACGCATACGATTGGATTATCTTGTTCTATATAGAGCTTACAGAAACAGATGTAAGGGTGAGACCTTATTGTTTTTCAGTGTATCAGTTACTAAGGTCCAGGCTATGTTCGTTCAGATGACGAAGTGCCCAGTATGAACCGAAATTTTCAACAGCTATTGCGTTGTTGCCCTTGGATATCATGCTCTTAACGTACAGACACTGCCTAAAACCAATGAACTCCATGGCACTTACGATATTCTCTTTTTCTATTTGCGCCATAGGTCTATGCAGCTCATATTCATCTATGAACGCTTTAATAAAATCAGTATTAGGTTTACCGTCAGGATATGCCCAGGTGATCAAAATCATTGCAATATCTTGCAATTGCCAACTAACACCAAGTTCCTCAAAATCCAAAAGAGACACTGCACTATCACCATGGAGTAAGACGTTACCCAGATTGATATCTCCATGAGTTATACCACGAGGGAGCTCTGCTGCAAGTTCAGTGAACTTCGCCTGCTTGAACTTTGCATGATATTCATCAACTAGTTCTATGAGGCGTAACAAGTGTTTGTCTGTATTGTTCGGGCTAAAGCCGTCAATCTTGTCGTAGAGGTTAAAAATATAATCAGGATCAAGTGTGATTGGTGTGTTCGGCGGGCTCCAGTGTATTTTATGAAATCCTGCGACTAGCTGAGCAAGTGATTTCACGTGCTCAATATTAATTGAAATATTGTCTGCAGAATCGCCTTCTAGATACTCAGTAACGACTATTGGGAAGTCATTGTTATCCAGGTAATCACGTCCGTCGTTTGCCTGGACTAGCCTCGGCGCAGGATAGTTAGTTGCTTCAGCGTGCTTCAGGAAAGGGATCATTGAATTTATCTGGTTATCTGGCTCAAATAGACATACGCGCGCAACGTATTTTTGGCTTCCATTAGAAAATACATAGTTATTATTTGATACACCGCCTTTTAACAACGAGAGTTGTAGAACTTCTTTGAACGGATAGTGTTCTAGTAAAACTGATTTAACATCGAGGTCTGTCATTGATAGATTATCTCATACAAATAGTTATAATTTCCGAAAGATCGGTATCGACAAACAGGGTCGACAAACAGGGTC
>JBLFWT010000010.1:0-16317 GCA_047611885.1 Saccharimonadales bacterium (SeqCode) | reverse complement strand
TCAACAAGGGACTGTCTGCAGGTGTTCAGCTAGGTAGGTTGAGTGTAAAAGTTGAAAATGCCGAGAATATCAGTGACGAAGGCTTCCCGGTACATTTTGGAGATGCAAGCATACTAAGAGGGAAACGAAGGACTTTACTGCTACCCATAGAGTCAGATAGGCTCGAAGATGAGGTGAAGGGTTGCTTTGAGATCTTAAGCAATGAAGGTGTAAAAGGCTTTACGTCGGCAGGTGGCAGGAAAGGCCATCGTTTCCAGTCGCCAACATTAGCAGTCGCTAATTTCGACACTCCGCTATCTCACGATGCAGAGTCAGATTGTCTAGGGGCTATTGACGAGTCTCTACAGCTTAGATTCCGCCAGCCATTTAGAGAAATTAATCTCGGACAATTTACAGTAAAGACATACAAGCAAAACTAATAGCATTGACCTGATCTGTTAAACACCTGTATAATACAGGGTCATTACGGAGATTATATAAGTGTCAGATTTCATAAAAGTTCAGGGTGCCAGAGAACACAACCTAAAAAACGTTTCTATTGAGATCCCCAGGAATCAGCTGGTGGTTATCACCGGGCTTAGTGGATCAGGTAAATCATCGCTGGCATTCGATACTATTTACGCAGAAGGCCAGCGCCGTTACGTAGAATCGCTTAGCGCCTATGCACGCCAATTCTTGGGACTAATGGAAAAGCCAGATGTTGACTACATTGAAGGCCTAAGCCCGGCAATATCCATAGACCAGAAGTCTACCAGCAGAAATCCGCGATCTACAGTAGCTACAGTAACCGAAATATACGACTATCTACGTCTACTTTATGCACGTATCGGTATCGCTCATGGTCCAGACGGCAAGCAAATACAAACTATGACAATCCAAGACATAGCCAGCGGAGTAGAGAACCTACCCAAAGACCATAGGATGATGATACTTGCTCCAGTTGTAGTAGACAAAAAAGGCGAACACGCACACGTGCCAGAGCTATATACCCGTCAGGGGTACGCTCGTGCTAGAGTAGACGGCATAATATACAGCCTAGAGGAATTCCCAGAATTAGATAAGAAGTTCAAGCATAACATCGAAATTATCATGGATAGAGTAGTGAATAATGACGACCAGAAGAGCCGTATATTCCAGGCAGTAGAAAACGCACTTCAGCTAGCCGATGGACAGATGCTTATTATTGATGCTGATGATAATAACGCCGAGCACAAGTTTTCGCAGAGATACTACAACCCAGAGTATCCAGATTTTATCGCACCAGATATGGAGCCAAGAACCTTCAGCTTCAATAGCCCTCACGGTGCATGCCCGACTTGTACTGGGCTCGGCAACAGGCTAGAAGTAGATCCAGAGCTAGTTTTACCTAACGGCAAACTGACTATTGCAGAAGGCGCAATACGCCCATACAACAGAATGGCACCAGATGCTTGGAACATGAAAAAGATGACAGCAGTAGCCGAGAGGTACAACTTCTCTACGCAAATACCTACTAGCGATCTGACTGAATCCCAGACAGAGAAGATTCTATACGGTACTGGAAACGAGAAGTACACAATACCGCTAGGCAGCGGAAGACACTTCGACACGACTTATGAAGGCGTAATCCCTAATTTAGAACGACGCCACAAGGAAACTGACAGCGACTTTATGCGCCGTGAGATCGAGCGATTTATGGTAGAGAAGCCTTGTCATTCTTGTCATGGTAAGCGACTAAAAGCTTCAGTCCTTGCAGTAACAGTCAAAGGCGTGTCAATTATGGATATATGTGAACGTCCAGTTGCTGATGCTGTGAAGTTCTTTGCAGGCCTAAAGCTAACTACGAAAGAACAGACAATCGCCACACAGATTTTTAAAGAGATCAATGATCGACTAAGGTTCTTGAACGAAGTAGGGTTGGGCTATTTAACACTCGCTAGAAGCGCCAGGACTCTATCTGGCGGTGAAGCTCAGCGTATTAGACTAGCTACACAGATTGGGTCAGGTCTTCAGGGCGTTCTCTACGTTCTTGATGAACCTTCTATTGGACTACACCAACGCGATAATGGACGATTAATAGCTACTCTTAAGAGGTTAAGAGAGCTCGGTAACTCAGTTATCGTCGTCGAACACGACGAAGAAACTATAAAAACAGCAGACTTCCTGGTAGATATTGGCCCTGGAGCGGGTGTGCACGGTGGGGAAGTAGTAGCTTTCGGTAAACCTGAAGACGTTGCTAAAAATAAGAGAAGTATCACCGGCAAATACCTACGCGGCGAGCTGGAGATTAAAACTCCGAAGACACGCCGTAAAGGGAACGGTAAGTCGCTGATGGTTAGGGGTGCTCGTGAAAACAACCTAAAGAATATCGATGTTGAGCTGCCACTTGGCAAAATGGTTGTAGTTAGTGGAGTATCCGGTAGCGGTAAAAGTACTCTAATAAACGACATTATTGCCAAGGAGCTGCACGTCAGGCTCAGCCGAGCACATGAAGCAGTAGGCCGTCATGACGACATAGAAGGCATAGAACACCTGGATAAGGTGATTATCATCAACCAATCACCGATTGGTAGGACTCCGCGTAGTAACCCTGCGACATATGTAGGTCTGTTTACTCCTATTCGAGACTTATTTGCATCTACTCCAGAATCCAAGATCCGCGGCTATAAAGCTGGTAGATTCAGCTTTAACGTAAAAGGTGGACGCTGTGAAAACTGTCAGGGAGACGGCATGATCAAGATCGAGATGCACTTCCTGCCGGATGTATACGTCTCTTGTGAAGTTTGTAACGGCAAAAGGTATAACTCAGAGGCCCTAGATATTCACTATAAAGGCAAGACAATTTCAGACGTGCTAGATATGACCTGTGAACAAGCTCTAGATTTCTTTCAGAACATTCCAACTATTGCCAAAAAACTAGAGACATTAGTGCAAGTAGGGCTTGGATACATGCGCTTAGGCCAGTCGGCTACAACGCTATCTGGTGGTGAGGCACAGAGAGTTAAGTTGGCAACAGAGCTATCTAAGCGAGCCACAGGACGCACGCTATACGTACTGGACGAGCCGACGACAGGACTTCATATGGATGACGTAAACAGGCTTCTAGAGGTGCTACATGCGTTGGTAGACACAGGAAATAGTATGGTTATCATCGAACACAATCTAGATGTCGTGAAGTCAGCAGATCATGTAATAGACATGGGCCCAGAAGGCGGCGAAGGCGGCGGACAGGTGATTGCGGAAGGTACTCCAGAGCAAGTTTCTAAAGTAAAACAGTCTTTTACAGGCCAATTTCTAAAAGAGATGTTATAATAGAATCTAAATAGTTAACTAATAAGCAATTAAACGGGAATATAATGTCAGACAATATTGAGCTAATAGCAGAGAAACGTGTAATTACTGGTAAAAAAGTGCGATCTATTCGTGCAGAGGGATACATCCCTGCAACAGTATATGAAAAGGGTAAAGAGTCTATAAACATCCGTGTACCTTACATACCTCTACAGAAGGCTTATTCGGCAGCTGGGCAAGGACAGCCAGTATACCTAACAGTTGAAAAAGAAAAATACCTAACCATGATCAAAGACGTTCACATGGATCCAGCAAAGAACACAATCATGCACGTTGCATTCCATGCTGTAAACAAGAACGATCCAGTCGAAGCTGAAATCCCAGTTCACATCGAAGGTGAAGTACCAGCTGAACAACAAGGAAACTTCATAGTTCGACCAAATGACCACGTGTTAGTTAAGGCACTGCCAGCTAATCTGCCAGAAGTGCTTAACGTTCTCGCCGCTAGCCTATTGGTTCCTGGCGATCACTTGACTGTTGCTGATATCGCAGCTGTTGAAAACGTAGAATTTCTATCAGAACCTGAAATGGTTCTAGCTACAGTGGAAGAGCCACGTGCAGTAGAGGAAGAACCTGAAGTAGAAGAAGGTGTTGATGCAGCTGATGTTCCTAGCGACAACGGTGGCGCTGCAGACGAAGAATCTTCAGAAGAATCAAAGTCTAAGTCAGAATAAACTAGAGCTCCAATACTCTAAAGCAAAAGAGTGACTATACATTGTATAGTCACTCTTTTTAGTTGCGGCCAAGCTTACAGTTTACTCTATGAACCCGCCAGATTGATGCGCCCATAGTCTAGCGTATAGGCCGTTCTTTTTCTTCACTAGGTCAGAGTGCTTGCCGTCTTCTACGATTTTACCCTCATCAAGCACGATAATTCTGTCCATCTTTTGGATAGTGCTTAACCTGTGGGCTATTACTAATGCCGTTCTGCCTTCCATTAATTTCCATAGTGCGTCTTGAATCAACTGTTCACTTTCTGAATCTAGTGCGCTCGTAGCTTCGTCTAAGAGTAGTATAGGAGAGTCTTTCAACATCGCTCTTGCAATTGCTACGCGCTGTTTCTGTCCACCGCTTAACTTTACTCCACGCTCACCTACGAGTGTGTCATAGCCTTCAGATAGCTGGGTAGTGAACTCGTGCGCGTGTGCTCGTCTAGATGCTAGTTCGATCTCTTTCTGAGTCGCGCCTAGTTTGCCGTAGCTGATGTTTTCGCTCAATGTACGATGAAATAGCAATGGTTCCTGCGGGACATAGCTGATACTTGATCTTAGGTCATTTTGCAGTACCTTTGAAATATCCTGTCCATCGATAGATATAGTTCCGTCCTGAATATCCATAAACCTCAACAGCAGCTTTGTGACAGTCGTCTTGCCTCCACCGCTTGGCCCAATCAATCCGATCTTCTGACCAGGCTCTATCTTCAGGTTTACTCCGTCGAATAATGCTGTTTCTGATCGATCGTCCTTGTATCCGAAAACCACATCCTTGAATTCTATCTCACCACGACTAGGAGTGAACTTTACTGGAGTCTCTGGGTCTGCTACCTCCGGTTTAATCTGCATAATTTCGGTCATATCCCAGGCATCTCCGAATACTCTTGCTAAGTTTCGGAATGTATTGTTTAGGTCCCATAAGCGACGCATTATCCCGATAGTATAGATTAGTGCCAGGTAGATTACGCCAACTTCAATAGATCCTCGAATAGCCAAGATCACGGATAGTACAATTACCGACACATTGATGCTTCTTTGTATAGATCCTGTTGCCAGCTCTTGGCGCATGTTCATTTTCATAGTCTTCATGGAATTGCCGTGTACTTCATTTACTCTGTCTTGCATTCTAGATTGCTCTAGCTGTTCGTTAGAGAATGACTTAACAGCTACAATATTAGATATCGTATCCGCTAGCTGACCAGTCCTCCTGGTCTCAGATGCTGCCCATTCAGTAGTAAGCGGAACTTGGCGTCTCCGTACAAACCATATTACCGGTGTGAAAATCGCAGATATAGCCAATATCGTCAATGCTACGATCGGAGCCTTAGGTAGTAGTATTATTGTGGTCAAAACTAGAGATACAATTAACTTGAAAACGTTCCATGTCAGCGGGTCTGTTAGTCTTTCGAATGAACCAACTAGCTTATTGACCTGGTTTACTAAAGAACCGGCAAACCTATCTGCAAAGAACCTGAAGCTCATAGTCTGTAAATGGTTGAAAGCAGTCATGTTTATATCACGCATAATACTGTCCTGCGTAGTCCAGAATATCCTTACAACTACGTTCCATATCAGGTGACTCACAATTTCTAGCATCAACACACCGGCCAGAATTAGCCATATTGATTCATTCTGAAGAGCTTCCAGGTTATTGCTGGCTATGTTGGTCAAAATTCCAGCGACTAGCAGCGGCTGCAAAAAGTCCTCCATTAGCTGAGCTACCACCATCAAAGGGTAGATTATATATAGCTGCTTTTTGTATTTACGTGCGTGTTGCCAGTAAATATTTAATGTTTGTCTGGTTGTAGACATGGCTCTTCCTTATGGAACATATTATATGTTATTTTTTGTATCGGACCGGCTATTTTTGGCCGTTCATGCAAGATCTTAGTTATTGATATATTACTATACAGTTAATGTTTAAATATGGCAAATTTTTATTCATATCTGTTAGAATAGGTTGATGGAAAAGAATTCAGACAACCACGAATCCAAAGCGTCATATAACGATGTGCTAGGTGAAAGTAAATCGGATAAAGACGAAAAAGATTCTTCAGATAAATCTGACTCTAAAAGTACCTCAAAATCAGAATCCTCCAGTACTAGTAAGTCCGAGCGCTCTGAATTGATTGAGAGAAGCGAAGGCTCAAAGCCAGCTAAAAAAGCGTCATTCTTCGAGCATACAAATAGTGAGGACACTCCAGATGTGGGCGACCAGTCAATCCTGGATTTCTTAGCAGGCGGTAAAGTAGTTAGCAATACAGAACAATCAGAGTCTCAGTCCGATAGAACTTCTGAGACTTTAGACGCCAATGAAGCCAGTATGAATCCTGACGACCCAACCGAGCGTCCTATGGATAACGAAGAAGTTAGCGAAGTGGCTATAGAGCTAGTTAATGCCAGGGGCGAGGAAATAAACAACGAGCTGAATGATGCAGAGCCAGACAGCCCAGAAGAGTTCGAAGCTATCGCAGGAGCAGCATTCCTAGAGTCGCTGCGCGAGCGTGCAGAAGGCGACGAGCCTTTAACTCCGGAAGAAGTGGATGCTGCCTTGGCCGAGGCAGCAGAAGATTTATCGCTAGACCTTGAAGTTGCTGGCGATGACGTAGAAGGTGTAGGAGAAAGTGTTGAAGATCATGAAGCTCCACTTGTAGCGCCAGAGGGAAGTGTAGATAGCGCTGAATCGGAAGCAGATCCAGATGATCCTGCTGCCGTAGTCCCACCTGTTCCTCCTGTGCCCCTAGCACCAACAGGCAGTCCAACACCTCCTGTTCCTGCACCAAACAATCCCTTGCCAACTCCTGGAGGCCCAAATCGGCCGCCACCTATTTATCCACCAACGCCTCCAGGCCCTAATTCTCCTCCTCCTTCACCCGATTCGAGCCAGACTGTCGTGTCTCCTTTTATCTATAACCCACCTTCGGGTGGCGGAAACCGACGCAACGCGGCTCCGGCTAACCCAAATACGCGTAGTGACGATGAAGTATATCAACGACGTCAGAGACGCCGGTCTCTACTGGTCGGGCTACTAGTCGGCTATGTAGTAGGTAGAAGAGGTGGCCGTAAACGTACGGAACGTAAGCTTGAACCAAAGATCAACAATCTAGAAAAAGAAGTGACAAGGCTGCACAACACTGTAGCCGATGGTGAAGATAAGATCAGGAAGATGGCTCGTAAAGCTGCAGAGTCCAAGCCTGACTCTAAAGAGAAGACTATACAGCTAATCGAGCGTCGCAAAGTTAGGGCCGAAGTCAAACAGCAGATAGAGAAGCGAAAGGAACTGGCAGAAAACCCGAAGGTAGAAAAAGTGGGTCGTTTCAGCCTGCCGGCTATGAACATCTTTAGGGAAAAGCGACTAATTGATGGATCGGAAAATGACCCTAAGCGAAAGCGCGTAGAGGTAATGACTACTACAGAATTGATAGATAAATTAGGAAATACAAAGGTTGACGGACTTGTATTGGTAGAGATGTACAAAAAAGGACGTATTTCTGAGGAAACCATGAGGACACTAACAGCAGAGTACTTGCGTAGCGGATCGTACGAATCGACTTTCCGCAGAGAATTACTCCCAGATCCTGCAGAGATGGATAAAGTAAGAGGTAAGATTAGTGAAGCAAGCCAGAAACATGAAGTGAATCATCCTCAACCGCATTTGGTATCGGATTTTATTAAAGATATTCCTTTTGTCCCGGCAAACGTAAAAGCTTTGCTGCCGGATTTGAAATCCAAGACATCTACTAAACAGAAGTTTACATACGGCATCAGTGTGATAGTTATAATTGTAGTCGTAGCAGCACTACTGATCTTGTCTCGCTAGTATCTACCCCTGTAATTTGATATAATCTTTACCTAATGATGCAAAAAGTAATCCTATACTATAAATTTGTTCCGATCAAAGATCCGGAGATGACTATGCGTTGGCAGCGGGAGCTATGCGAACGGCTAGGACTAAAAGGGCGCATACTGATAAGTCCTCACGGGATCAACGGTACACTTGGCGGTGAAGTAAAGGCGCTTCGGCAGTATAAATCACAGATGAACACATCTGTTATATTCAAGAATATTACATACAAATGGAGCCAAGGTGGGGCAGAGAGCTTCCCTAAGCTGAAGATCAAGGTAAAGGACGAGATAGTCGCATTTGACGCAGCTGACGAAATCGTAGTAGGCGAAAACGGTATAGAAAACGGCGGTAAGCACCTTAAGCCCGCAGCAGTTCACAAGCTAGTCGAAGAGAAAAAGCTGGCCGGCGAGGACGTCATATTCTACGACGGCCGGAACATGTATGAAGCTCAGATAGGTCGGTTTGACAACACGATTATCCCGAATACCACTACTAGTAAGGACTTCAAGAAGGATATTGAGTCCGGTGAGATTTCGAAGTACAAAGACAAGCCAATCGTCACATACTGCACAGGCGGAATACGCTGCGAAATCCTTAGCGCGATGATGAAGAACCGCGGGTTCGAAGAGGTGTATCAAATGGATGGCGGCATAGCGAAATACGGAGAGAAGTTCGCCGACAAGGGGCTCTGGAAGGGTAAATTGTTCGTATTCGACGACAGGATGCAGATGGGATTCTCTTCAGATGCAGAAGACATAGCAGAGTGTGAACAGTGCGGCAAGAAGACCTCAAATCTGATAAATAATACGAATATCCGCCGTAAACTACATGTTATCTGCGAAGACTGCGTAAAAGCCACTACACCCCAGTAACATTGACAAATATGTTGTTTTTGTGCTATAATATATTACATGATCATGTACTTCACTCAATTTGACACACAATTTCCTGAAATTACCGAGGAGCACCTAGAGAGATTCCAGAGTGATATTTCTAGATCTAGTAATCCTGTTATTGCGCTGTCGCTATTAGATACGATCGCGGTGGATTTATGTGTCCTGAGCAGTGAGCACGACGAACAGGAGAAATTTATCGCTGCAACAACTCACTTGAATCCCGAAGCTTACTTCCAGATGAATTCTGATACAGGATTAAAAGCTGTAGTATCTGTTGAGGACTTAAAGGGTTATGCAGTAAGAAGATATGGGGCCCAAGTACGTGCCGTAATTGCTGCAAAGATGTTAGGATCGGAAGTTAATCACAGGATGTACGAAGATGTTAGGCAACTAACAGTAGATATATCTAGAGTTGAAGGTTCTCGAGCTACAGTCTATGGGTTAGACGCGCTTGAACTAGTGGATTTCGTTCAGAACTCCCCTCGCATAGGTAGAAAAACTACATCAGGACCATTCTCGGTCAATACCCTTGGCTTGCTGCGAGGCTACGTTAACGAATTTCTTCTGTTGCCCACCGCTGAAGAAGCTCAATAATAAGTATAGATGATAAAATACTGTCAATGAATGATGAGTTAAAGGCAAAACTTAAAACACTTCCTGATGATCCTGGAGTATATTTCCATAAGGACGCAACAGGTGAGATTATATATATTGGTAAGGCAGCGGTTCTTAAGAACCGAGTCAGGCAGTATTTCCAGAAATCTAGGACGCGAGACCCGAAAACTGAAGCCCTAGTAGCCGAGATAGTAGATACCGAATGGATAGAAGTTGAAACAGAGATTGACGCATTGTTCCTTGAAGCAGAAATGGTGCGCAGATACTTGCCACGTTACAACATAATGCTCCGTGATGATAAAAGCCTGCTATACGTACGAATAGACATAAAAAGCGATAGTCCAACGGTGACTTTTACCCGTAGGCCCTTAGACGACGGTGCTGAGTATTTTGGCCCTTACATACAGGGTTATGCAGTCCGTAAAGCCTTAAGGTTGCTACGCAGAATATTCCCATACGCCACGTCGAAAGAACAGGCAACGATGGGGAGTAAGCTATATGAACAAATCGGGCTAGATCCTGGGGTTAAGACAGGCAAGACGTCCATAGAAGCTTACAGAAAGAACTTACGGCTTCTAATGTCCTACCTACGCGGGAATCGTACGTCAATGATGAAGGAAATCGAGTCAGAAATGAAGTCTGCAGCTGCAAACCAAGAATTTGAACAAGCTACTAGACTACGTAATAAGCTATTTGAAATGAAGAGCCTGAAGAAGCAAATAGTGTTTAGCGACAGAGAGTTTATGGATATATCAAAAGATAAGGGCTTGAACGGATTGTCGGACCTTTTAGGTATTGCACTGCCTAAAAGGATTGAAGGCTACGATATTTCTCATATGAGTGGCACAGACAATGTAGCGTCTATGGTGGTGTTTACTAACGGTATACCCGACAAGACTGAATACCGTAAGTTTAAAATGCGATTGAAGGGTAACAATGACTTTGCGCACATGAATGAAGCGCTGTCTAGACGTTTAAGGCCCTCTAACGTAAAGAAATGGCAGTTACCCGGCTTATTCCTCATAGACGGAGGTAAAGGGCAGCTCACCTCAGCTATTAAAGCTCAAGCAGACCAGCATACTGTACAAGAACGGAGCTTGTACAGTATACCGATGATTGGTCTGGCTAAGCGTGAAGAGCAGCTGGTCATTAAGATCGAAGGATCTAGCGTGTCAGTAGTCGATATAGAGAAGCGCGCCAAGAAATTCGGTGGTTACGTAACGATTACAGAGGATTTTATACTTATAAACCTGCCTGATACATCAGACATAGTGAAGCTACTTCAGAGAATCCGGGATGAGTCGCACAGGTTCGCAGTAAGCTATCATTCTACACTTAAGTCCAAGCGCCAAACTACTAGCTGGCTAGATGAAGTGCCCGGCATCGGTCCAGCTACGAAAAAGAAGCTGATCCGTACATTTGGTTCCTCAAAAGGCGTCACTCTGGCCAGAAAAGGCGAGCTAGAAAAGTTACTGGGTGAATCAAAATCCACAATACTGAAACAATACATTAGAGCAGAAAAGAAATCTAACAGCTGATCGCTAGTGTATAATCTTCTAGATGAAGAGCGAATTTTTTACAGGCAACAGGGAGCGACTATCTAAGTTGTTTCCTGAGCATTTGTTGCTGATACCCGCCCATACTCAACTTCAGCGAACAGGTGATACTCCATATAAATTCAGACAAGATAGTAACCATTGGTACTTCTGTGGTCAGCAGTTTCCTGACGCTATATTGGTTATCAATTCATCTAGCGGAGGAACGACGCTACTGTTGCCTGAGTTTAATGATTATCAGTTGGACTGGGAATTTCATGTTGATGAGAGTGTAATTAAACGACAATCTGGTGTCCAAGCAGTGTCCACTGTTAAAGATCTAGATAAGCTAGTATCCCAAGCGCAATCTGACGGGCTGAAGATCGGTATGACAATGCCGCTGGAAGAAGTTGTAGAGCCATTTAATTTCTACTCAAACCCATTTAGAGCTAAAGTCCTTGAGCAGTTGAGTACTAACAAAGTAAAGCCTGTCGATATAAGGCTAGAGATTTCCCGCCTAAGGATGGTTAAACAAGACGTAGAAATCGCACTGATACAAAAAGCAATCGATGCCACTGCGCTAGCAATGTCAAAGGCTAGAGATAAGCTGAAAGCCATTTCTAACGAAGCTGACATGGAGAAGTTTTTTACAGCCCAACTTTATTTGGCTGGATCCGATGGGCACAGCTTCGACCCGATAATTGCTAGTGGTAAAAATGCTGCACTAATACATCATAAAGACAACAGTTCAGACTTTTCCAAGACAGACGGATTATTATTAGACGTAGGAGGCATCGTAGATGGATATTGTGCTGACATATCCAGGGTATGGTGTAATCAGCCGTCCGAGCGGCTAACAGAACTTTATGAAGGCCTGAAAGCCATTCAAGAGTATGCAATCACCTTGTTAAAGCCGGGAACAAAGATGCGAGAATACCAAAAAAGTGTAGAAGCGAAGTCCAGAGAAGTGTTTGAAGGCTTGAACTGTAGTGTTCCGGATCAATACCCTCATGGAGTATCTCATTTTCTAGGCTTTGATGTACATGATGCTGGAGATTACTCTATGCCTCTCCAGGCAGGAATTGTAATGACTGTCGAGCCAGGCATTTACCTGCCAGACGAAGGAATTGGGTTGCGAATAGAGGATGATGTGCTGATCACGAGTGACGGCGTCAAGATTCTGTCTGCTTCTATCCCAAGAGTGTTATAATAGAGCATAATGAACACCAGAAAATCTAGATTTATTGTACGTTGGGCTGTGTCCGTTATTGGACTCTGGCTGGCATCCGAACTATTAGGCGAAGAAAGCCTCGGCTATAATGGTGAGTTAATCGCTGTAATTGTATCCGGATTGCTGTTAGCTATAGCCAACACAGTAATCAGGCCACTAGTAGTTTTCTTGACTCTTCCTGCCGTTTTATTGACGCTTGGGATATTCATGATTGTCATCAATGCCTTGATGGTGATGTTGGCGGCTTGGATATATGGACCACTAGAAGTTTCAGGATTTGGCATCGCTTTAATAGCGGGCATGGTGGTTGGTGTAGTAAACTGGTTAATAAGTGCATTATTAGAGGAGAGATAATATGACAATTTGGAACATAATAACTATCGTATCGGCCGCGATCATGACAATACTAATACTTCTACAAGTTAGGGGCGCAGGACTGGGTGCAGGACTGGGTGGTAGCGGTAGCAGCGAAATGAATACCGTTAGACGTGGCTCCGACAAGTCAATCTACCGGATGACGATAATTGCTGCAATCGCGTTTGCACTATCTATTCTACTAGACTTAATTTTAGTATAAATATATTTAAAAAAAAGGGTGAAAGAACGTGCTTGATGTCAGTAATTGATAGAAGAACAAAGTTGAAAGCCCGCCGCGTTCTTCGTAAACAGAAGAGGCATGTAGAAGCTGCGACTGCTCAAGCTGATGATAGCTTCGAGAAGCTTATCCTTCGACGATTTTCTAGATTGATATATGTTAAGCGATTTGTTGGGCTTTGGGTCGCCTTTGCACTGATGTTAATATTCGGTGCTTTATGGCAGGTCAGAACACTAGACAAGTTCTATCTAACTACAGCAGCTGTTGATGGCGGCGTTTACAGGGAAGGAATACTTGGGACATTCACCAATTCTAACCCTATGTTTGCTACTAGTTCCGTTGATTCAGCAGTATCTAGGCTAATCTATTCCGGCTTGTACCAGGTTTCGCCTAACGGAGATTTAGTTAACGACCTAGCGAACGGTATAGAAATAGACGAGCAAGGCAAGGAGTATGTTGTATCGCTACGTCAAGACGTTAAGTGGCAGGACGGCGAGCAGTTTGACGCTAACGACGTTCTGTTTACTTATAATTCGATCAAAGATCCCGATGTTAAGTCGCCACTGCTAGCTAGCTGGCAAGGTGTTAAGGTGACTAAAGTAGACGATTATACAGTAAAATTTGAGCTACCAAATGCATTAAGTTCATTCCAGTCTGCTCTAATAAATGGCATTGTTCCTCAGCATATTTTGGCCAAGCAGGATCCTGAAGATCTACGGAGTAGTTCGTTCAACACAGTTAATCCAGTAGGCACTGGGCTGTTTACATTAAGGACGCTGGAAGTTGTAGGTCTAGAGATAGATACACGTCAAGAACGTATCGCGCTGAACCGATATGACGATTATCATGGCCGAGTTGCTGGTTTAGACGGTGTCATAATACGTTCTTACAGAACTACCGACAGCATGCAGAAGGACTTTGAAGAGCGTGTTATACAGTCCATGGTAGGACTAACATCTGTACCGGAGGAAGTCCTAGAAAGACCAGGTACGGAACTAGTAACAGCTCCGTTAACAAGCAGCGTAATGGTGTTCATGAATAGTTCTAATCCTGCACTATCTGACGTTAAGGTCCGTAGGGCGCTACTGCAGTCTACGGATGTAAAAGAGATCAGGAGAGGCTTAGGTTTTCGTGCTGTGCCAACGGACAGTCCATTCCTGCGCAGTCAGTTTGCTTATAACCCAGCTATCGTGCAACACCCTTTTGACATTGAAGCAGCCAAAGCTTTGTTAACCGAGGCTGGATGGGTGGCTAATGAAGATGGAAAGCTAGCAAAAGACGGGAATGAGCTCAAGCTTAGGCTTGTATCTCAGAGTTTGTCGGAGTACGCCACAATAGCGCAGAAGCTCCAGAGTGACTGGTCGGACTTAGGGATAGGCATTGAAGCAATACTGCAGCCAGAGGAAGATATTCAGTCTGGTGCAATTGCAAGGCATGAATACGATATATTACTGTATGGCATTTCGCTCGGACATGATCCAGATGTGTTTGCTTACTGGCACAGTTCTCAGGCGGGCGAAGGGGCTAGGTCTAGGTTGAATTTATCTGAGTATAAAAGCGAAGTAGCAGACGAAGCTCTGGAAGCGGGGCGAACTAGGGTTGACGAGGACCTACGAACTATCAAGTACGAGCCGTTTATAACTGCATGGAGAGATGACGTGCCAGCTATAGCGTTGTATCAACCAAGGTTCTTGATGGTAGTCCAGGGTACGTTTGAAGGTTTTGAGCGAGGTCAGTTAAGCACAGCAACAGATAGATATTGGTCTATAGCGAACTGGCGAGTACGAAACGCTCAAGTAGCAAAATAATTACCCGTTTAACATTTGCCATTGAACATTTTACATAGATTTAGCAATTACCAGTTAACAGTCCGGATCAAACCTCAGCTGGCCAGCGGAGGATTAGGGTCTCCCCAATTTCCAATCCTCAATCCCTTATCTCCAATCCTGTTTTCTCATGCTACCAATACCTCTTATGCTATGCTAGAATTAACAACAGATATAGTTAGTTAGAAAGGGTTATTAACTAGTGAATAAAGTAGCGCATTACTTACAGCAGCATTTAGTTGGAGAAGTACTTACCAGCACAGAAGTTCTGGACTATTTCTCTACGGACGAAAGTATTTTTAGTATTAGGCCACTTCTAGTAGTTCACCCCAGGAACGAGAATGACGTCCGCAAAGCAGCTAGGTTTAGCTGGCAGCTTGCAGAACGTGGGCGTAAGGTGCCAATCACAATTAAGGGCAAAGGCACTGATCAGACAGGAGCGAGCCTTGGCAACGGTATTATACTTAGCACGCCCGCACACTTAAACAAGATTATAGAATTAGACCCAAAGTCTGGATCAATTACGGTCGAGTCCGGGACAATTATCAGTAAAGTACAGCAGACACTCCACACTCATGGTAGATTTTTGCCCGCAATGACAGACTCTGCAGAATATAGTACTATCGGGGGCGCTGTAGCAAACAATGATGCTGGTCCTACATCATATAAATATGGACCAGTCAGAGAGTACGTCAGAGGATTGCGAGTTGTCCTGGCGAATGGCGAGCTTATTAGAACAGAGCGTATATCTAAAAGAGAGCTAAACAAGAAGTTAGGTCTAGCCTCTTTCGAAGGCGAGGTATACCGAGCACTAGATAAACTTATCGAGGACTCACAGGATGCGATAGCTGCATACTCAGAAATGTCCGATAGGTCAAACGTAGGGTACGCTATCAATGACGTGAAGCTCAAAGATGGATCATTCGACCTATCACCGTTGCTTGTAGGTAGCCAAGGTACTCTAGGCCTTGTTACGGAAATATCTCTAGACACTGAACCATTTAGTGCTCAGACTGATCTGTCTATAGCGTTGTTCAGTAGCCGGGAAGCAGCCTGGAAAGCCGTCAGCGAGATCAACGGGATTAAGGGTGGTCCAATTAGCATGGACTTTGTAGACAAGACCTTGATCGAGTACGTGCAGTCAGTTAACTCGAACCTGGTTAAGACAACACTAGAGAATGCGATTCCTGAAACAGTACTTTTCATAGAAACTGAAAAGACTACAGTTCGAAGTAATAGAAAGATTTCAAAGAAGATTCAGAAGATACTTAAAACAGCAGAGGCCGAAGTGTTCAGCCCCAAAACTAATGAGCGCGATGGTTGGAGAGCACTAAGAGATAGCCCTTCACTATTCCTCAGTCATTCAACTACTGGCTCCAGGGCTGTTCCTTTAGTAGACGATGCAGCAATCCCAGTAGCAAATTGTGCAGAGTTTATTACTAAGGCAGAAGCACTGTTTGATAAGTACGGCCAGAAGACTTTCGCATTCTGGGGACAAGCAGGGAATGGCTTCATTACTGCCGCCCCATTGTTCGATGTATCGCAGGTGGGTGATAGGCAGAAGATGTTTAAATTACTGAATGAATTCTATCTTATCGTTGCAGAAGCAGGTGGATCAGTGGCTGGGCAATCAGCAGAGGGACGATTACGTGGCATGCAGGTAGACAAGACGCTGAAACCTGAAGCAATTGAGCTAATGAATTCTATCAAAACAATATTTGACCCGCAC
>JBLFWT010000009.1:0-16671 GCA_047611885.1 Saccharimonadales bacterium (SeqCode) | reverse complement strand
CATAAAACTTCTTCACAATAACTCCGCTACGCTTTCCTTGAACGATTCATAATCTGTGTAGTGGACTGTTTGCATCCCTGCAGTTGCCGCACCTGCTAGATAGTGCTCTACATCATCTACGAACACGCACTCATGTGGCTCAACACCTAGTCGCTCCGCTGCTAGTTCGTATATGCGCGCATCAGGCTTCGCCATTCCTACCTGGAAGGATAATACAATGTTATCAAACAGAGCTACTTCGTCATCTGTGAACAATTCATAAACTCTGTCTGTGCCTACATTAGATAGAAAACCGATCTTATAGCTTGGCTTTAGGCTCGCATTAATATATTCGAATAGTTCAGTGTTGACTGGGTTGTCAGCCAGCTCTTTTACTGCTAAATCAACGGATATTCCTGCAAGCTTAGCGAACTTATCAATCAACTCACTGTACTCAAGATCACCCTTACTAGACATGTCTTCTAGCCTACTGAACTCTGCTAGCTTATCTTGCTGGCCAGCGAAATACTTAGACCTAAAAGGCACATAAGAACTGTCTACCAACACTCCAAAACAATCGAATATTACTGCCTTGATCATTTTTTGTAGACATTCTTCCTGTGACCCACGCGTAGAATCAAAATCACAATTTTTTTGTCATGGATATCGTAAATCACTCTATAATGGCCAACTCTTAAACGCCAGGATTTCGTTCCAACCATTGGCCGAACGTTTCCTTGGCGTGGGTTTTCGCTTAATCTTAGTATGGCTTTGTCTACTCTTAAACGCGTGTCTACTGGTAATTTTGCTGACTCCTTTAAGGCGCTAGTTACGAATTTAACCTCGTAGATCATCGTATGTTAGTCCGTGCTCTTTTAATACATCATCAAAAGATACAGCATGTTCTTCTCTACGACTTTCTATGACTTTAATGTCCTCTAGGTCTTCTAGCATATCTGCAAAGTAATCGTTAATTAGCTCAGATACTGAGCTATTGTCTGCGACCGCTTTATGTTTAATGAAGCTCTTAACGCTTGAATTAAGGTAAATGGTGGTTTTTTCGGATAAATTACTCATACGCTACATTATAGCGTTATAGCGTTATGACGTCAAGTTATCTTTATTCGTTATTTTGTATTTACCTCACTCTCCCCATGCCGAACGAAATAAAAAGTCTTCATCTAGAAACCCAGATCTTTAGCCTCTATTGGCTTCCTTATCTCTTCCACTACTCGCCCTTCATCATTTCTAGTGACTTCATATGATTCTATCTTGGATATATCAGCACTATACATCCTCTGCCCCTCGTCCTGCTGATAATAGCTTATCTCCAAGGGCTGCTTGCCCCACCTTTTTCGTGTGTCATTGTGTACTCTAAGCGTTTCAGACAAATCATCATCTGATACACAGTGTGCGTTTTTAAGAGTTATATACAGCCCGCCCTGACCCCATACTTTTGAGTCAAAGACTACAATGTAAGCTAGCCTAGTCCTTTCTATATTTCTAGAGTGCTGAGAATTCGGGTGCGAACCCCAATAGATTTTAGTAAAGTCGTCGTTGTAGATGAAAAACAATGGAGTATTGTGCGGGCTACCATCTTCGTTCACAGTTGCCATAGCAATATGACGAGTGTTTTGTAGCAAGTCTAAATCGTTCATTTGCTAGATCTCACCCCAGTTGGCGCCGCTATCTACGTCCACCTTTAGGTTTACGCCTAGGTCAGGTTTGATTGACTCCATGATCTCTCTCATCTTTTCCCCTACAGCTTCTGCCTGGCCTTCAGGGCATTCCACCATGATGCTGTCATGTACCTGCATTATCTGGAACGGAGTTCCAGAAGATTGAGGATTGGAGATTGAGGATTGAGGATACGCTTGATCAAAGTACTCCTGCACTTTTATCATTGCCATTTTGGTTAAGTCAGCTGCACCACCCTGTATCGGCATATTTATAGCAGCCCTGTACGCACCTTCCCTGACCATGAAGTTACTAGATTGCACATCAGGAGTTGGACGCCTTCTGCCCATAATAGTCTCTACGTATCCTTTGTCTTTAGCATCAGCTTTGAACCTGTCTATCATCGCTTTTAGGCTTGGACGAACTTCGAAATACTTGTCTATAAACTCCTTAGCCTCAGCATATGATATCCCAGCACCTTCAGACAAACCATGCACTCCTTGCCCGTATAGTATGCCAAAATTTACGGCCTTTGCCGCATAACGCATCTCTTTAGTAACTTCCGATGCTTCAACACCTTGAATCAGTGCTGCGGTTTCTGTATGAATATCTCGGTCTTCATTAAACGCCTTGATCATCGGCTCGTCTCCAGACATCGCAGCGGCTATTCGCAGCTCGAACTGACTGTAGTCAGCGCTAATAATCACGTTGCCTTCTTCGGCTATAAATCCTTTACGAATTTGGCGTCCTAGCTCTGTACGCACTGGGATATTCTGTAGATTAGGATCCATACTGCTTAAGCGACCTGTTGAAGCAACCGTCAAGTTTAGAGTACCGTGTACGCGGTCATTCTCATCAACCATCTTAGGTAATGGATCTACGTATGTGCTCTTTAGTTTTGAGTATTCTCTAAACTCTTCTATGTGTTTAATTATTGGGTGCTGATCCTTCAGCTTCTCCAGCACTCCTACTGCGGTACTATAATTACCTGTCTTGCCCTTTTTGACACCGTTGGTCGGGAGCTTCAATGTGTCGAATAGTATTTCAGATAATTGTCCTGGACTAGCGATATTGAACTCTTGGTCGGCGTAGCCATAAATAGTTTGTTCAACGTCGCTTATTCGGTCACCAAGGTCTGCAGAAAGGTCGGAGAAGAACTTGATGTCCAGTTTCATACCTGCACGTTCCATCTCTGCTAACACCGGTATAACTGGCCACTCTACTTCTTCGGCAAGCTTAATCAGGCTCGTAACTTCACTCATTTGTTCACCCTGTAGTTCGGCTAGTTCATGAATGACTGCTGTGATTTCGCCTGCCCTAGTTAGTAGCTCGTCGTCATCTAAATCGTCTAGCTCTGTTTCGTAACCTAAGTCTGAACTGGCCTGATCTGTAAGGCTTTGGTCCCTGCGCGTACTGTTGACTATAAATGCCCCAACCAACGTATCGTGCGACACTACAGGGATGTTTAACCCTAGCTCCATCAGCACCTTTATGCTGTTCTTTACGTCATGACCAGTTACGGATTGGAGATTGGAGACTGGGGATTGAGGAAGAGATTTGGCCGAGATATGACGTAAATCGATGGCGTAACAAGTCTGTTTGTCCGCAACCAGTATTACAGTTGGTTTCTTGCCGTGTTTCTGTGCGGACCGAGCATGCAATACTACGTCGCCCTCTAAACTAATTTTGGATAAATCACTAGCTTTCTTGATCTGCATTACATCTGGTAGCTTCAAGGTACGGATAGATTCTGCAGGAGCGATGTTATCCTCCTGGTCAGCCTTCATACCTTCTGGCAGGTTACGTAGCAAACTACGGAATTCTAGGCGCTTCAATATAGCAGCTAGAGCGTTAACGTCCAGTTTAGTTATATCCATTTGTTCAAGATCTAGCCCAACTGGTGCGTCGTCATAAAGCCGAGCTACTTCTTTGCTCATGTAGGCCAATTCTTTGCCCGCTTCTAGCTTTTTAGCCATTGTGTGTTTTATAAGAGCTAAGTTGTCATAGATCTCATCAAGTGTGCCGTATTCGTTCAGCAATACTGAAGCACCCTTCTCGCCTATACCGGGAACACCAGGGATATTGTCAGAACTGTCGCCTTTTAGTGCCTTTGAGTCTAAGAACTGATCAACCTTGATTCCGTATTTTGCTTCAAAAGCTTTAGGGTCGAAACGTTCGATATTGGTTAGGCCTTTTTTTAGTGCGTACAAGTGAGTGTGCTCGTCTATGCTCTGTAATGCATCCAAGTCGGAGGTAATCAGCATAGTCTCTAGCCCTTCTTTATGGGCCTTTAGAGCCATGGTGTGCATAATGTCGTCAGCTTCAAAGTCGTCAAACTCGTACAGTGGCCAATTAAGGGTTTCTAGCACTTCATGCAGTATAGGTATTTGAGCGTAAAAGTCTTCTGGAGGCGGCTTTCTACCTGCTTTATAATCCGGGAATACTTTTAATCGCTGACGAATATTAGTTTTCGGTTTGTCCCAAGCTACACAGACATAGTCTGGCTTCAGACGTTTGATTAACTCTAGCGACATTGCGCAGAATCCGTACACTCCTCCAGTTGGCGTGCCGTCCTTGGTGGTCAAGTTTGGCATAGCGTAATAGCCACGGTAAAAAACACTCTTCCCATCAATGATTGCTAACTTCTTCCGCTGCTTCTCTGCCATATACCTACAGTATAAACCTTTGTGTAAGATTTATATGAATATGTGCTGTGCTATCTACTTGGTGTTATGCCTTTTTCTTTGCGTCTTTTTTGTTTATTATCATCCATACCCATATCTGCACGAACAGTAAGATCCTCTTTAGATTCACCTGACATATATATAGCTGCTCCTATACTAACTCCGAATCCCATGCTTTTAAGATCCTCTATTAGATTGGCATTCAACATTTTCTGAACTTCAGGAGATTCATCCTTTAGGATATCTATACAATCTATGGCTTCGTCTACGGCGGATTGTAGTCTATTCATTATGGCCACCATCCTATCTTCACGACTCATTTCTTCACGAGGATTATCTGGTGTAATTTTTGGAATTATTACCTTTAGCTCATCGCCATGAGGCCTTGTAGCTTCTGCACCTTCTCCGATTGGATTCACGTCGTTATGTTCTTCAGAAATTCCTACAACATCGTGTGGACGTAAGCTGTTGGTTAGGGTTGTCGCTACTAACTGAATTAACTTATCGCCAAATGTGTGTCCATACTTTGTATTAACTGGCTTAAATTGATCAAGGTCAACAAATAACATACCGACATTGGTTTCTTCACCTATTTCAAAACGACTATTTGCGAGCTCTATTGAAGCGTCTAACCTTGATTGAAATACTAAGTCATTTGGTAAGCCAGTTAATTTGTCTGTTTCGAGCTTCTTTCTCAGCATTTCATGATTTAAGACGGTCTTAGCTGCAGCCCTGCTGAGCTCCTTGTATGCAACTGTCGCGTCTTCCCTAGGGATAAGCATTACGTTATGTCGCTGACCATCAACCCAGTGCGAGCCTGGAGTCTCAGCCGGTGAAGTTACTGGTGGTTGAGGAGTGAGATCATTATAACTTTCAATATCTATAGTGGACATAGTGTGTCTTTCTAATTATAATATAGCAGATTTTGAGCTAAAAGTCAACCATAACTATGATTTACGTGTTATTAATAGTTCTAATAGTTCACTGAGGGTCTTGGTTTCTTCATCAATAGCGCCGTTGATTAGTTCGGTAGATTGCCTGGCTTTGGCTAAAGACTGTTCAGCTTGGTCATTCGCAAATTTTAAAGCACCGGAGCCTTCTATTATAGTTCTGCAGCGCCTAAATTGATCATCAGTAACAGATCTATTGCCAAGCATACTCTTTAGGAACTTTGAGTCTGACTCAGTAGCTAGTTCCAACGCCTTAACAGTCAGTATTGACCGTTTACCTTCCCTAATATCATCCATAGCACTCTTACCAGTGAGCTCGCTATCTCCAAATACGCCTAATATGTCATCAGTTATCTGGAACAGCCGCCCTGCATGCATGGAATATTCTTCCAGTGATTCCAAGTGCTTGTTGGATGCTCCTGCTAGTATAGCTCCGAGCTGTAATGGATTTAGAAATGTATAATATGCAGTTTTCCATAGCAGAACGTTGTTTATATCCTTCATCGTTACATCACCAGACACCTCGTTATATATATCTTGTGTTTGCCCATGAAGTGTAGTCAAGAATCGTTCGTTCACATTCCTGATAGCCGAAAGTCTCAGTTCAGGATCAACGTCTATAGACTCCAGTACATTGATAGCACTGTGTAGCCCGATCAAAGCTGCGTTCATAGCTATACTTTGACCGAAATGAGATCCCAGCTCGCCCTCAAGTAACACATGGGCTGCGTCACCACCCCTACGAGTCTCTGAACGATCCTGGATGTCATCAATGATTAGTATGTATGCATGCAGCATCTCTACCACTAGAGCTGCCCGGAGCGCTACAGGGCAGTCTGTCCCACCAAACATCTTATAGCCTGTAATGGTCAATGCACCGCGTATACGTTTACCGCCACGAGACAGTATTTCGGTATACGCTTTTACAGGTTCAGAAGGATACTCGCCAAATTCTTCTACTGTCTTTTCAATGAGTTCGTTTGAGTACTTTTCAATTTCAGCATCAATCTGATGCTTAAGCTCAGCAAAATCATTAATATTTTCACTGGTTGGAGTCATACAGCCAGCTGCATATTTATTTTAAACCTAGATAGTCTTTGATTTGCTTGACGCCATTCACCTGAAATTCTTCGATAGTTCCATATTCATTCGTAATAATTATATCTGCCATTTCTCTCATTGCAGTAAGGTTTTGTACGCTTTTATCTGTAGGATCGACGTCAATTTCGGACCTTTCTGTTGCCATGAATTCTTCAAATGATCTTCCTTGTTCATTCGCATCCCTTCCTCTTGCCTGAGAACGTTGATACCTAACTTTTGGATCTGCATCTACGAAGATAATTATACCGTTTAACTCATGGATCTTTTCAGCTTCCCCAATAGCCCTGATGGCGCTCGCTACATATCCTCCTGGATATTTATCTTTTTCGTTTTCCCAGTCGTCATTTACAGCTTGAACTAAAAAACCAGGACCACGCTCACTACGAAGTTTGTTGATGAACGGGTCATTCCTTAATAGTAGTGCCTGTGGTGTATCCCCAAATTCACGCTTTTTCATCAGGCGAATCATGTCACTTGTAGACATATGTAGGAAGCCGTATTCTGCAGCAAGTACGTCTCCTAGACTATCTTTTCCAGCGTTTAAAGTACCAGCTAGACCTATGATAACTGGCATCGAGGATAGCTTATTCATATATCGTACTTCTTTACTTTAAGTAGTCCATTAGCTTTTTAGAGTCTTTGTGCTTCTTGAGCTTGGCTAGAGCTTTGGCTTCAATCTGCCTAATTCTTTCCCTTGTTACGCTGAACTCCTGCCCTACTTCTTCAAGTGTGTGGTTTTTACCGTCTTCTAGTCCGAATCTTAATCGTAGAATCTTCTGCTCACGTTCGCTAAGAGAACCTAATAGTCCTTTAACCTGTTCTTTTAGTAGCTGGCCTGTTGCTGACTCTTCAGGAGTTACCGTATCTTCGTCTTCTATAAAGTCACCAAGCACTGAATCTTCTTCGTCATCACGTACACTAGCGTCTAGTGAACTAATATCTTGTTTGATCTTCATGATGTGTTCAACTTTTTCTACATCAAGCTCCATTTCAGTAGCGATTTCTTCATTTGTAGGCTCACGGTTTAGGTCCTGGGTAAGACGTCTTTGGGTTCTGAGTAATTTATTTATAGTTTCAACCATGTGCACCGGTATACGGATAGTTCTAGCTTGGTCAGCGATCGCTCGTGTGATTGCTTGTCTAATCCACCATGTAGCATAAGTTGAAAACTTAAAGCCTTTGTCTGGGTCGAACTTTTCAACTGCTCTTAGTAGTCCTGTGTTTCCCTCTTGTATTAAGTCCAGTAGATCTAGTCCACGACCAACATAACGTTTTGCAATGGATACTACAAGACGCATGTTTGCTTCTGCCATTTTGTCTTTTGCGCGCTTTTCACCTGCAACGACTCTGTGGGCTAGTGCAAGCTCTTCTTCAGATGTAAGTAGTGGGATCTTACCAATTTCACGTAGGTACAATCTTACTGAGTCGTCTGCAACGTCATCTAGGTATCGGCTATCAGTAGATGGCTTAACCTCTTCTTCGTCAGTTTCTTTGCCCCAATCGTCGCCCATAGCTTTACCTTTTGAGTCCTTGGCAATGATAGGAATATTCGCTTCTGCTAGTTGCTCATATAAGCCGTCTAGGGCCTTCTTATTCTTAGGTGTTTCAGGGACTTGCTTGATAATCTCTTTTTGTTCAATTTTGCCTTTTTTCTTGGCAATTTTCATTAGTACAGCTACCTTTTCTGGTACTGTCTGTTCTTTGTTCTTGATAATTGGCTTCTTGGGCACTATTTTAGTCCTTTCAGGATTTTATGCAGATACTACTTGCTGTCTTAGCTTTTCGAGTTCGTTCACTTGTTCAAGCAACTTTTTCTCCTCTGCAGGTTCAGCGTTTTCTAACTTTTCTAATATAATTGTTTTTTTGTTTCTTGTATAAAATTCGATCAGTCTGCGCGCGAGTTGTTTTATCTGGTAATCCAACTCGTCATGTTCAGTATGCTGATACGTTTCCTCGAATAGAAGTGTTAACATTTTAACATATTCATCACTATTATTCACTTCTTGTAAACTATTTGAACTCTCGAGTAGATTTCTAGATTGCTCAGAGAAGATTTCCACGGGCATAATACTGATCTTACTGCGTAAATCTGGGACCGATACTAGAATAGAAAGGTAGTGCTGTTCCCTTACTAATTGTTTCGAATCCTGCGACGATTGAACTGCCTTATCGATCTTAGGAGTTTTTAATCTTACCTGATTAGATTTAGATGCGCCTTGGTTAAACTTTGCGTTTATTGACTCTGTGCTAGTCTTGGTCATGTCTGCAATTATGCGCAAGTAATGTTCCTGCTCTACCCGATCTTTGATGTGCTTTACGATCTCAAAAACTTTGGTCGTAAACTGTCTTTTACCAGGCGCAGTTGTTAAGTCTACGCTGGACGATATTCGTTCTATCAGCCAGTCCACCATATACACAGGCTTCTCTACGACCCTTAACCACTCTTCTTTATCTTGTTTTATTAGTTCATCTGGATCTTTGCCTTCAGGTATGCCGATGAACGACAGCTCTATCCCAAGACTCTGAGCTAAAGGTATCGTTCGCTCGGCGGCTTCCTGTCCCGCTCTGTCGTCATCAAATGCCAATCGGACGTCGCCAGTAAATCTCTGAAGTGTCTTTAGGTGGAATGATGTTAGTGCAGTACCGGCTGAAGCAACAACATGCTTAATCCCAGCTTGGTGAGATGCTACAACATCCAAGTTCCCTTCCACAACAACAGCGTATCCAGATTTTCGTATTTGCTCCTTAGCCATTGAAAAACCAAATAACTGTCGACCTTTATCGTAGAGTATTGTCGACGGCGTGTTGATGTATTTTGGTGAGTTCTTGTCATTGTCTAGCTGCCTTGCTGTAAAGCCTACAGGGCGTCCCTGTGGATCTGTAAGAGTAATCATCAGCCTATTCCTGAACATATCCACTAAACCGCTACTACGTCTAACGCACAGACCGCTGTCTGTCAGTTCTTGCTCAGTGAATCCCTTGCCCTTTAGGTAGGTAGCTAAATTTGCAGACCCTTTGGGTGAATAACCAAAACGGAAGTCGATCAGTGTCTGTTTTTCATACCCTCGTTTTTCTCTGACATATCGTAGTGGAGCGTCGTTTTTAGTTAGCTCTACCTGATAATAGGAGACTGCTGCCTCTACTGCCTGGAATAGTCGCTCTTTTTGCTTACCGCCAGTTCCTGAACTATTTTTTTGAAACTTGCTTAGATCTACTCCGGCTTTGCGTGCAAGTAACTCCAATGAACCCTTAAAATCTAATCCTTCAACCTGTTCGATAAAGCTTATTACGTCGCCGCCCTTACCGCTACTGAAGTCGTGCCAGATCTGTTTATCCGGACTTACGATAAAACTCGGTGTATTTTCATTTGTGAAAGGACTTAAGCCTTTATAGTTCCTGCCAGCACGTTTTAACTGAACATATTCAGATACGATATCTTCTATATTTAATCGTGACTTTACTTCGTTGGCTGAATCCATATGTGACTAGTATCTCGTATTTAGGAGCTAGACGCTAGTATAAGCAGAATGAATGCAAGATTTTACATGTTAGATTCTAGATAATAGTCTACTGGGTAGCGCATGAACCTTCAGCGTGTCTATATTCTAATCAATGCTTCTAGATTCTAGCACTTACTTCGTACTTCTAGCCTCGTACTTCGAACTCAGCTGCTGTATAATAATGCTTATGCAACCTCAGGACCAAAACCCGTACAACTTTATTCTAGACCCAGCTACCCAGAAGCGAAAGCCTGGACTATCTATGCTGCAAAACCCTAAACAGAAAAACATCTTTGCTGTGATATTCGTAATAATCATCATCATGGTTGTTGTGATTGCGGTTAGCATATTCCAATCTCTAGGCAAGCAGGACAACGGAGCACTAGTTTCAGTTAACGCCTACCAGACAGAGATAATTAGGATAAGTGAGCTAGGGCTAAAGAGCGCTACTGATCCAAATACTAGAGCAACTGTGTCTACACTGCAGTCATTCATAACCAGTGATCAAGTAGATACAAAGTCCTACTTAACTAAAAACGGCGTTACAATAACACCACAGCAAGAAATACTTAAAAAGGACTCAACGCTAGATACAGACCTAGACACAGCATCACAGCGTAACAGGTACGACGAAGTGCTAATATCGATCCTTCAGGATCTACAGTCCGCTTACAAGGCCAGTTTACAGTCAGCTATAGGCGAAACCACCACCCCGAACAGAAAAATACTGCTGAATAACGCAGCAGCAAACATACTTACATTCGAAAACTCTTAGGAAAACCTAGGACTTTCTTGGTCTCCACCGGCTACTAGGTTGTAGCTATGCTGGACCAAACCAGTTACTTCATCGTCTGTCATCTGCCCCGTCAGCAACATAGTATTCCAGTGCTTCTTATTCAGGTGATACCCTTCCATTACTGACTCATATTTTTCTCTTAGTAATCTAGAAAGTTGCGGATCACACTTTAAGCTAACAGACAGAGGGCTTTTGTCTTCCGGGATTAGTGCGAACATCTTGTCTTCATCACCAACCAACACTTTATACACCGCTACTTCTTCACCAAACGGAAAGTCTAGCTTAACGTCAGGCAGGCTATTGATATATTCTTCTAATACTTTTCTGGTCATTGTCTGTTCCCTAGTCTTTATTCTCTTTAAACCACTCTAAGTAAAATTGTAGTTCAGCGATGCTCGCCTGAATATCCTCGAATGCTCGGTGAACACCAGATTTTTCGAAATCAACGTTATACATAGACTGCATGATTAATTTCCACGATGTCACGTCCAGCATTCTGTAGTGTAGCTTCAAGTCTAGCTCAGGCATCCACTGTTTAATAAATGCTCTGTCGCTATGTATAGAGTTTCCCGCCAACACTGCTGGCTCACTGCCAAAATGTTCGTCTACTAGGTCTATTAGCTCTTTTTCGACTTGCTTCAACTGCTTTGCTTTATCTAGACTATTCAGGAATTCATCCCTATTGTCCGGATAGCTATCCCACCAGTTATTTTGCTGCATTCTGCGCAAAACAAGATCTTTATTGTGTTTAATCTTGGATTCGTAGCTACCAATAGTCTCTAGTTTTGCATCAGTCACTTCTGCTGCTACTTCTAGTATTACGTCTTTGTCCGGAACTAACCCAGTCATTTCTAGGTCAACCCACAGAAACTTAGTTGGAAAGGATTTCTTATCTATCATAGTTTGAATTATATCAGCCTTAGTCAGATTTAACAGGGTCAAAGTCTAGAGAAGCCGAATTAACACAGTAGTGATCGCCAGACGGAGCGTCGTCCGCCTTAAACACATGCCCTAAATGCCCGCCACAATTTGCACAGGTAATCTCGGTTCGCTTCATGAATAAGTTATTGTCATCTTTATACTCAACAGCACCTTTTATTGCGCCGTCGAAGCTAGGCCACCCAACCAGTCCTGCTGCAGTTGACTCATATTTTGTGTCGCTAGAGAACAGCTTAGAACCGCAATTTGCGCACGTGTACTCCCCCTGTTCACTATGGCTTAGAAACTTGCCGGTACCCGGAGTCTCTGTGCCTTTGTCGAATAGCACATTTTTCTGTTCTTCTGATAGATCGTCGTTCATTTGTTTCATAACTAAATTATATCTCTTTTTGATAAATAAAAGAAAAAGCTGCAGTCCATTTGGACTACAGCTTATCTATTCTGCAGTGCTTTGCTTATTTAGACTTTTTGTCTAGACCGAGCTTCTTAACTACTAGATACACGATTAGCGCTGTTGCTACTAGTGTAATTACAGCCTGTAGGATGTTACCCCATCCGAAAACTACTATCTCGCCACCACGTTCTACTTCTGAAGTGATCGAGGAGAAATCTGTTCCGTTTAGTACAAGTGCTACTAAAGGATCGATAAAGTTACTAACAATTGATGAAACTGCATTACTTGCTTGGATACCTATTGCTAGACCTACTGCTAGACCTACTACGCCCTGCTCTTTTACGAAGCTCATGAAACCTTTAATTAATCCTGACATAAACACTCCCTCTCGTTAGTTTATGTACTAAACATATATTGAACACAATTATATTGCAAATCCGCCCCTGTGAAATTCTAAGCCGAACTATTGGGTAAGTCGTCCTACCGCTACAATAAATGCGGCATCTTTCATGCTCACTGAGTCTTTAGTGGATACAGCAGATACTTCAGCTGTAGATAGTTTTATTATTCTTGCTAGTTCGGTGTTGACCTGCTCTTCAGACCAAGACTCTCCGTCCAGATTCTGCTTCCATTCAAGGTAACTTACTATCACTCCGCCAGCGTTTGCCAAGATGTCTGGGATGATCGTTACTCCGCGCTCCGTCATTTGGTCGTGAGCCTGCGTATCTATCGGACCATTAGCTAGCTCCAATACTATGCTTGTGTCCAGGGTTGCTTGGTTATCTGGTGATACAACTCCGCCTAAGGCTGCCAGAACCAGTACGCCCGACTTAGTGCTCAATACTGCCTCGGAGTCCTGAACCTCAGCTCCTGTATAGTCTTTAAACCTACCTCTAGACGCTTTAAATTTCACCAGTTCCTCTGTATCCAATCCGTCCTCGCTGTATACCGTAGCCGACGAATCACTTACAGCCAGCAACTTCCAGTCCGGGAACTTTGCCTGCATTAATTGTGCAAAATTGGAGCCTGCATTGCCAAAGCCTTGAACTGAATAAGTTTTATCAATAGATTCAAATTTCGGTTGCTTTAGTACTTCTTCTAGTACATATAATCCGCCTTGCCCTGTAGCAGCACCACGTCCTTGTGAACCTCCCTTTTCTATAGACTTCCCAGTGAAGCTCCCACGAGTTTCATCGCCGGTCAGCTTAGAGTATTCATCGACCATCCAGTCCATAATCTGCGGAGTTGTGTTTACATCTGGGGCTGGTACGTCCTTGTCTGGTCCGATGTGTTGCTGTAGAGCCTGGACGTACTTTCTAGATAGCTCTTCAAGCTCTTTTTCAGATAAGTCCCTAGGATTCACAACAACACCGCCTTTGCCTCCCCCGAGTGGGATATTGACCAGAGCAGTCTTCATGCTCATTAGTGTTGCCAATGCTTGAACTTCTTCGAAATCTACTTCGGGGTGGAATCTAATGCCGCCTTTATACGGACCACGGTCGTTATTGTGCTGCATCCTAAACCCTTTGAATGCCTTGCCGTTTTCTAGGAGTATCTCAAACTCATGTGCTGCATTAACTTTTAGTAAGTCCTCTACCTTTGCCTGGGGTAAATCTAGGCTCTTTGATGCTTTCTTGATTGCTGAGTGTGCTGTGTCTAACATAGAAATACTAAACCCTTCGATTGATTGGTATTAATCTATATATTAGCAGTATTCATAAGCTATTTCACCAAAAAAGCGTACTCTAAGGAGCTGTTTTGTCGCGTAAAAAGTCTTCAGCTCTGTAGCTAAATATTCTCTTTTTATTGTCGCTTAGTTTACCTAACTGTTTTACAGCAGTCGACATATTTTTGTTCTTACTTAATCGGTCTTTGTTCTTCTCTACAAATCGCCAGTATAGACCATCCCATACGTCACACCAGTCACCCTTTTCATAGTGACTCATCTTCAGTATATGATTACTATCTGACGCAAAAGGCTTAGAAATAATACTGCCACCATCTGCAAACTGACTCATTGCATACACATTAGGCACAACCGCCCAGTCGTAGGCATCTATATGCATCTCCATGAACCAGCGTGCTACGTCATTTGGGTCAAAGTCGCACAAGAACATGATGTTTCCAATAATCATCAGTCTTTCAGAGTGATGAGAATACGAACGCGCTAAAACCTTCCTAATAACATCGTCTACAGGTGGTATTCCGGTTGTCCCGTTATACCAATCAGCTGTGAGTTTCCTATTATGCCCAAACGTGTTCGAAGCTCGCAATTGCACGTGTTGTTTAATGTATATTGCACGCACATACTCTCTCCATCCAACTATCTGACGTATAAAGTTCTCTAGATTAGCTATAGGTATTGGGCTCTGTTCCTGTCTGGTAAGTGCCTGGTCAATGACCTCGGCTGGATCCAGCAATCCTACGTTTAATAGCGGGGATATGCCGCTGTGGTACATCCACGGCAAACTACCGTCTATAGCTTCTTGATAATCACTGAAATGATCTAATCTATGATCTAGGAATTCTTTTAACCAAACCCTGGATTCCTGATGATTAGTCGGCCAAGGAAAGTCAGTTACAGACCCCGGATTATTAGGGAATTGCTTGTTTATATAGTCACGAGCTTCTTCTACAAACTTGTTCGCTCCAAATACTTGAGACCCAGGCACTTGGTGGTTCTTGGGCAGTCGTTTTTTACGTTCTTTTTCGAAGCTTAGCTTCCCACCTACTGGCTCGTAAGTATCTGAGTTAATTAGTATATTAAACCGTTCTCTCTGCCACTGATAGAAGTGCGCAAAAGTTGATTTAGATTTGTTGGCTAAGAATGATCTTGCTTCTTCCCTGGTGATAAAAAAGTTCGGAGAATCAAGGATAATTACTGATGGGGTAGGATTTAGCCCAGATATAGCCTCCTCTAGACGACGGCTTATGAGGTCATCATTAAGGTCAAAATATATAACGTTCTCAAAATGGCTCAACCTATTCACTATGTCGCCCGTCTCGTTCATTTGGCCACACTCTACGTAGTCTACTTTGTAGCCAGCGGGCCATAGCACTTCTTCAATGTAGCGTCTCATGCTTGCGCGTAGAAATATTAGCTTCTGCTTATGCACAAATAGAGGGTGTTGTTGGTCTGTCCCGAATATTAATGGCTCTTCAACTACTACGATATTCTCAACATCTTTCGGTAATCGACTGACATCATATAGCTGATAAGGATAGATAATTAATACGTTTTTGCCCATTGCATATATAATGCCTCACCGGGGTTAAAAGTACAAGGGTTAAGCACAGCCTTTTTACGCCCGCAAGACGCCTACATAGAATCAGTAGCTTCAATTCCCAGTAGTGCTAGGCCTGTTTTCAGAGTTTCTGCGTATTCGAATACTAGCTTTATCCTTAACTCTTCCCTGTCGTCTCCTATAACTTTAGAGTTTTCATAGAAACGATTAAAGTTCTGCGCTAGCTCGTACAGATAACTACATACTACGTGCGGAGCTAGTTCGTTCGTTGCATTAGCAATTACTTCAGAGTATTCAGATAGTTTTCGCGCCAGGCTTCTTTCGTACTGTTCTAGTTTGATATTTTCGCTGAACTTGTGAGCCTTAGATACGGACTTGCTTAGGATACTTCTAGCTCTAGCGTGTGCATATTGCAGATACGGCCCAGAATTACCCTCCATGGCTATTGATTCTGCAGGATCGTACGCAATATCGCCGCCTATCCTAGCCTTGAAAAATGCATATTTTACAGCCGCCAATACTATAGCTTCACTTGTAGCGGTTTCGGACTCCTTACCGGCTTGTTTAGCCGCTTCCAGGATCTCAAACGCCGACACGATATTGCCCTCTCTTGAACTCATTTTTGCTCCACCCTGAAGCTTTACCAACCCGTGGGTTAAATGTTTTGTTCGCTGTGATGGATCTGGTGCAAATTGCTCGATTGCCTTCAGCACAACCTGCATGTATTGTTCTTGCTCGCTGGCTGTAATAATAATTGACTCATCGAACTTATAGTCAGCCCATTTAGTAAGGCTAAGCCCTACATCTTTGGCCTCGTAGGTAGGTAATCCTTCGGAGTTTATGAATACTCTGGCGTGTAGACCGTGCTTCTCGCCGTCGAATATAACAGCTCCGTTAGATCGCTCGAAAACACCCTTTTCTAGCTGCTTGTTAACTGTAGTGATCCCCAGTGGAGTGACCTCACTCTCGGCAATATATCTGTCGAATGGTTTGACGTGCAAATCTGCATATAATTTCTTAAAAAACTCGTAGCTGTAGCCTCTACAAAGCCAATATATTTGTGCAAATCCCGACTCTTTATCCTGCTCTGTATGTAGTGAATAAACTCTTTTATTTATCGCTATGATTTCTGACTTAGCCATCTCACTTTCGCTATATGCATTATTGCCTTCTACATATCTATCACCTAACCAAGTTGCTCTATCTGCCTCGGCTATTTCGGTGATTTTTTCTGGATATT
This sequence comes from Saccharimonadales bacterium (SeqCode), assembly GCA_047611885.1. GTDB lineage: Bacteria > Patescibacteriota > Saccharimonadia > Saccharimonadales > SZUA-47 > JBLFWT01. Next base: position 166 of record JBLFWT010000009.1, on the reverse strand, counting down.
CTCCGCCAACGTACTGCATAATCGCCCACATGCTTTTCGCAACATGGAGCCCAACATCGCCGCCGTAATTGATCCTGACAGTCTCTGCTCCTGCGTTCTCTACCAGCCTAGATATTACATCCCCTACAAGCGTCGTATACAGGTGCCCTGCGTGTAGTGGCTTGAA
>JBLFWT010000008.1:0-17041 GCA_047611885.1 Saccharimonadales bacterium (SeqCode) | reverse complement strand
ATAGCGCCGACTTCGTACTGCAAGACTTCGCAAGCGATCAGTCAGAAAAGCTGACTAAAATTCTCAGGGAAGCCTGCACCTTCATAGACGAAGCTACCACAGGCAAGCTCCCAGAACACACAATCACCCTCTAGACCTGGCTTGGTCTACCTGCTGGATACGCATCGCCATCGAATCTCGGTGGATGCTGAAAAGGTAGGCTATCTATACCGCGTCTTTCATTGACATTAGTGACTCCTACACCTGGCATCCCTGCTAAGGCAAAATTTCGACCATCAGGGTAAGCAGTTTCGTGTGTAGTAATTTCTGGGGTAGGGATGTATGGGGTGGTCATAATCTCTCCTTTGGCACTTTTCTTATTATACATAATATCATAGTTATACAATTTTGTCAAGACAGGCACTTACGCTAACTCTTAGTTCCTTTTTTTAGCAACCTTAGAGGGTCTTACTCCTTAAAAATTAGTTGCAGCATTCATGCTGTTTGGTAAGTAGAGCTTTCTTCTGGCTGAGTCCTTCATCTCCTGAACTCTATCCCTAAGTAGATCTGTATCTTTTATGCGTCCAACCTCGTAGGGTTCACCCACCTCTATAACTATAGTCAACCTACCATCTCTTATGCGTCTCTGGTCTGTACCTGCTATTCCAACAGGGATTATAGGTACATCATTCTTCTTCGCAAGAATTAGAGAGCCAGGCATCATTTCTTTTACCATCGCACCTTCTTTTCTACCGCCCTCACCAAAAATAACCAGTTTACTTGCTTGCTGGCCTTCTTCTTCGTCAGAACCTAATATATGTTTGCCCATTTTCATGAGCATCGTCCGCCAGCGTGGATCAATCATATCTCTATCCATTGGGAAGGTTCTCATCTTTCCGTACAGAAAGGCCATTGTTCTTTGCTCCATATTTTCTCTCTTAGAAAGGAACCATGGCTGACCCTCTCCGCCCCTATTACCCAAAGTCCCCATAGCCGTAAGGTCAAACTTACTCCGATGATCAGGGACAACCACAGCAGGTCCAGCCGACGCATAGTTCTCTAATGATTTGGGTGAAATAATAATTTCTGCAACTGCTAGTCCTGTGATAAAACGTGCTGTTCCAGTTATAGCAGGAGAGTAGCTTAGTGCGTGCCCTGGTTCGCACAGTTCACGTGGCTCTCTGTCTAGATAGTTCTTTATACCTTTATAGGGATTGGCGTCAGTTGTCATTAAAATAACTCTATAAAATAAGAGCTGAACAAGCAAGCATAAGAGGCAAAATAGACCTGTAGAGGGTGAAATCTGCCAGTGGCATTTTGGAAACAGACAAACTCTTGAAAACTTGTTTTCATAGATGTTTTCTGGGGGTCGCAGAATTCGACTGAAGCACCGCTTATTTTTTGATAAAAAAATAGACCTATAGTGGGGGTGGGCACCGCTATAGGTCTAATTACACCCTTCAACCCACCTTGAAGGCTTATCTATCGTGCTATCTCGCAAAAGTAGCACCAAAGCCCACCAATAAGGATTGTCCGCGCATACCTGGTCTCAAATAAAACGAGTAGGTGCACGGGGTTAAAGGGGTTTAACTTGTCACCAACAGTTGCTGGCCCGGAGGAAGCACTCTGATGACGGGATAAACGTTTTAGAGCTCCCGTCAATGACGGGTAACTAAGGACGTGGAGGGTAACTACGCATTTAGCAGACTCTAAAACTATAAATTCTATATCTCATCGAAATGAGTGTTAGAATCTAGGGGTAAAGGTACGTAATGCATCTCAAAGGACGCTTACTAAGTTGTAATTATAGCAAAAAAGTGTCATACAGTCAATACTATTTTACATAATTGTTATAAGTACAAATATATATTATGAAAGAGCTTAAGCTTACAAGACCATTCAAAGACAAGTTGGACAAACTACCTGTAAGGGTTGGCCTGCTAGATTACAGGGGTCAAGATTTGTCGTCGTACGCAGATATGCCAATAGTAGCGATAGTCGGTACGCGCAAACCAACCCCATACGGCAAGGCGATGACTCACAAAATTGCACAAGAATTAGCTAGGGCAGGGGTGGTAATAGTAAGTGGACTTGCATTTGGCGTAGACAGTCTGGCGCATGATGCCGCTATAAAAGCCGGGGGGCGGGCTATAGCAGTCCTGCCATGCGGCCTAGACAATATATACCCAGCGAGCCATAAGCCTTTGGCTGATCAAATAGTGAAGAACAGTGGAACGCTACTAAGCGAATACGGACCAGACCATAAGCCCTGGAAGGTAGAATTCATTGAGCGCAACAGGATAATCGCTGCCTTGAGCGACGTGGTGATCATCCCTGAGGCTGCCATACGATCAGGAAGCCTCAATACAGCCAAGCACGCCAAGAGCACCGACACGCCTATACTGGTAATCCCGGGTAATGTCACTAGCCCTATGAGCGCAGGCACCAACCAGCTACTGAAAGAGGGCGCAATACCAATAACGGAGGCTAGCGACGTACTAAAAATACTTGGTATAGATAAAAAGAAAATTCAGACGTCTCTAAATCTAACCGGGGACAATGATAATGAAACAGCCGTATTAACCGCTCTTGCCCTAGGCATAACAGATTCAGACAGCCTGCTAAAGACTACCGGGATGAGTCCTGGAGAATTCCAAACTACATTAACTATGCTTGAAATATCCGGTAAAATTAAGCTAAACTCCCTTGGTGAACCTACACTCGGCATATAGCTGCCTGTAGCGTATTACTTGCGTTATTGGTAAATCTACGTTAATGTATGCGACTGAACGCATTAGATAATTGCTACATAATCTAAATGCTAATGGTATTGTAGTAACATAAATATATATTAAGGAACGATTAACTTGGCCAAAAACTTAGTAATAGTAGAGTCACCAGCAAAAGCAAAGACAATAGAAAAATACCTTGGAAAAGACTTCAAGGTTCTGTCTAGCGTTGGCCATGTTCGCTCTATTGCCAAAAAGGCGAAGAACGACATTCCTCCTATAGACGTGGAAAACGGCTTCAAGACTACATATGAAATAGACTCTGAGAAAAAGAAGACCGTTGCAGAGCTACGTAAGGCCGTTAAAGCCACTGAAACTGTCTGGCTAGCGACTGATGAAGACCGCGAAGGGGAAGCCATAGCGTGGCACCTGTGTGAGGCTCTGAAGCTAGACGTAAAGACAACCAAGCGTATTGTGTTCCACGAAATCACTAAAACGGCTATAGAAGCTGCAGTGAAGAACCCTAGGACAGTAGACATGCACCTGGTAGAGGCTCAGCAAGCCCGCCAGATCCTGGATAGAATAGTTGGTTTTGAGCTATCACCAGTTGTCTGGAAAAAGGTTCCGGGCGGAAAATCAGCAGGTAGAGTCCAGTCACCAGCAGTCAGACTACTAGTAGAGCGTGAACGTGAAATAGAAGGGTTCGAAGGATCATTCCAGTTCAGAGTAACTGCGGTATTTAACCCAGAAGACTCAGAAATGAAGTCTGAACTAGACCAAAGGTTCGACACAGAAGAAGAAGCTAAAACATATTTAGAATCACTAATAGGCGCAGGATATACAGTTGCCAGCGTATCTGTTAGCCCAGGCACACGTAACCCCGGTGCACCATTCACCACATCTACTCTGCAGCAGGAAGCCAACTCTAAACTAGGGTTTGGATCTAAGGCTACAATGTCCAGCGCACAGAGACTATACCAGAATGGGCACATTACATATATGCGAACCGACTCTGTATTCCTATCTGGTCAATCAATCAACGCTGCACAGAAATTTATCACATCCAAATACGGCGAAGAATACTCTCAGGTCAGAAGCTTCAAGAACAAGAATGCTAACGCTCAGGAAGCTCACGAAGCTATCAGACCGTCAGACATGTCTAGAGATCTAGTTACAGGTGATGAATACGACCAAAAGCTATACAGCTTAATCCGTAACAGGACGCTAGCCAGCCAGATGGCATCAGCCAAGATGGAACGTACTACGGTAAACATATCTACCACCGCGGACAGCAAAAAGTTCGTTGCCAAGGGTGAAGTAGTGGTGTTTGACGGGTTCTTGAAAGTATACGGATCAGGCAGTAAAGACCCAGACATCCTACCATCCCTGACAGAGGGCCAAAGTCTAGACCTACTATCTGCTGAATCTAGGCAGATGTTCGCTCGACCACCAGCTAGATTTACCGAAGGTAGTCTAGTGAAGAAGCTAGAAGAACTAGGTATTGGACGACCGAGTACATACGCGACTATCATAGGTACCGTGCAGGCCAGGGGATACGCCGAAAAGGGCGAAAGCGAAGGTGAACCACGTGAAGTGATACAGTACACGCTATCTGGCGGTTCTGTTGAGCGCACATTAGAGTCTGAAAAGACTGGTTCTGACAAAGGCAAGCTAGTGCCGACGCCTACAGGCAAGGTAATGAGCGACTTCCTGACTGGCCACTTCGAAAAGGTAGTGGACTATAACTTTACAGCCAGCGTAGAAGTCGACTTTGACCGAATAGCGGAAGACAAATTAGACCGAAACAAGATGCTGCAAGAGTTCTATACGCCGTTCCACAAGCTAATAGAGAGCTCTGACGATATTGATCGCTCTGCAGTGTCACAGACACGTGAGCTAGGTGATGATCCAAAGAGTGGGCTACCGATTATAACTAGATTTGGCCGATTTGGTCCTATGCTGCAGATGGGTGAAGCTACAGATGACGAAAAGCCACGATTCGCACCGATGCCGAAAGGCGCCAAGATAGAAACAGTTACACTGGAGCAAGCTCTTGAAATGTTCAAACTACCTAGATTAGTTGGCCAGACTGACGATGGCAAAGATATAAAGGCCAATATAGGGCGCTTTGGGCCGTACGTACAGGTAGAAAAGGCCTTTTTCTCTATCAAGCCACACGACCCAATGACTATCACACTGGAAGAGGCCAAGGACATAATTCACGTTATCACCGAAAAGCGTAAACCAATAAAGCTATTTGAAAAGTCAGAGATCCAGATACTAAACGGGCCATACGGACCATACCTGAAGAAAGACAAGGTAAATGCGCGTATACCAAAAGACCGCGACCTAGAGACTATTACCGAAGATGAAGCTATAAAAATGATTGCCGACGCACCAAAGAAAAAGGGCAAAGGCCGCTTCGCCAAAAAAGGCACGAAAAAGTCCACCAAAAAGAAGAAGTGATCTAGCTTCTAGCTAAGCATAAACACTGTATATAATGTAATAAATCTCGCTCGGGCACAAGTTGTGCGAGAGTAGAGGATATTTCGTAGTAATATTGACATACCTTTTTAATGAAAGATATGCGAGTTAGTGATACAATAAGCCTATAAGACTAAGTAGAGAGAGACTAGTCAAAGGTATGGTGTATTCACTATAATCTTAAGAGGAAAAAGATTATAATAGAATAAAAGTTGACTTATGAAAATTAATGTTATAGAATAGTTTAAAGAAGAGGAAAATAATGGCACAATCAACAGATACAGTTCTACAGGTGGAAACCATAGTAAATGATATTCTTGGTGCAATTGACCGCGAACGTGAACGAGAGATTATTGCTCGACGTTACGGACTATTCGACCGCAAAGAAACCCTAGAACAGATAGGTGAGCTTCTTGGTATTACCAGAGAGCGCGTACGTCAACTTGAAAAATCTGTAATGACTAAGCTAGCCAGCATAGCAGGGGACGACTTGCCACACGTAAGTAGCCTTAACACTGTGTTTACAGACATCCTATCTAATAACGGTAATGTAGCAAGAATCAGCGACTTGGCTGAAAAGATGACTAAGGAAAACTCTAAAATCGACCAATCACGTATAGCATTCTTCGCTAGACTGGCGCCATCAGTTGCTTTCGTAGGTGAAAACGACCATTTCCATAACTCAGCTGCACTAAGCAGCAATTATGACGAAAAATCCGTAAAGGAAAAAGTTGGACATGTAGTAGACGCAATCAAAAAGATCGCCAAGCCAGTTAGTGTCGAAGAAGTTGCCGGATCTATGGGTCACCCAGAGTCTGAAGAGATTCGTGCCCTAGCATCTGTTAGCAAGAACCTAGCGACTCTAAACGGCCGATGGGGACTAATCAAATGGCCGATGGTCAACCCAAAGAACATCAGAGACAAAATATACGTTATCTTGTATGAAAACGGTAAACAAATGCACTTCAACGAGATTGCTAAGTCTATATCTGACTCAGACTTCAAGCGTAAAGACGTAACAACTCAAGCAATCCACAACGAACTAATCAAAGACAAGAGATTCATCCTAGTAGGACGAGGCATATACGCCCTAAAAGAGTGGGGATTCAAGCAGGGAACAGTAGCTGATGTAATCACTGATGTACTAAAAGCAGCAGGCGAGCCACTACACAGAGACGAAATAGTAAAACGCGTACTAAAGAAGCGTTTTGTTAAAGAAACTACAATCCTACTAAACCTACAAGGCAAAGACCAGTTCAAACGAGTAGCAAAAGCCACCTACACTCTCGACGAGAAGTAAAAGTAAACAGAAAAAGTCTATGCAGCCCCTAATAGACGATGGATGCTCACTCGAAGTCGTTGGAGGTGACTCTATATCTCCAGATAACATCATGATGAGCGGATTATACAGTGGTGACGATTTGGTATTGCGTGACTTAGGTGGCAGAATACCCGAAGCCATAGCTAAAAAGTTTGACGGTGTCGACCACCTTTTAGCTGCTGTTGACAGCCAACTCGATGAAATACCTGCTTCAATAGGAGGAGTAGTAGTCCCGCATGAGTGGTGCTTAACTGAGTATAAAGTAAATTCAACCGTGAGTCTGTCTGCATTCGGAATAAAACATTATGCGCTGGGCGCAAAAGTGAAGATAGTTGAGGGTGCAGTTCTAGGACACTTAAATGGCCGTGGCGGCATCCTTAGCTGGCCTGAGTATAATAATTTAAAACTTCGACTAGACATTTGCGCAAAGAGATTAGCAGCTGAGCAAGGCTGGACTATCAATGACGCAGCAGAAGTAAGACAGTTCATGATACCTTCTAAACCACGTGCCTTCATAAGTGACAGGCTTTCAGCTGTATGGCATCGTGAAGCATTAGAGCCTAAGCCAATTCTGGTTGATATTGAGCCTCGCCTATTGACAGGTAGCGATTTTGCATAATAGTGAACATTATACGAACAGTGAGATATAGGAATACTGATTTCAAATATATTTAGATAAATAATGCTGCACATACTATTTTTTACGTAATGAGGCGGGTGAGGGCATATGGAAATTGAAACATGGAAAATCTATGTAAAATGGTAAATGATCAATGATTGATATATGCATAGGGAACCAAATACGAACATAGACAAGACGTCGCACAATGTATATTTTGCGACACGTATATCTCTAGCGTAGTTGATTACCAACCCATCCCTATGCAGGGGAGTTCTGGTGCTTTACGCTCCCACGCTCGTATTGGACACCTACAGCGCTACAGCTACACTTTTAAGTACATGTTTATGTATCAATAGCTCTGCTAGACCCTTTGAGTGTCGCAATAAATGCAACAACTAGACTTATCCACATGTTTACCCGTGAAATGTTTGCTTTTTCACGCTTTTGTATTTTTATATGCTACTGTCCCCTGTTGACTCCCCCGCTATTTGCAATTGTTTGCTTTTTCTTGATTTGTATAGTTTTATATGTTTTTTCACTTTATATGAACATAATGCGAACATGGAGTAGGGACCTGGTAGGGGGCTTGATGCTGCCTAAGCTCTATAGTACGAACGTTCTGCCTGGGACTCTCACGTCCACATATTTTGAAGGTGTCTCGCCCTGTTCATCCAAGTGTTCTATAGTAGCCTTCAGGGCCCCTACCTGCTCCTGGGCGTTAGTGAAAGTACTTAATTTAACATGGTATGCAGCGTTAGCGAAACCTATTTCTATTTGCCCATCAGACACATTGAACAGTAGCTCGTCTATCACCAGTTCTATCCCTGATAACTGTTTAACATCTGGTATTTCGGTCATTATCAGCTGCAGCATGGATATCTCATCCCTAGTAAATAGCCTAGACCCTGAGTTGAAGTTAGTCTGCGGTGATGCAAACCTGATATTCAATAAACCCGAAGCACTTACGTTATCTATGACTAAAACTCCGGAGTTATTAATAACTCCCGTACTTAGCCCGTTGGATACGAATGCCAGTGGTTCCGATACGGTCAGAGACACTGTTAGATCTCTGCCGCCAATAGGAACTACTGCGTCTATAAAGCTTATCTCGGGAAAGCGATCCTTCATCTCCGCCTCAAACCTAAAGCTACGGAAAAACACCTTGCTCTGGTTAAATAGCGAAGAATTCATTATGTCCGCGGCGGCAGATTCGTATTCTGATATATCTCGGTATGCATAGCCGTTCCTTCTGAACTGTATATCGGGGCTAGCTGACATCGTAGTGGCGCTAAACAACAACACCACAACACTGATTGCTATTAGAGCGTTCAGTGTCTTGTGAAGGCTAATCTTTCTCTTAGAGCCACTAGAATTCTTTACAATCTTAGTAGGTTTCGCCGCCACGTTCTTGGGGCGGTAATAACTGCTTGTCGATACTGCTCTACCTTGTAGTTTACGGGCGGTTCTAGTCGGTTTCTTCTTTGAAAATAGCATAAATGAACTACTCTTTAGTAGCTAGATCTTTTAAGATTTTAGCTATTTTACTAGCAGCATCATTTACGGCTAGTTTGTTTATATTATTGGCGTAGGTTTCTAGTAGGCTTTTGTCGCCTAAAAGCTCTTGGGTAACACTAGTAATTCTTTCTAGATCTTTTTCTTCTAGAATGTAGGCTGCTTTAGCTGAATTTAAGGCGTTGGCATTGTGAGTTTGCTGACCACCAGTAAGTACCGGATTAGGTACTACCACGCAAGGCTTAGCTTGAATTGCAAATTCGGCTATATTCGTAGCTCCTGCCCTACAGATAATTAGGTCTGCTGCTGCACTATATTCATAGAAGCTAGTTGTAAATCCTACTACAGTCACCCTGCCCTGCTTATCTGTTGAGAGGCTTGAATTGTACCCTTCCCTGGCTTCTTCAAACAATTTTTTACCGGTAATATGTATAATCTGCACGTTCTCATCGCTCAGTAGTTTCTCGCTAGCTCCAATTACTGCTAGATTTAACTTCTGAGCCCCCAATCCACCACCTGTTACCAGGATCACTTTTGCCTTCTGTGGGATGGACAGGCTCTTTCTTGCAGCAGCTTTAATTACTTCAGTGACTTTTACGAACTCAGCTTGGATCGGAATACCTACCTGCACGGACTTATCGGTAGAATACGGGTATAGGCTAGTGTCCATAGCAGTTGTATTGAATTTTGCATGAGCTGACGTAATTCTATTGGCTAAACCAGGAATGGAGTCTGAGTCGTGGGTAATATATGGAACCCTACGTAATCGAGCGGCTATACCGACAGGCACACAGACAAATCCGCCCTTCAAGAAAATACTGTCCGGCGATATTCTACCTAGCAGGAAGTATGCACCGAAAACGCCTCTAACCATCCGGAATAAGTCGCGCACATTTAGTATGAGCGTTTTAACATCTAGCAGATGAGAAACTAAGCTTTCTCCATAATAGCGCCTAAATTTGCCTGCAGACACTTCATGAACGCTGTCTATTGCGCTATTGTCCAAAACTTCCTGTAGATTTTCGTTCTTTTGACCAATATAAGCAATGGCTATATTATTAGACTTCTTTAGCTCGGTAGCAACTGCTATTAGTGGTGTCAGATGCCCGCCAGATCCGCCGCCAACTACCATGATCGTTTTGTTGCTCATGTCCGTCCCCATGATCTTTTACCAGCGACACGTGTAGAGCGACCTTGCGGTCTGCGCTGACCGTATTGTCTAGCGTTTTGAGCGCCCGATAAGTCTGCGTATCTAGAAACCTGAAATACTATACCAATTGCTGCCATAACGAATATTATACTCGTTCCTCCGTAGCTGACCAGTGGCAATGTAATTCCCTTCAGTGGCAGTAACCCAAGCATGGCTCCGATATTTATAATCATCTGTACGCTCAGCCATGCTAATATTCCGCTCACCAGTAGCCGAGTGTAGTCATTCGGCGCATTTTCGGCAACGTTTTTGATGCGCCTAAATAAGCCAATAAAGACTCCTATCATCAGGGATGACCCTACGAAGCCGAATTTCTCGGAAACTATCGCGAAGATCGAATCATTCGCTGCTTCTGGTAAATATCCATATGCCTGTACGCTTCTGCCCAGTCCCTTACCAAACATACCGCCTGACCCAACAGTAATTAGCGCTTGGCATGCCTGATAACCTTCGTCTTGGCAGTCTGCAGTTGGGTTTAGGAAAGTTGCTACTCTGTCGCGCCTGTACGAGCTCGTTATCACCGTTAAACCTATTAGCATCATAACTACTGCTCCCACTAGAAATAGCCGTTTATACGGCATGCCAGCGACAAACACCATAAAACCAATTATTGCCAACATTACTGCCGCTGATCCGAGGTCGCTTTGTAGACCAGCAACTACAATGATTACTATCACGACAGCAACTCCCAACGCCTTCATAGTTTCTGGGTGATCCATTGTTTTATCTATTCTGCGCTTCACTAAATACCCTGCCAGCCAGAGAATTATAGAAAATTTTATTAGCTCTGCTGCCTGAAACGACACGCCACCTATTTCTAGCCATCTATACGCCCCATTTATCGGGTCACCTAGAGTTCTTACCGCTGCAGCTACTGCACCAGAAACAATGACCAGCGGAATGGCTAGGCTTTTCCATATCTTTACATCCATTATAGATGCTATTGCGAAAGCTAAAACTCCTACCCCGATAGCCGTTAACTGCTTAAAGCTAAAGAAGTTTTCGTCCAAATTCTGAGAAGTAGTTATACCTGGGCTAATTGCATAGACTGTTACAGCACCTAGAGCTAGCAGCAGCGTCATATAGATCACCAACATATAGTCAGGTCTATGCTTTCTTGTTCCAATGTCAGAATCTCTATTGGTCGATGCATCAGGTCTTCTAACGCCCCTGTATGACCTAGGGTGGCGTTGTCCCATCATGCTATGAAAACTCCAGTAGATATACAATTATTCCGGCTACACTAGATACAACTCCTAGCAGCCAAAATCTCATAGTAACTTTCGTTTCTGGCCAACCACTTGCTTCAAAGTGATGGTGGATAGGAGCGATCTTAAATACTTTTTTACCATTTCTGAGCTTCTTAGACATGATCTGCACCATACTTGATCCAGCCTCTACCACGAAAACTAGCCCGATTATCGGCAGCAGCAATACGGTATCTGTTAGCATAGCTACTACACCCAAGGCGGTTCCCAGTGCAAAGGACCCCGAATCTCCCATGAAAAACCTTGCTGGATAGACATTAAACCAAGTATAGCTGAGCAGCGCACCGACTATTGTCATACAAAACGCAGCCACGCCTGCTTCGCCCTCCATTAATGCAATGAATGCATAGGTGCTAAATGCGATTACTGATAGCCCTCCAGCTAGTCCGTCTAGACCATCGCTGATATTCACTGCATTTGCAGCAGAGATAACGACTAGCACAAATAACGGGACGATTAGCCAGCCTAGAGTAAGTTGTCCGACAAGAGGAACGGTGATCTGAGTAATATCCAATTTAGCGAAGAACCACCAACCACCAGTTAGCGAAACTAGGAATATAAGTAGTGACTTAGACCTAGCTCTTAGCCCTGCAACGCCGCCGGTACTCCTGATGTTCATTATGTCGTCTAGCAACCCTACTGCCCCTGCTCCAAGCATCGCTGCTAGTGGCAACCAAGTCTGTGACCTATCTAGGTTAAATGCAACAGTTATAAGAGTTACAGCGGCAATGAAAATCGTGCCTGCCATAGTAGGTATATTGTTACGATGTTTAGCTGCGTGAAGCTTCTGGAATATTGTAGCCTTTTCCCCCGTTACGGTGACTGTCCTGGCCTTTTTCCACCAATTATACTTATACGCAAGCGTTGTATACATTGGGGTCAGCAACATAGCTGATATAAATCCGAAAACACCGAACAACATAATCCTTAGAAAGATCTCTGATGAAAAGCTGATTACTATGTCTTGCATGTATGTGTTTGTTTTTCCTTTATTCTGCTAATCATTATACCACTTATTGACCCGTTATGGACTGCACTGAAAAATTATCTATAAGCATATTGATAACAGATGAAAATACTGGTCCAGCAGCCCTAGATCCGGCATACCCTGCTATACCTGGTTCATTCACTCTTACCATTACTACATACTCGGGCGAATCCCCACCTACGTAACCGACATAGGTTCCGTTAAACTTGTCCTCGAAGTATCCGCCTTCTGGACGAGCTATTTCTGCTGTCCCTGTTTTGCCCCCAACTTGGTAACCGTCCCTTGCAGCTGTCCTGTTATTGTTTACAACTACATTGTTCATGAACTGAATGATTGTGTCTGCAGTATCTCGTGACACTACGTTACTAGACACAACCTTAGGGCTACTGTTGGTATAGTTCCCGTCTGTATCGGTCTGCCCTGCAACCAAAGTAGGCTGGTAGTATGTACCTCCGTTTACTACAGATGCTAGTGCCGCTGCCATCTGTAGGGGTGTAACTGTCATACCTTGGCCAAAAGCGGTGTTTGCGTACTGAATATTCAAACCAAAACCATCATTTGGGTCCGGTATATGTCCAGGCTCTTCGAACCCCTGCTCTACTCCAGTTTTAGAGCCAAACTGATAGTGATTCACCATGTAATCATGCCATGCCTCGCGGCCTTCTTGGTTTATTTCACCGCCACCCATCTGCATCAGCAGGTATGTAGCCCCTGTGTTCAGCGACAGCCTCAGTATGTCGCTAATACTTCTAGTGCCTGAACCTGCCACCTCCGATACGTTCCGTACAGTTGCATCGTCTATGTTAAAAAATCCTGGGTCAAAGTAGCTAGTATCTTTTGTGACGGCACCTTGATCTAGCGCGGCAGCTGCAGTCAGAGCCTTCATGATAGACCCCGGTTCTAATGGGGAGCTTACACTCGCATTAGTGAACAACTGCAAGTCCTCTACTATTCTGAAGTCTGCAGGGTCGTATGATGGGAAGTTAGCCATGGATTTGATTTGCCCAGTGTAAGGGTCCAGGACAATGATACTGCCGCTTTCACTCTGTGCATCTTTTAGTCCGTTTTCTAGAAGTGTCTCTATCTGTTTTTGCATAGCAACATCTATTGTTAAGGTCACGTCAGAACCGTCTACGGCGTCTTCTAGCACGTTGTCTCCGTTGGCTAGCAGCGGAACACCATTCTGGTCTGTCAGCGCCTTAACGCGGCCGTTTGAGCCAGCTAGTGATTCATCCAGAAACTGTTCTACACCGTAGTTACCCTCTCCGTCATCGTTAACAAACCCAAGTATCTGAGATCCTAGTGATCCGTGAGGGTATACTCGCCTAGTAGTCTTTTCGGCAAAGATCCCTACTATATCGCCTTCAATATAGAGTTTTTCGATAGCGTCTTTCGCTTGCTGCGGCCTATTTTTTGCTAATATCTCGTATCTAGTATCTGCACTTACTGCAGCTAGCACTTCGTTCTGTGGCAGGCCGAGTACTTCAGAAACAAATACTGCTGTCGCTTCTTTATCTGTAATTATCTGTGGGTCGGCAACAATTGTGTAACTACGTTCATTCAGCACAAATGCAACGGACTCCTCCCCATCTTTAGCAAATATCGCTCCGCGTTCTGCTGGTATTTCATAGCGCTTTAACTGATTAGCCTGGGCCTGGTCCTGATAGTAGTCGTACTGAAGAACCTGTAGGTAAAAAAGCCTAAAGATGAATATCGCGCATACAAATATAATAGCCGCATACAAAATTCGTATCCGGCCTGATGTTGATTGGTTGTTTATGACATTCATGTGCAGTACCTCGATTATACGTTAGGCGGCGATACTATTCGGATATAGTGCCTGATGGTGCCACTGAGACTAGCGCTTGTGCAGCCCCTGCAACACTTTCGGAGTCAACAGATCGTAGTCTTGCTGCTGTTAGTTCTAAATCTTTCTGCTCTTCCTTCAGTTGAGATTGTTGTTGTTCCAGGGTATTAATATCGTAACTGAATGAGTTAGTTTTGGTAACTTGAGTAAGGTAAACGAGTCCGATGAGGCAAACCAACACCAATAGAGTAATTGCATTACTTATTGGTCCCAGTCTTTTACTTTCGGACTTGAAACTTACCGCGTTCTGGCCGCGGGCTGAGTATTTTTGTCTGTTTACGCTTATTGCTGATGAGTATGTCATATATTTTTGTTTTTCACCTTCAGTCTTAATTTTGGACTGCTGGATTTGGTGGGTCAGTGAGAGAACTAAACGGGCGCGTGTTGTCCTCTCACTATGTTGACCCTTAAGGTATATCGCTACCTTGGAGCGTTGTCAGTTAGGACTTCTCTTTTGTTAATAAAAAAGAGACGACTAAACTACTCTGACTTTTACTTTATAGGAACGTGAACTTGTTTTTACCTGTATTGGCATAGCTCAATTCCCCTTTCTTTTTGTTTTTATTTTCGCTGCGGCTCGGAGTCTCGCGCTCCGTGCTCGCGGATTGAAAACTAATTCATCGGGTGATGCGCTGAGCGGTCTTTTGGTCAATATGCTCATTTCTGCATCATACGTATCACTTCCCTTGTCTTTGAAGTACCGTTTAACAACGGCGTCCTCTAGACTCTGGAACGATATTACTGTAAGTATTCCACCAGGTTTTAATAACTTCAGCCAAAGACCTAATGATCTTTCTAACTGACCTAATTCATCATTCACTGCGATTCTAATCGCCTGGAATGTCCTAGTAGCTGGATGTACCCTGCTGTATCCGGGCCAAGCCTTACTTACTACCTTTGCGAGTTGCTGAGTCGTTTCAAAAGGCCTATTGTCTACGATTAGCGATGCTATTCGTCTA
This sequence comes from Saccharimonadales bacterium (SeqCode), assembly GCA_047611885.1. Lineage (GTDB taxonomy): Bacteria > Patescibacteriota > Saccharimonadia > Saccharimonadales > SZUA-47 > JBLFWT01. Next base: position 2,102 of record JBLFWT010000008.1, on the reverse strand, counting down.
GCTTTAGGGTCTTCTCCGTAGTCTTTGATGATACGGAATAGATCGTCCTTAGAGTACGTATTGACTACTTCATGAGCTGTTAGCTCCTGAGATTCGTCCATTCGCATGTCTAGCGGGCCGTCCTGTTGAATCGAGAATCCTCTTCTCGCTATGTCAAGGTGCGGTGATGACACGCCTAAATCTGCAAGTATAATATCAAACTCTCTACCCTGGCTAACCAACTGTTCGGAAGCCGAGTAAAAATCTTGATGCATTACGGAGATATTATCTGTTCCAAATGTTTCGTTGAGTACCTTCACCGCGTTGATATCACGGTCTACTAGTGTCGCAGAAGCTTTTGTTACGTTTATTATCTCGCTTGCGTGTCCTCCGTACCCTGCTGTCAGATCCAGATACTCATCACCCATTTTAGGGTTCAGTGTATCCATTACTTCCTGCATTAATACTGGAATATGATTTTTTTGTTTTTGTTTTGGCATGTGTTCTCTATCTTCGGTGTATTTTTTAGATACACCATCTTTTTGTTTTTGTTTTGGTTAGAGATCACCTAATCAGCAGCTAACATTTTTGTTTTGATCGGTTTTTGTTTTTGTTTACAAGAACGATGCGAATTTTAGAAGTTTTTTTGAAAAAGATTTAAAAAATCCTTACATAATCTTCTTTCTCATCTTGTTCTATCTTTTTTTAAGTTGAGAGACTTATGTGTGAGGTGGAGTTTTGGGAGGTGTTTTTGTCAATCTAAAGGAAAAATCCTTTAGATTCTAAGGTACTAAGGTTTTTTATGTGGTTACCTTCAAATCCACATGTTAACTGCCGAATAGCTAATCTTTAACAACTGGTGCGCTTCCCGAGGGATTGATGCAACTGCATTTAGTATGTTTGCGATAATACTAACTACTTGTTTTTGATTTTTATATTCGGTGGTAGTTTGATTGGAACTACCTGCTTGGCCGAGTTTTTAATGTACTGCCAAATTAATATCTGTTACTTAGCTAAAATCCGCCAGTAACGTCCTACACCTACTACAACGATATCTCTGTCTATGCTTGCGAATGAAAGAAGGTGCTGTTCCAGCGTTATTCTTCCCTGCTTGCCGTCTAGAGAGACTTCAACCTTACCAGTCCGGAATTGGACGTTCAGATCAGCCACGCGCTCGTCGAGGATGTCTCCATCAAGTTTTGGTTCTACTTCTGTATCCCATACCTTTTTTGGGTATAGATGCAGATATTTACCAAACCCACGGGTTATTACTACTCCATTTGCAAGCTGATCCCGAAGTTCTGTCGGAATGGTTAAACGACGTTTGTCGTCTAGCTTACGTTCGAAGTAATCTACTCTTCCCATTAGGTCCTTGATTGTTTTTAATTTGCAGTGGTTTTTTTGTTTTTATCGGTGGTTACTGTTTTGGTTCCCACGATTACCCACTGACACCAATATACTACCCACAAGAACCCACATGCAACCACTTTTTACCACTGACTAGGTAGTTATCCACAGTATTAGACCAATTTTTTAGCCATACACAACATGTGGTGTATAGAATCTATACTACTACGCTATTCAACTTACGCTTACTTTATATAAAAAGAGCCGCTGTAGCGGCTCTAAATCACGGATGTAGACGAAAAATCTAAAATTCTAGCTAGCTATTGGTCCGGATGTCGTTGATACGTAAGGCAATGATTGCGGTGATTTAAAATCAGGTGGTGTCAAATCTACGCCGTCCGGACCAACAATGTTCGGTACGAGCATTCCGACGCCAATGTGCGGCTGTGCAACACGATTTTTCTTACCTGGATTTAATCCTTCAGCTTGTACGACTAGTTCGTCGAGTTCTTCTTCCGTCAGACCAACTCCGCTAGCACCTGCTTCACCTAATACCAATGAGCGATATCCATCGCCTGATTCAGGTACCACAACAACTGTCCCGTGTGTTTCTACTTCGTCCGCACTAACGGCAGGTGTAACGGGCTTAGTATCACTAGTCAATGCACCATGTCCTAGTATTCCACCAGATATCAGTAGCGCCAAAGATGTTGCAGCTACAACTCTCCTGCGATGATAGGTTTCTTCAGTCGGTTTAGTGCGCATTTGTTCAGCTT
>JBLFWT010000007.1:0-17452 GCA_047611885.1 Saccharimonadales bacterium (SeqCode) | reverse complement strand
TCGGGGGATACTTTCTGTCTTTTCTACTTCTATATTATTGTCTAGAAGCGCTTTTTTGATCTGATCTATAGTACAGTCAAAAACATCAATTCCGTAGTTGTCCTTGATAACGGTTGCATAGTCCCATCGCTCCCATTCTTTGCTCATATCTACACTCATACCATTAACCTCAAATTGCAATGTTCCAAAAGTTTCCTGCAGTACATAAGATAGAGTTTTTTCTGTAAACGCCATGCCATCTTGCCAGTCAGCATATGCCCAATACCATTCCATCGCTACGTGTTCCGGAAGGTGTTCGTCGCTATAATTTTCATTCCTGAATCTAGGGCCTAGATCATATACTTTTTCAAACCCTGCACCGATCAATCTTTTCAGCGGTAATTCATGAGATATGCGTAGGTAAAAATCTTGGTCTAGTGCGTCCATATGCGTAACAAACGGGGTAGCATCCGCTCCACCTGTTGTATGCTCTAAGACCGGAATATTAACCTCTATAAACCCTTCTTTGTTCAAAAAGTCTCTTGTAGACTGCCAAAATTTTGAACGACGAACAAAACGATCACGCACATCAATATTTACGTTCATATCTACATAACGACGACGCAAGCGCTGTTCTTTGTCTGTAAAGCCCTCTTGAGCTGACGGCATTGGGCGGAGTGCCTTAGTAAGAATTCGCAAATTATCACAAGAAACTGAAATCTCGCCTGTTTGAGTCTTAACAACAGACCCTGTGCATTCTACAAAATCTCCAGTATCCAGTAGAGCAATATCTTCTGGCATGTGCAGCTCGCTGTTGGCTCTGTTTGGTTCTTGGTTGCCTTCCCCTTTGCGAATAAATAGCTGAACTGATCCGCTCATGTCTCTAATAACGATAAACGCTAGTTTACCGAACTTACGTATAGACATAATCCTTCCAACTATAGTTACGCGCTCTCCCTCTAGCTCGTCGAATTTTTCTGAAATCTCAGAAACAGAATGAGTACGAGTCGAATCTGCAGGATAAGGATTAATTCCTAAATCACGCAGTTCTTGCAGTTTTCGCAAGCGCTCATTTCGAAAATCTTTTAGTGTAGCCATATTACCTAACAGTTTACAGTTTTTATACTCTTGATGCCAGTATTACTACTGGATTGAGGCGATTTTGTAGGAGGTAGTTTCTGCCGGAGTTACTATTTCTACTTCTTCGCCTAGCTTTTTGCCGATTAATGCTTGGCCGATTGGAGATTCGTTAGATATCTTCCCTGCCATAGGATCTGCTTCTACAGAACCGACTATTGTGAACTTCTTAGTACCTTTTGCATTCTTTAATTCAACTGTATTTCCTAGCTGTACAATGTCATTTTTCTTCGGTGCTGAAATGATTTTTGAGTTTTTTAGTACATGGTCTATTTCCGAGATTCGGATCTCTGCACGTTCTTGTTCTTGTCGAACTGCGCTGTATTCTGCATTTTCGGATAGATCGCCAAATTCTCTTGCAAGCTTAATCTTAGCCGACACATTGCTTCTGTCTGCTACTAACGCTTCCATTTCTTGTTCTAGCTCTGTTACTCCGTCAGCTGTAAGCTGGAATTTATCTTTCATGATATCTACTGTTCCTTTTTCTGATTGCTTTGTTCGATTTTCTTCCGCTTATGCATGCGTCTGATGCGCCTACTATAGCAGGTTGGTGTGGACTATTCTAGCTCTTATCAGTTGAGCCTCTATGGCCTACGAGCTTCTCGATAATGTCCGTGAGTTTAATAGTACTTGCTTCATCATCCATGCGTCCTTTATGTTCTACTGAGTCTGACTCAAGCGTCCTACCGCTAATCACAATTCTGTGCGGGATACCCATCAGCTCTGCGTCTGCAAATTTCTCTCCTGGGCGCGAGTCCCTATCGTCGTACAGTACTTCTACGCCTGCTAACTGAAGGTCTTCGTACAGCTTTTCTGCCTGAGTAGAGACACCCCCTATCGCTACTAAATACACCTTATACGGAGCGATGTTATCTGGCCATGATAGACCGTTTTCGTCTGACATTTTCTCTGCTATGACACCCATGACTCTAGTAATTCCTATGCCGTAAGATCCTAGATGTACGAATTGTTTTTCACCTTTTTCATTTGTGAATGCAAAATCGGTCTCTTCGCTCTTCTGAGTACCAAAATTAAATATGTTACCTACTTCAGCGCTTTTCACCTTTACTAGGTCGTCTTTGCTCACCCCGAACTGGCTCAGATTATCATCTGACATTACCTCTTCATTTACGGCAATACCTTTTTTCTGGTCGACATATATTATGTCCTCACCCGCTTCACATACCGTTTGGAATTCATGGGAAAACTGAGTGAACGCGCCTCCTGCTGCAAATGTAACGTACGTATCACTACCTATCCCTAGTCGTTCAAATACCCTGTTATAGGCTTCTATGCATTCCTGGTAGAACTTTTCGTGCGAGTCGCTATCTGTAGATATGGAATACATATCTTTCATCACAAACTCGCGTCCGCGCATGATGCCGCTCTTAGATCGTAGTTCGTTGCGGAACTTAGTCTGGAACTGGTAAACATAGGATGGAACATCCTTGTAACTGACTACGTGCTGTTTCATCATTTCTATGATCGCTTCTTCATGGGACCATGCTAAACCTAGCTCTGTATGATCCTTTAGCTTAGTCTTAAACCAAACATCTACTACTTCGTCGTCCCATCTACCGGTCGAATCCCAAGTTTCTTGTCGTTGGAGGCTGCTCATAATTAACTCTTGGCCACCGATTGAGTTCATTTCCTCACGAACAATCTGTTTGATATTTTCTAACACTCGTATACCAAGTGGGGTGAAGGCGTAAACGCCAGCCATTACCTTATGTATGTAGCCTGCTCTAATCAATAATTGAGCGTTTTTAGCTACCTCGTCTGAAGGAGCTTCTTTAAGTGTTCTAGTAAATAATTGTGTTCTTTTCATTGTGTTGTCTCCGTTAAGTATGGATTGTTCTGATGTAATAGTCTAAATAGTTTTGGAATTACCGCGTATACCCCGGGTGGGTAGAACAGTCTTTTGAATAATCTCTACGTAATTCATATTAACTATATTGTATTAAATTATGAACAAGAGTACAAAAGCAATTGAGTTTTTAATCGCGTGAAGCATGATTGCCCCCCATAAAGACTTCGACTTAACGACTAACGCAATCAGGAAGAAAGAGAATACGAATGTATCTATAGCTGCTATCCAGTTTAGAGGCCCGCTACTGAAAAACTCTAGGTGAGCAGCACCGAATACTAAACTGGTGACAACTGCTGCTGTCATGGGGTGTATGAGGTTCTTGAGGCGCTGATATAGCACTCCTCTAAATATAATTTCCTCCGCTATAGCAGGCAAAATAACTAGCGACGCGTATACAATTACCAGATCGAACCCAAATGCTGCGTTGAATCCAATCTGCTGAGATTGATCCACGTCTAGCGAAGGGATAAATATGCTCAGTAAAAATGCGATGGTCACAAAAGTAATGAAGTATAAGACGTAGGCAATAATTGCATACAGGAATGAATCTATCGATGGACTTCTCTTGAGGCCAATAGATCCGAGAAACTCTTGGTCCCTGAACCTGTAGTATGAATATATTAGCCCAATTATTATCGATTCAATCAGTAGAATAGACAGGAACTGAACGATACTATTGTTATCGAATAAATCTTCTAGTAGCACCCCGTTAAAACCGAGTGAGTTCAGCACAGAAATCAGTATAAATATCCCTATTAGCTGCCCAGCCAGGAAGACAAATATTGTACCAAATACCGTAGCCGTAGCCTTAACAACAGGGGAGTTTAGAAAGCTGGTTAGGCTAGAGGATGAATCTGTTGACATCGAGGATAGTTATTAATACAAACAGCACCATCAATAGAACAAAACCGGTTCCATGGATACGCTCTTCTTCTTTTTTGCTAAGTGGACGTCTGATCAATCTGTAAAACAACGTAACGAACAGTCGCCCCCCATCTAACGCTGGGATTGGTAGGATATTCATCACTGCCAAAGATAGTGATATCACTGCAACAATCATTAGTGTAAACGTGGATCCAAGGAAGCTAGAGCTGCTGAATATATACCCAACGCCCACAACACCAGATACTTGCTGAGTTGCGGCTTCAGTATCGCCCTGGAAAAGACCAGTGAATATACTGCCGAGACCTTCTAGTGTAAGCTGCGTAAACTGCAGCGTAACCCCTGCCCCAACTATTGGTGCCGACCAGGTAGAGCGACGAACTACGAAGTCATCCGACACCACCCCTAAATAGCCTTTATGTACGCCTTCGTTCGCGCTTTGGTCTACGGTCTCCTGTGACAGTAGTGATGCCTGCAGGGTCATCGGTGATCCATCTCTGGTAATCTGCACGTCTACGTTGCTGCCTGCGAGTGACTTAGTAGCATCACCTAGCTGTTCTGAGTTGTCTAGGGTAAACTGCTTGCACTCAATACAGTCGCCAGTCTCTGTTATTGAGACGATCCTATCGTTCAACTCTAGTCCTGACAAATCTGCTGGGGAGTCGTCCGCAATAAATCCAGTCAATACTTCTTGCCGAGTAACAGTAGTGTCGCTTGCGATCGTAAACTGGTCTTCTACTAATTTCGGCATGCCTATTAGTGCAATAACTGTAAACAAAATGTATGCAACCAGCAGGTTCATAACTACGCCGGCGACCATAATCTTTACTTTGTCACGTAGTCTTGCTGCACCGAATGAGCCTTTAGTTGTGTCTGAATCGTTCTCTCCCTTTAGCTTTACGAAGCCACCTAAAGGCAGCCAGTTTAGAGTGTATTCAGTGCCGTTTTTCTTGGTCAGAGTTTTTGCCCGAGGCGGGAATCCTATGCCGAACTCTTCAACCTCTACCCCGCTTCTACGCGCAGCCCAAAAGTGGCCTGCCTCGTGAGCAATTACCAGCAATATAATCAGTAAAAATCCTACTACAACTATCATCCACCAAACCGCCTATTCCTATTCATGTAATCTTGAAGTACTTCGTCTATGTCTTCCATTGTAACCTCTGGCCATAGCTTCTGCATAAACATAAGCTCGGTGTATGAAGCGCGCCAAAGCATGAAGCCACTTAGGCGCTGCTCACCCGAAGATCGAATAAGCAGATCTATGTCAGGTATGTATGGAGAATATAGTCTATCGGTGATCGCCTGCTCGTCAATATCATCACCCGAAATTCCATCTGCAATCAATTGCTTAGTTGCATCCACCAGCTCTTGTCTGCCACCGTAGTTAAAGCATAGCGCTAGTACACCTCGAGAGTTATCTTTGGTCTTTTCCTCTGTTCGCTCTAGTGCCCTCAGCACTGTTTTACTCAGACGATCTCTAGATCCAAGTATCTCTACCTTGATCCCGAACTTATTATAATCTTCCAGATTTTTCTCTACAGTACGGACTACTAATCCCATTAGGTAACTGACCTCTTCTTCTGTGCGTTTCCAGTTTTCTGTAGAGAACACGTATGCCGAAACGTACTTTACCCCGCGGTCAAATAACCCCAGTGACACCGTTTTAAACACTTCAGATCCTTCTCTGTGACCCTCTAGGGTTTTTTTGCCGTGCTTCTTAGCCCACCGACGGTTTCCGTCTAGGATCAGCCCAACATGATTAGGTGCCGCAGGATTGGGGATTGGGGATTGGGGATTGGGGTGGCTCATCCTAGGCTCTTAGACTCCGAATTAGTGCGTGTAACATCCTAGATATTGTCTCACATGACTCCAGGACGTTTGCAACATCTATTTTGTAGATTCTGTTTACTATTATTAGCTGTGTCTCCACTTCTGCTAAAGATCCAAGCGATATCCCGCAGAAGTTTACGGTGTCCTTATTCGACATCCTCTTCTGGCCCTCTGCTATATTCGAAGGCACGGATACTACTGCTCGTCGCAGCTGATCTGACAGTGCGTAGCGTTCTTCTATCGGTAACTTCTTAGTAATATCGTACACGCACTCAACCAGCTCAATAGACTTCTTCCATACGTCTAGGTTTTGATAGCTATGTGCCGGCCCTTTCTTCAATCCTCAATCTCCATTCTTCAATCGACAGTTAGACTGTCATGATCTCCTGCTCCTTGGCCTTAGACATAGTTTCTACTTTTGATTTAGCATTTGATATCGCTGATTCTACTTCAGATTGCATGCGTTTTGCGTCATCTTCGCCGATAGTCTTGTCTTTTTTAGCCTTATCGATTGTGCTCATTGCGTCTTGCCTAGCTTTGCGGATTCCTATATTTGCATCTTCTTGCTTTTCGCCTAATTGCTTGACTATTTGCTGGCGGCGTTCTGTAGTTAGCGCAGGTATCTGTATACGGACTATGCGCCCGTCGTCTACTGGGTTTAGCCCGAGTGTTGGGTTGTTTCTGATCGCAGATGCGATGTCTGCCATAGTCGTAGGATCGAAAGGAGATATCTGTATTAGCTGTGGTTCAGGTGTAGATATTGTAGATAACTGCTTAAGAGGTGTCTTAACACCGTATGCTTCTACCATTACATCCTCAACCATGCTTGGGTGCGCACGGCCAGTACGTAGTTTGTTTAACTCGCCTTCAAAATGCAGCTGCGACAACGCTAGGTTATCATTCAGTTCTGTCAGTACTTCTTTGTCCATATCTATAAATCTCCTTATCTTCCACTATTGTATCAGTTTGTACAGACACATCTAGTCTTCTAGAATATAATATGCACAGTCAGTCGTTCTCTTTATGTCAACACATTCCAAAATAGCTTCACCATGTTCTCTTTGTTGAGCTTCATTGGATGTGTATAGTCCTCTTTTGTATTGAAAGGCAAGATTAAGCGTTTCGTTTGGTAAGCCTCTTAGAGGACACGTCTCACATGGATTAATTCCTTTAATCAAATTACTACTGTTCGTCTTTCTAAGATACTTCGCCGAGTTGGATTCTATTGAATCTGCGCACTACTATGTTCTCACCTAGCTGTGCATTAGCTTCTTGTATCACGTCGCCGACTGTTACGTCTGGGTTCTTGATAAACGGCTGGTTCACTAGACATAGTTCTGAAAAGTACTTCTTAAGCATGCCGTTCACGATGTTTTCTATCATATTTTCTGGCTTGCCGTCTGCTTTAGTCTTTTCTGTGAATTCTGCAGCTTTTTTCTCTCGTACATCTGCAGGAATCTCGTCCTCTGTAACGTACTCAGGGGCGCTAGCAGCAACGTGCATAGCAACATCCTTCATTAGTGTTTCGAAATTCTCATTACGCGCTACAAAGTCAGTTTCACAGTTGATCTCTACGATCACACCAATTCGATTGTCGTGTACGTATGAGCCAACTCGGCCTTCACGTGCTTCGCGCTCACCGCGCTTGTCAGCTTTAGTCATGCCCTTTTTACGCATTGCTTCTAGAGCTGTGTCGAAATCTCCGTCAGCATTTGCTAGTGCAGCTTTTGCGTCAGTCAGGCCGACACCTGTTAGGTTTTTTAGTCGTTTAATGTCTTCAATATTCATATTATTATCCGCTTCGCTATTTGAGGCAAAACCGAGGTTTTTTCTCAACGTGCCGGGCGCGGAATAAATCCGACGCTCAGACTGCTCTTTTTCCTCGAGCTACTAGCTACTCACCTTTCTTTTCTGATTTAGTTTCTACTTTAGCTTTTGCTTCTTCTTTTGGCTCTTCTTTAGCTTCTAGCTTTTTGGCGCTTACTGCCGGAATGTCTGATACTGGTTCTGCTTTTTTGGCACTAACTTCTGGGATGTCGCTTTTTGGCGCTGGTTTAGCTTCTGCTACTGCAGGCTTCTTGGCGCTAACTTCTGGAGGTACGCTAGATGGGTCTGGTTGAGCAGCCTTCTGCTGTGACTTACCTAGTTCAATTGCCTGTTTTACGTAATCGCAAACTAGTTCAATAGTTTTTAACGCGTCATCGTTACATGGTACTGGGTGAGAAATAGTACGAGGATCACCGTTAGTGTCCACTAGACCCATTACCGGTACGTTTAGCTTTTGTGCTTCTTTAACAGCAATGCTGTCGTGAAGGATATCTACTACGAATAGGATTGCTGGCTTAGCTGGCATATCCTTGATTCCACCGTATAGAGTGTTCATCTCTTCGATTTCTTCTTCGTATCTCTGGACTTCTAGCTTGCCGTACTTAGCAGCAAGTTCACCAGAAGCCATTCGCTCTTCTAGACGCTTAAGGTGCTTAACACGTCCACCGATAGTGTTCTGGTTAGTTAGCATTCCACCAAGCCATCTATTTACTACAAACGGGCTGTTAGTGTCGTCGGCTAATCTCTGGATAGAGTCTACAGCTTGTCGCTTAGTAGATACTACTAGTACCTTGCCGCCGCCTGCTACTGCCTTAGTTACAGCCTCTAACGCAACTTCCAGGTGTGCTGCAGTCATAGTTAGATCGATAATGTGGTTTCCGCCTCTTTTAGAGTGGATAAATGGTCGCATAGCTGGATGCCATCGACTAGTCTTATGCCCGAAGTGCGCACCTGCCTCTAGCAGCTTTTTTGGGTCTACTGTAATAGAACTCATTAGTAATTTCCTTCTGTCCTTGTTCTTCGCTAGCGTCGGCTCTCGGTCACAATGACTTTGAGAGGACTCCTTGTCGCAGCTGCTTTAGTATTTAGTAGACTCATATTAACAGATATGGCAACAAAGTCCAACTACTTCTTGACTAAGGTGTAGAAATGATCTATACTCTCCCATTGACTATGAAGAAAGATTTACACCCAACCAACTACCGCCTAGTGGTCTTCGAAGACCTCAACGACGGTACAAAAATACTTACACGCTCAACAGTAGCGTCAGAAGAAACTATCAAATGGGAAGACGGAAACGAATACCCAGTTGTTAAAGTTCACATATCTAGTGCATCTCACCCCTTCTATACAGGGCAAGAGAAACTAGTAGACATCGAAGGACGAGTCGACAAGTTCCAAGCAAGACGTGATGCTGCTAAAAAGGCTAAGGAAGCAAAAGAAGCTAGGAAAGCTAAAGATGCAAAAGCCAAAGAAGAAGTAGAAGAGAAAAAAGCAGTTCCACAAAAAATCGGATAGCTAAAATTACCTAAAGCCCTAATTCATATTTTGATTAGGGCTTTTTTATTTGTAAACTAAAGGTAGATGATGAAAATAGATGAATACACTACTGAACTAGCAGGCCTCAAGTCGAAACTTGAAGATCCGTCATACTATAGCTCTAAGGCATATCCTAAAACAGCTAAACGTATTGCTGAGTTAGAGGAAGTTTTAAGTGTATTCTCTGAAAGGCAAACCACGGAAAAGAACTTAAGCGAAGCAAAAGATTTAGCAAATGGATCTGACGCCGAACTAGCGGAACTTGCGGCGATGGAAGTAAAGGAAACCCAGGCCAAACTAAACGAGCTTGATGAAAAACTACAGGACCTTCTGGTAGAAAGAGACCCCAATGCGGATAAGAACTGCATTATAGAGATACGCGGCGGAGCTGGAGGTGATGAGGCTTCCCTGTTTGCCGGCGAACTGTATAGGATGTACGTACGTGCATCTGAAATATCTGGATTTAAAGCTGAACTTCTATCTGACACACCCTCAGATGTTGGCGGATACAAAGAAGTAAGCTTCAAGATAAACGGTGTCGGGTCTTATGGACACTTTAAACTTGAAGCCGGCGTACACCGGGTTCAACGCGTGCCAGAAACAGAATCACAAGGACGAGTACACACATCTACCGTTACCGTAGCGGTGCTACCCGAGGCAGAGGAAACAGATATAGAAATCAACACTCAAGATATTCGGACAGACTACTATAGGGCCGGTGGTCATGGTGGACAGTCTGTAAATACTACAGACTCAGCCGTTCGTATTACGCACATCCCTACAGGATTAGTCGTAACAAACCAGGACGAGAAATCTCAGATTAAAAATAAGCTAAAGGCTATGAGTGTACTACGATCTCGTTTACTGCAACATAGAATCGACACAGAGAACGAAAAACTGTCAGCGCAGCGTAAAGCTCTGGTAGGCTCCGGCGATAGATCAGAAAAGATCCGTACATATAACTTCCCTCAGGACCGCATTACAGATCATCGTATTGGTTATTCTAGATCTAACATCCCTGGCGCTCTAGCAGGCGACATAGAAGACCTGCTAGAGGCTCTAAAAAATGCCGAATCAAATCTGCTCAAATCTGAGAGCTAACCCTCGAACAAGAGCTACTTAACGATTAATAATCTTAAGGCAATTTGCAGAGCTATCTTTCCATCACGTATAAGTGTGGCTAGAGATACTATGATATAATTTCCCCTGTTATGACTATCGACGAATGGATCAACAAATCAGTAAAAACTCTAGAGGACTCCTCTGTCGACACTGCTGTATTGGACGCGGAAGTGATACTTGCCGACGCGCTAGACAAAGATCGCTCCTGGCTACACGCCCACCCAAACAAAAAACTTGAACCCTTGCTCCTTGCTAGAGGCCTGGCCTCTAGCACATTGGAGGGGCGGTTGTCGCGCAGAGCTGATCACGAACCTTTGGCTTATATTCGTGGAAAGAAGGAATTCTATGGACGTGAGTTCATAGTATCCAAGGATACCCTCACCCCACGCCCCGAGACAGAGACAATGATCGAGCTCCTACAGGAGATGATTGGGGATTGGGGATTGGGGATTGGGGAAGAAACACATGTCATGGACATCGGAACAGGCTCAGGGAATATTATAATCACAGCCGCTTTAGAGCTATCCTCATTCTTCGATCCTCAATCTTCAGTCTCATACACTGGTTTAGACATCTCCAAGCCAGCCCTAAAAATAGCCAAACAGAACGCAAAAAAACTCAATGCAAAAGTAGAATTCATAGAGTTTAACCTCCTGACTGATGATCTATCCTCAATCCTCAATCCTCAATCCTCAATCCTCCTCGCTAACCTGCCATACGTACCAGAAGGCTACAATATTAACGATGCAGCAAAGCACGAGCCGGATGTATCTCTATTCTCAGGATCTGATGGTCTGGACCACTACCGCGCCCTCTTCCGCCAACTCTCCCCCCCAATCTCCAATCGCCAACCCTCAATCTTGTCAGTATATACCGAGGCTTTAAGCGAACAACATGAATCACTCGAGTCTATCGCGAACGAAAACGGATACAGGCTAGAAAAAACAAAAGACCTAATCCAGGTTTTTGTACAGAAATAAGTAGTCTCGCACCACCCTATCGGTGGTCTATCATAGAATAAAAGAGTCAAAACAGGTATAAATCGGATTTAAATCATAGTTAACTCTGATTTACTTGCTGACTAAATAGTCTTATCTTTCCAGTCTGAAAATATGACCAAAAACAGAACCACGGCTAACATCACTAGTATGAATTGCCTTCGCACGCTCTTAGATAATTTGTCTGTGTGTTCTAGATAATAAATTGATGCAAGTCCATACCCTAGTACAGATAACAGTAATGCTGGCTGCGCAACCGGGCCGTAGAATATCAGCCAATGTCCGCTAAGCCATGCGATAGATGCCACGAAAAATGCCCACGAGTAAGCGGTCGCTCTGCTCATAGCTTCATCAAAAGCAGTCAGGAAATGCCGCGCCGCTAAGTATCCAACTCCCCAGCTAAGGAATACCAGCTGGAATGTAGGTGCATCTGACCAGAATAGAAATATCGAAGTTAGTGCTAGTGCCTGTGAAATAAGGGCCTGCACCCCTACCCACAATGCTGATGATTGCGGTTTAATAACTAGTAGCCACACTGCGTACATAGCACTCCATAGAAGCTGGAATGACTGAGTGTCTGATGAGACCATAAATATAACAAACGACACACCAACGAATATATCTACTGCATTTGCCCTAAAGTTTGCTGGCCAGTGCCTTAGCTTAACAGCGAACATCCTCCATTTGCTCAGTATTATAAGTAGAACTGCTACCCACCCGAAGTTCAGCCTGACTAGTATATACGCCAATAGGGGTAGAGCTGCTGTCAGGATAATATGGAGAGCCGTAGATAGCCCGCCTTTTGAGCCTTTGTTAGTTTGTCGTCGCTGTAACTTCATCTGTTCCTAGTATTATAACAAAATCTGCGTCATCGATGCCTGGTACGCCGTCTATAGAAAGGTCTGAGACAGGCAAACCAAGCCTACGTTCCAGATAACTTTTAGTATATCTCATGTCTCCACCGGTGTTGTCTATCAACAGATTATTTACGTATGTAGAAGTTGGAGCGTTATCAACACTAGTCACATTATAGCCATAAGACTTTAGTTCGTTAGACGTAGCAGTAGCTAGTCCAGTAACAGACGTCCCGTTGAGTATCACTACTCTTGCGTCTTCACTCTGCAAGAAAGCATCCCTTAAGTTATTCCTGATATAGCTATGTATTTCGTCGTACTGGTAGAGGCCTGCCGAAGGTACTACGACAGATAGTCCGTTTATATTATCTGTACGCACTAATGCGTTAGGTGGATCTGCCAGCCCTACAGAAGCTATGCCGTCCTGGCTGATGTCTTTACCAATTTCATACAGCCTCTTAATCTCTTCCAGCCCATTAAGGTCTGTTCTGACCTTGTCGCCAAAAGTACCTAATAGCTCTACAACCTTGAATGGGTTAGAGAAAGTTCCCAGTGACAGGATTTTGTTCTGAAGAGCTACTATAACTTCACGCTGTCGCTCGGTTCTATCGAAGTCGCCGCGTGCACTACCCTTCCTGGACCTAGCGTAGTACAAAGCACGAGTTCCGTCGAACGTCTGCAGCCCTTCACCAGCAATCAGCGGATCGCCTCCGTTTAACCAAGCCATACTCTGATCATATAGAGCTTCCTGTACGTCTATAGTTATCCCCCCGACAGTATCGATAGCATCCTTAAACCCGTCAAAGTCGATCATCACGTAATAATGTACTGGAATACCCAAGACTTCACTTATGGAGTCTTTCACAGCATCAAGACCAGCATTTTCTGCAGCCTGTTCATCGCTCCCACCTTCGTTGCTATTTGATAACCTTGCCTGCTTAGCGTTGGAGTATACGGCGTTAATCTTTGTAGAGTACCCATTGATATCCTGTACATACATGTCCCTAGGTACGCTTACAAGCGCTGCTTCGTTCTTTAATGGGTCGATACTAGCCAGCAGTAGAGTGTCTGTCAGATCAGGAGCTTCGTGCCCGGGACCGCCCTTGCCTATCAATAGTACATTTACTCTGCCGTCACCTTCACCGTTTAGCTTTATAGGGTCTACGTTCTGCTGGAGTGCAGCTGCACCCTCTCCGTTACCCTGGAATATGTTCCTAGCCTTAATATATCCATAAGTGAACAACGACGTAACACCTATAACAGTAGCCAGAATTAGCACGGCAAATGAGCGAGCAAGCCTCTTGAACGTGGATAGTTTCTTTTTAGGACCTAAACCTTTTATACTCTTAAAGAACCTTCGCTTCTGCTTTCTCTCTGGCGCATCGTCTATTTCTAAGCTTTCGCTAGTGGTGTCCATCAAAGACCTGGAGCTTTGACGTGTAGTAAAGCCCTCCGTAGATTCATGGATATTAGATAGTGTGGTAGGTTCTGGCTGATAGCTTTTCCTAAATTTGCTTGATACTTCATTTTGATCGCTGTTATTTGTCCGCGTGCGAACAAAACCATCCATAGTATTTTGGTGCTTCTTCGGGTTTTTTGGTTGTCTAAAATAGCTCATAGGTTACAGGGATGTATTATAACTTTTTATACCCCCTTAGGTAAAGCTAAAGCTAATGTTTTAGTAATGCTGTATAGTAGATTGGAGCAATGAAATTATTTAATCAGATATTTAAAAAAGACTCCGACCCAACCCCAGAAACTAGCGACAAGCAAGCAGAGGCTATAGCTAGCGGGTGGAAAAACATAGCTTCGACTATAGCAATCTTGGTCATCGCCCCTGTTATGGCTATATTGATCACGTTATTTGTCTTTCAATCATATGAAGTGTTTGGTGAAAGCATGGAGACATCACTGCAGAACGGCGACAGATTAATAGTCCAGAAAGTGTCCAAAAACTGGTCTACGCTACTTGGTAACGACTACATTCCTACCCGTGGAGAAATAATCGTATTTGATAGACCGGCCTTCGTGAGTAATACCATCGGGAACGTAGAACACCTGATAAAGAGAGTGGTCGGGTTACCAGGCGAACGAGTAGTTGTGACTGACGGAGAAGTAACTATATACAACGACGAGTTTCCTGATGGGTACGATCCAGACGATGATAAAGAGTTTGCTAAAGACATCCTTACTACCCCCGGAAACGCAGACATTACGGTAGGAGTATCTGAGGTGTTCGTACTGGGAGACAATAGGACCAACTCAAGAGATTCAAGAAGCTTTGGTGCTATAAATACAGATACGATAACCGGTGTAGCAACTCTTAGATTTATCCCTATCACTAACTTTACTAACCTATAGACTAGACAGTACGCTCTTTAGCTCTTCTATAGTTCTGTAAGAAACACTAACTACTCCACCATTCTTCTTTTCTCTGACGGATACCCTACTAGCTGCGTTGGTGTTAAGATTTGATATCATTTTTGCGACTTCAGGAGTATTCTTTTTTAGAGTAGAAACGGACGCTTTCTTGTTCTTTTTCTGTTGAACGAAGCTTTCTGCTTCACGTACTGACCATCGTTGAACAACTATTTTGTTCAATAATTCTTTCTGCGCGTCTGTATCTGTTGATAATGCTAATATTGCTCTTGCATGACCCTCACTAATGGCGTTTTTCTGGAGCGCTTCCACTGCTTCTTCTGGCAATTTCAGTAACCGAACACTATTACTAACTGTCGTTTCAGCCTTGCCTAATTTTGCTGCAATTTCTTTGAGTGATAAGCTAAATTGGTCTCGCAGTTTGCTGATAGATACTGCCTGTTCGAGCGGGGATAAGTCTACGCGCTGCACGTTTTCGACTAATGATATTTCTAGTTCTTCTAGTTCTTTATGGTTGCGAATTAGCGCCGGGATTGTTTTAAGCTTCGCTATCTGCGACGCCCTGCATCGTCTCTCCCCTGCTACTATTCTGTATTGGTCGCCTACAGGCAATACTACGATTGGTTGTATTACTCCATGCCTCTTAATAGATTCTGCTAACTCTTGTAGGGCAGATGGGTCGAACTCTTTCCGTGGTTGGTCTGGGTTCCTAATAATCTTTGATAACGATAGATTCTTTACTTGTTCTCCAGGGCTAACAACATCCTCAACCGCAAAATCTACAGGTATTAATGAGTCAAAGCCCCTTCCTAGTGCAGATTTAGCCACGATTAGTAACCTCCTTTGCTAGTGCTTTGTATGCCCTAGCCCCTTTTGACCATTTGTCATGTTCAAATACACTCTTACCAAAACTTGGTGCTTCTGCAAGTTTTACATTCCTAGGTATAAACGTATTAAACACGTACTCACCGAAGTGTTTCTTGACTTCAGCGATTACTTGTCCAGATAATGCGTTTCTAGAATCCACCATTGTCATTACTATACCTAGCAGTTTTAGTTGAGTATTTAACCCCTGTTGTATGCGCTGAACTGTTTGCATTAATAATCCTAGACCTTCCAGTGCATAAAACTCTGTTTGTACTGGTATCAATACACTGTCAGATGCGACTAATGCGTTAATACTAAGAAGTCCTAGTGAAGGGGGACAATCGATTAGAACATAGTCAAAGCTCATATTGCCTAACGCTTCCTTCAGCACTGACTCTCTGGATTGCACGCTAACTAGCTCTTGTTCTGCAGCGGCCAATGACGCCGTTGCTGGGAGAAGTCTTAGTCCGTCTATAGATGTATCTACTACGGCATCTGGTACTTGTGCTCCATTGGTCAGTACTTCGTATACTGACGACTTCAGCTTAGACTTGTCCACTCCTAGCCCGCTTGTTGCGTTTGCCTGAGGATCGAGGTCAATAACTAATACTGTCAGACCAGTCTTAGCAATTGCAGCGGCAAGGTTAATAGTACTGGTAGTTTTGCCTACTCCGCCCTTCTGATTCAGAACTGATATTACTCTGCCCATTTAGTTACATTTACCCTCGTTATACTATCTATAGAATAACATAGTAGAGGTGTTAGTTGGAACTAACAACTTCTTTCAGAGCACCCGTATTTACCACAGTGAACACCGCTCCAACGCCTTGTAGTTGCAATAACCACCTTTTGATAGCGGATTTACAGAATTCAATGCCTGGATAGTTGCTGGAATAGCCTGAACCAAGCCGTCACCTGTAAATGCATTTCCGCTAGCGCCTAGAACTGCTCCCGACCTAAATGTGTACGGAACGGCAGTTAGCTCGAATCTGGAAGTCATTTCTGTGACAGCCGGCGAAGAGGCGCCAAATGCACAAGATCCAGTTCCCCGTATAAAGGTTGGATTCTATATTGTGCGACCCATCACTTACGAGATTTCATGAGTTGCTGAGTAGTCTACCTTGAAAGCTCGGTGATTCTGAGGTGGCCACTTGGGCTAAATATTCCATCAATAACCATGCTGTAACAGAGGCAACTTTCCAATACTGCCAGCGCTATCAAAATATTAAATGCCATGTCTTTGCTTATACAGAAGGCTTTTGCGCAATATCTCACCTTTTATTTTTGTTTTATTTTTGTTTCGTGTCCTGTAGTAGCTTTATGCTTACTTCTGGGATGATCTGTTACTATGAGATAATTTTTATATTGCCAGTCAAATCTAATTACCAGCGTACGCTCTCGTTTTTTTACTATCAAGAAAATCTATAGTGATGGCACTTCAGTTATCCACAAACGCATTATTACCGAAGAAATGCCTAAAGCAAGAATTGTATCAATATGCAAGCTAACCATATCAAGCTAGCAGTATAGTACTATTACTTCTATCTTACCTGCAAAGTCCCTTTCCGGATAAAGTTCTCATGGCATCTCGAAAACGAAGCTTTTTGACTCTATATTGTGCGACACTAGTTTTATGCTCTGTTTGGTACCCTTTGTGCTATATACCGATTTTAGTAAAATCTAGTAGCTTTGCTAGTGGAGCCTTCCGGCCCTAGTATAATTTTGTGGTTTACAATATATCGTTTTCATATCACATGTTTTGCCACTTATCCGTTTATCACCGTGTTAAAGCTGTATGGACTCGACCAAGTAATTAAAATGGAGCGAATTTAATTCTTCATAGTCTAACTCTGTGGATTGTAGCGAAATTAGGATTGCTGAGTCACTATCTTTGGGGATGATAACAAACCTCTGTTTTGCTATATTGCCGCTCGGACCACTGTACGTAAACACTATTTGCTTGCTTTTTATCCCTGCTACATCTATATCCACTTCTGTTTCCACATTGAATCCTAAGTAACGGTCAGGAAATGACTTATAGGCGTTGTTTAGCAATAAATCCAGGATGTTTACGCCTGACAGAGCAGTGACGGCCCTAAGACCTCCCTCGTGCTTCACAGATACAATAGCTGGTGGGTCTTGATTAGTAAGCCTAAAGATAAAACCAT
>JBLFWT010000006.1:0-17784 GCA_047611885.1 Saccharimonadales bacterium (SeqCode) | reverse complement strand
ACAATAAAATCATGAAAAAATCACTATATTATCTATACGCAGCACAATTACTATTTATATCACCTAGCATCCTTTACTGGCTAGACGGCAGAGATTACTCCTTGAGCGACCTAGGTATATATGGATTCTTCCCATTGCTAGGGCTAGTCGCATTCACAATGATGTGGTTCCATCTGATGGTTGCAGGCTTAAAACACCGTCGGCCGGAAATGTTTGACTACAAAACGTTCTATAGGCGCACAAGCAACATAGTATTGGCGCTGATAGTTTTACACCCTTTATTGCTGATATATAAATCCGTAGATCTAGGAGTTCTATATTTTGACTACGCAGGCGAAGTAGGCAAGCCATTTATTGCATTTGGCACACTCGCATTTCTTACATTCATGATTTATGAAGTGGTTGAACGACTCCGTGAAAGACCGGCTATCAAAAACAACTGGGCGTACGTAGTTGCGATGAACAGAATAGGATTTATACTTATATTCGCGCATGGACTACAACTTGGTCAGCACCTACAGAGCGGACCACTAAAAGTATTATGGTTGTTTTTCGGCCTAACAGCAGCCTACTACATGATAGACTCATACCGAAACGAAATTAGATCCACCAAAAGCACATAGGATAACCTATTTCCCGCCAACTAATTCCTTTACTCTAGTGTCAAACTGCTCATGAGTGTAGATTCCATCTACTACTACCGCTTTACTGTCTTTGTCATAAGCAAACACTATCCTAATAAGTCTCATCTGTCCTGGAGCATCAAATCCCGGCCGACGCATAGGGCTGAATTCCAGCCAAGGCCTATTGTGTCTATAGTATGAACTACGGATAGTCTCAACTCCATCTCCATGTGGATTTTGCTTTATAGCGTCTAGCATGCATCCGATAACCCTAGTCATGTCTGTCGATTTTGCTATCCTATATTTTGCTACAAACTTAGCTACCATATTATCCATAACAGAATCGTCAACCGCACCATTCTCAAAAGAGGAAACAGTAGTCACCCTCTCGGCCCCTCTATTGGTCTCAAACGCTAAGCTGGCATCTATGATCTCTTCCTGGCCGTCACCGATGCTACTGTTCTTTTTGCGCGGTGTAACTCGTCCGCCTTTTCGTTTTCTGCGCGTTGATTTATTACGCAGAGCACTATCAGACCCTCCTTCAGGTAGTAAGCCTAGTGCTGTTTCAGCGACATCACCTGAACTAGCCATGACTCTAAACTTTGCGCCGTAATTCGAAGTCAACGAGAGAATACTTACAGCTGCTTTTTTAATATGATCTTTGCCGAATTCCTCGATATCTCTGAGTAAGTAATCTGGCCATAATTCGAAAGTACTTGCGACATCAGTAGCGCCCTCAGTAAGGGCACTTACAGCTGCCTGAAAAGCTACTATGGTTTCTAAGTTTCTAGAGACGATTATGTCATCGTCCGGGCATATGCGGGCATGATCGATATATCTTTCAATAAATCTCTCATAATCTATTGCATCCGATCGCCTCTGAAGTGCTGGTTCAATGTATCCTGGTGAATTAGCGTCATGGATATCCGCCCATAGCGACTTCAGAACAGACTTGTCGCGAACAGAACTAGACTCATGTAATTGTTCGACCCATTTGCTGACTAGTGTTACCGACCTAGGATCTTTGTCAATCATGCTCCCAAGATTACCCGTTATTTCGTACTGAGACGAGTAGGCATTGAATAATGAATCTACTAGCCGATCAAGCAAGACTCTCAACTCTGGGGTTTCCCATAGGTCATAGGACCGTTTTTCGCCAGCCATGTAATGTTCGCTAATATCAACCCCATCAACTACTACTGGTTTTGACTTATCATTTCTGGCCTCGCGAACCCCTTCAATAATCCTGTCTGATCCGCCTTTAAACACCACAAACCTTCCTAGAACTGAAGCTGCGTTTGTATTACCCGCAGCAAATATGTCTTCGAATTTCTTGAGTGCTTTACCCGTTTCTCGGTGAGTTGGCACAGGGATACTTCCGCCTCCATTCCGTGCATCGAATAATTCGGTACGAGCCTCCTCGAGCTCGTCTATAGCTAGAACAGAGGCAGCAGCATCCGAAAAATAGGTTCGTATTTCTGCAGTTACTTCAGCAGCAGCACTCCAGGCCAAAGACACTTGATCCGCAGCACCTGCAAAAGCCTTATCCATGTCTTCTATAGTATTGGCGCTACCAATAAATAAATTTGAACTCAGGTGTCTTTCTGTCTCTATCATAATTTACTATATTACAACTTTAAGGATCATAGTGCAAATATTTGGCATAAGATACTTTTATTTTTTTATATAAGGGGTTAGTATTAGTTCATGCATCATGTACAGAAATCTATTGTTAACCGGTTGGCTTTTGCCGATTCTCTACGTTTTAGTGAACTCAAGACAGACGGCCTAGAGAGCAAACTGTTTGACTACCACCTGAAGCTAACTATTGTAGACGGTTTAGTGAAGAAGAATGACGGAGGACACTACCAACTGACTCAGAAAGGGAAGCAAGAAGGGCTGCAGCTTCAGAAAAAACTTCCATCGCATGAATTAGCCGAGTCTGTACTATTCCTGCTTGTTCGCAGGGAGGTTAGCGGGGAATGGCTACTATACACCAGGTCCACGCATCCATTGAAGGACCGTACAGGGTTCATGCATACTATCCCAAATTCAACCGAGCTAGCAACGCACACTGCGGCGAACGTACTAAAAGCCCGCACTGGATTAACTGGATTATTCAGTGCAAAGGGTAGCGGGTTTTTCCGCATATACCAGGATGACGAGCCGGAGAGTTTCACCAACTTCACCCTGCTTGTGTGCGAAGACGCTAGCGGAGATTTGAATATAAAAGACGTCACAGCAACCTACGAATGGATTACAAATCCGGATTTTTCAGATCCAGCAATGCTCCCAAACATGAGCGTGCTCTATAGCAAATACTTAGCGAGCGATTCATTCTTCCTTGACCAGACCATACATCTTTAATAGTGAACGTATGACCACTATGCAACTAAGGCGTATTCCTCGATAGCTTCTTGGTAAAGCCCTTGAAGTGCCGGAGTGCCAACTCGCATCATGTGCTGACCTGCTAGACCGTAATCTGCTAGGTTCACTAAACTGGTCGTACTGCCCATTTCTACATGGCTTACCAATGCTGCTTGATCGCTAGTTAGCAGTTGGCGCCGGAATCCGTCCTGCATCTCTGCCGAAGGTATCACTGCTGTTCCAACCATATCGTGTGCCTCGAGAGCAATTGCTGCTGATGCTAAGTTCTTAGCATACTGTAGTCTGTGCGGAGTGATTATATGTGGTGCATGCTCAATAATCCTCAACCTCCTGCTGGTAGCTTGGCCGAGGCTGAAAAAAGCAGTGTCTAGCGCCGACTCCCGAGATTTAAATTTACCCAAGCCCAGTGAACCCATCTCTAGATTGCGCCGCATTCTACTGCCATGTTCGACCATATATCTGGCGCTATTCCAGAGCGCTCCAATAGCAAACTCCTTAGTCTGCCTAAAAGTGTCTATGTCTCCCGACCTTGATGCATTCTGCAGCATCATCAGGAGCATCTGAGCCCCCGACTGCTGTTGCTCTGCGAGCAACATGCCCCTTGGCCTGCCTGATCGCCTAGCCGCCTCTATGCGGTCTATGCTGCGTTTTGGATTGTGATCAAATGCATGATCGATCCCGTTAGTTGATATTTCGTATTGTGATAGTAATTTATTCATAACCTCAATTTTACTGCCATCTGATAAAAAGATCAGTGAAAACATTTTCACCAAATAAATACGAGATTATCAAAGAAGTTAAATTCATGACATAATATAGCCTTATGATTGCGCATATACAGATACACGAAAAATCCTTTGCTAATCTGAAGCTATACAATGGCTTAGATTTCAGGATTAACGCTGGTGAAAAGATTGGCCTACTAGGCCGAAACGGAACAGGTAAAACAACCTTATTCAACATGATATCTGGCGAAGACTTAGACTACGACGGTGATATAGACATGCGTAAAGGCTTGGTAGTAATATCTACACGCCAAGAACACCAAGATAAAGAGAATGAAGATGTGCTGGAGTACATCTTAGGCGACTTACCAGAATTCGCTAAACTAAAGCACGCTATAGACACATTGCCAGAGCAAATGGACAACAAAAAGCACCTTATGCAGCAGTACAGTGACGCGCTAGAGCGTTTCGGTGTCCTGGGTTATTACGAGGTAGAGAGCGAAGTCATTCAAGCGCTCGAAAAGTACCAGCTACCAGAAGAAAAAGCGACAAACAAGCTAAGCCATCTAAGCGGTGGTCAAAAGAGATTAGTAGAACTAGTAAAGGTCCAACGTGCCCGAGCAGATCTAGCGCTTATTGACGAGCCGACAAACCATATGGACTATGTAATGAAAGATTCGTTCCTCGACTGGATGAAGCGGACCAAAGAGGCAGTTGTAGTAATATCTCACGACCGCGACGTACTTAAGGCTGTAGATAAAATAATAGAGATTCGAGACGGTAAAGCAGACATCTGCAAAGGCAACTATGACGACTACCTGCGAATCAATACCACCCGTATGACATCTGAAGTGAACGAGTTCGAAATAACTCAGAGCCGCATAACCAACCTACAGTCCGACGTAGTTAGGTTCCAGAGGCTAAAAGAGAAGGCAAGAAGTCCGGGAACTATATCTAGGTTTAAAAGCCAGGAGCAAAAAGCCAGGACTGAACTAGCTAAACTACAGTCCAAGGAGAAGCCATCGTTCTGGATCGACCAAGATTCCGCAAAGGGGTTAAAAACTAAACTGGCCGAAGCTTATGACGAGCACAAGACACGCAATATCAAAATCCGCACAACATCTAAGCCATCCTCGTCTAACACGCTGCTTGTTGAGCTAGATAAACTAAGTCTAGGATACGATAAGCCACTGTTTGATGACATAAGCGTACAGCTACGTGAAGGCGACAGGCTGCGAGTACATGGGCGCAACGGAGTAGGGAAGTCTACCCTAGTTCAAGCAATTATTGATAGCAATGCTGGTAAAAATTTGAAGTCGGAAGTCTATGCTGGGACAATCTATAACGACCAGACAACATTCATAGGCGTCTACGAGCAAGAATTGGATCCTTCCTACCTGAAGCTGACATTGTCCGAAGCAATCGAGCAGGCTTACGACGCAAAAGGATTAAGCTGTACAAACCAGTTGGTGAAATCTCTGCTAAACGACTACTTGTTTAACCCGAGCGTTGACGGAGACAAGCCCATAGAGATCCTTAGCGGCGGACAGAAAGCCAGATTCCAGCTAATAAACATGCTTGCCGGCAATCCTAACGTCCTAATCCTGGATGAGCCGACAAACCACTTAGACCTACCAAGCATTGAAGAGCTGGAGCAAGCTCTGGCTCAATATCACGGCGCAATAATATACATCAGTCACGATAGCTACTTCACAAACAAAATGCTTGGCAAAGAAATCCATATCAAAGAGTCAGAAAACATCTCCTAGAAACTTTTAGCTGACAGTTTATGTACCGTATCTACTTAATAGAGTAGATAGGTCAAATATGTCAATTACACCATTTCCACTAAAGTCCGCAGCAGGGTAGCTGCCGCCCCAATTGCTCAGCATGATACTAAGGTCGAATATATCTACATCACCGTCTGAGTCGACATCACCACTGACTCCACCAGGTATATTGAAGGTAACCGAATCGCTAGCGCTGTTTCCTGCGTAGTCATATGTAATTGCCTGAATAGTGTGTGAACCGATTGAGAACAATGCGGTGTTGAGAGTGTAGCTATATGGCGAACTATAATCAGTAGATAAGGTAGAGCCGTTAACTTTTATCACTACTCTGTCTATCCCTATATTATCGCTTGCCGATAGCTTAATGCTTATTGATGATCCAGCATCAAGTCCGCTTGTCGGCTCATCTATGGTTACTGAAGGGGATACGGAGTCTTCCTGCACTTCAATAGTAAATGACTCCTGAAAATCGTGAGCACCGTCACTAACCTGAGCCCTGATAGAATAGTTGCCATCTGCAAGTTCAGTATCAGTAAGTAGTTGAGAGTTTGTGATCTTAAACGAGGCGTTGTCGTCGTCGCCCGAACCATTGACGAGTGAATATAACAGAACTCCATCTTCACCGTCGTCTACAGTACTAAACGATCCAACAGCTAGGCCATTGCGGCCTTCATCCACAGTATTTGAACTGATAGTTAGATCGGTAGGAGTCGCATTAACATCGTTCACGTCAATTATTAATACTTCGTCGTACGTTCCGCCACGATTGTCCGTAGACCTAACCCGGACTGAATAGCTGCTTTTCGTTTCATAATCTGCAACTGTCGTGATCTGTAGCTGGTCCGTCTGGATTCTAAATAGTGAATTGTCTGCATCTCCTACTCCGCTCACTAACGAGTGAGTGTGCGTATCCCCATCATCAGCATCTACAGAACTTAGGTCACCGATAGACTGATTGATAGTATTATTTTCATCAGCACTAGTTCCGGTAATTTCTATGTCGTTCGGAGAGTTGTTGTCTTTAATTAGCGTAGTGTCATTGCTATTGTCATTAGTACCGTCATTATCCTGAACGGAAATACCTAAGTATGACAGGCTACTTACCGAGATATTTATGTCTAGCAGCTGACCAATAGCGCCAGTAACGTCAACCTCGAATTCAACCTCCACCGATTCACCAGAGTCTAATTGGCCACCAGACCAAGCCCATGACACAAAACTAGCAGGAGCAAGGTTACCGCCCCCGGACACAATAGTAGGACCGGAAGAGTAGCTAGCTGTACCTGCGTCAAAGATCATTCCCATCTCAAACGAGTCAATGCTGGATGGACCGTTGTTGGTTATTAAGACGCTGTATTTATGATCAGTTGCACCTACAATAACCTCGCTCAGACTATCGTCTACGGATGAGCTGATGTCTGAATCATAACTAACAACTGTATCCGAATCGGTAGCAGAGTTGTTGCTGATATCAGTTTCATACAAGTTTCCTTCGGTATTGTTCAGCTCATGCAGTACTGCGCCCATGGACAAGCTTTCTCCAGCACTCCCCGTGACATCGACAAGATATGTCATGTCCACTGACTGGCCGGGTAACAACGTGCCTGTCCACTGTCTAGCTAAGAAATCACCGGGTACATTGGCTAGTAAGCCTGGGCCACTGCTAATTAGCAAGGTCTGCACTACTGACACTTTTGACAGTTCAGGGAACTGGGTGATCTTAAACTCATTTACTGTTTCAGCCGAGTTATTGGTTACTGTGGTTGTGTATGTATGACTAGCCGATCCAGCGCCTACAGACACGGTGCCGTCGCTCACAGTAATATCTAGGTCTCCTTCTCTAGGGTACTTGTAAACCTTCATCACACCCATTCCCGGAGAGTTTACCCACATAACTTCTTGATCACCATCAGGTATAACAATGTCTGCTACGAAAGGATATTCAAGTGGGTCGATCAGCTGGATCCATGAAGCACCGTTGTCTTTAGAGTATCTAACGCCGCGCGAATCTTGAGTGGAATTATTACCGCTATTAAATGCGTTAGAAGAACCATAGTAAATATCTCCGGAATTATCTATTTCTACAGTCCGTGCAGTATCTTCAGCCTCCATAAGGGTCACAACTCCGCTCTGATACCTGTACACTCCACCAACGCCTCCTGAGGAGTCTTTCAGTGTGAACCAGAATTCGTTAGCGTTAGTTTGATTATCTGTAACGTCAGATACGCCTACATATTGAGTTATGCGAATGTCTACCGGAGTAGCTCCGGCAAAAGTACTAACTGGTATGTTGGACCACGAGCCGCTATCACCGCTTGCTGTGGACACGTAGAGACCCGTGTTGCCTCCCGCTGCAACCAGATTAGATTCTGGATCTACTTCTACTCTATGGCAGTCTCCGCAGGCAAAAACAAGGCTCCAGCTATCTCCGTCATCTGTCGTCCTGTAAATATCTCCACCGACTACGGAGAACAATGTTCTAGAGCCAGCAGGGGAGGAGCTATCTAGTACTATATCGTTCACGTACTTTGTGTTGGCAGGTATGCCCGTGCCGCTATCGAACCAAGATCCTTTAACGCCTTTGTTTGTAGACTTAATGATGTAGCTGTCAGTTCCTCGTCCACTAGCCATCCAAACCTTGTTGATGTCATCAGGGTCCATGACGATAGCTTGTATATTGCCGCCGTACTGGTCGCCCCACGAACCGTTAAACTCGTCCTGACCGCAATATTCCCATGATGAACCGGCATCGTTAGACAGGAAACATCCCATATCTGATAGTCCAGATATTACATAGTTACGATCTAGCGGGTGCTGGGCTACTGTTACAGGAACAGTGTTGTTAGCTCCAGTAGAGTTCCATCCGTCCCTGGAACTATAGCTATTCAGCTGCGAGAATGTATTTCCTCCGTCGAATGTTGCGACTACCTGCTGGGCCGTAAAGTATGCTGCAGCATTCGGGTCAGTCTTAGAGAACCCAAATTTGACAGTCGGGTTAGCGATGAACTGTGTTCCTTCTTTCCATGCGAATTCAAAGTTATCTGGCCACACTCCCTTGCGGGTAAAACTGACACCGTTGTTCGTGGACTCAAAGACTCCGTGCCTAGGACTACCACCATCGTAAAACCTTTGGTCAATTAGCCGTAGTGTATTGTCTGTACCTCCAGGGACCCATATCTGGCCGCCATAGTTGCTGTTAACTTCTTTATGGGAAGAGTTGTGACCTGCGTATTTTTCATACAACGATCCAGCTCCTCCGCTTAGGAATGTCGTAAACCACAGTTTTGTACCGTCATTCTTCCACTCTGCATCATATATTGGGTCGGTTATGATGTTATTAAACGACGTACCGCCGTCCGTAGACTCAATCATCCCGAAGAAAGTTAGTCCATCGCCTTCGTCATAGAATATACCGGTAGTGCTGATTAATATTACTTCGTCTTGATTGGTAGGATTGATCCTTATTCCCATAATGTGAGCACCGGAGTCCACAAAACCGACCGAAGACCACGTCTGGCCTTTGTCAGTAGACTTAATGATTTCCGTACAGGCTCTGTTCCAGGCCGTAGCCTGTGATGCATACATAGTATCTCCCATAGCAGCTATAAAGCAGATTTTCTCGCCTGCGAAAACATTTGAGTAAGTAAGCCCGCCATTTTCACTTAGATATATGCCGTCACTAGAAGATCCAGCTAAAACAATATTGCTGTCGGTAGGGTGGTGGGCAACCGACCGTACATGTGTATCCAAGTATCCGCTATTCTTTCCGTGCTGCGTCCATGACTGTCCATTATCGGCTGATCGAAATATTCCACCAAGGTCTGATGCGGCAATTATTGTCCCGTCGGGTCCAATAGAGACTCGCATAAAGTACCCGCCTCCGCCTGGTTCAGAGTTCTTCCAGACTTGCCACTCAGGGTTAGCAGATATAACCTGACAGAAGGATTGCTTAGCATCGTTACAGCTTGCAGAGTCTGGTCTATCATCGATAGCAAAGCCTAATACAGTAGCTATCTGGCCATTCACACTAGAATCCTGATCTAATAATGATCCGTCGGTGACAGGAATCTCTACGACTGTATAGATGTCGCCATCATACGAAACAGAGCCAAAGATATAGTCGGATCGACTGACTGTACTGTAAGTCCCAGATGCGTCATCATAGGACCGTAGATTCCACTTGTCTAGTTTTGAACTATGGTCACCGTTGAGTATAAGGTTTATATATGCCGTAGATCCATTAGCGGAACAATCTACAGTGGTCTTACTCAGTCCAAGGGGGTAGTAGAACTGAGAGTCCACGTCCACGCTTTTTTCTGTAGCATTACCAAACTCAGATATGTCGCTACAATCAGTACCAGTGATTCCGCTTGGGTTCGCAGACGTGGCACTGTCGCTAACAGAAGCGGATAAATATCCATAGCTACTATCGGCAATAGACGCTACACTGGCCTGTAGCCTATCTTCAGTGCCGTCGCCGTTACTATCCCCGTTGTTTATGGACCGAATCTCTAGCCGATCAACTGACCCATCAGAATCCGTCTTGAGAGGGAAGGGCTCTACCGTGGACCTATACACTCGTATTCTTGAATCTTCAACATTAAATGTTCCTGCCCCGGACTTTACTCGCGCTACGAATCTGATATTTCCATTACTTACTGCTGTGAGAGGCAGCTTCACAGACTTCTTGTTAATAGATCCAGTCTCGCTAAATTCTAAAAGTCCAATTGTTTCAGTACCATAGTATGACTCATAACGAATGTGAACCTCGCCTACCGTCGACGAGTCGCTAACGTATCCATCCACGTCGAGAAGTGCATACTGGGGCCTATTCAATGGATCTTGAGATAGTTGTTTTGATGGCTGATTAAGGTTTGTGAAGTTGCTGCCTGATACTACAAAATCTTCTTGAACTTGATTGTTGATAATAACTTCCAATGATGGAGCTAGCGTGGAATCCAATCTCAACGTATCGATCTGTGCCAAATCAACATTAATAACTGTGGAATCCTGTGCTGTATTTTCCTTAAAAGGTTCTATGTTTCTCGATCTAGTAGCATGAAAAGAGAGGATACCAAGTTTCTCATGGGCATTATCATCGTACAAAAATTCTGAATTAGCTTCTATTAAATCGCTCGCCAGAACTATAGTTTCGCTATCATAGCCTAGGCTGCCTGGAGTTACGTTCAGTAAATAGTACTCGTAGAGGCCGGCAATCAGTTGCTTATTTGCTGCAAACACCTCACCGGACTTAGTTGACAATATATTTGGCCTACCCCTAGGCTGCATCGAGTCCAAAGTATTTATTTGCCAGCTAGCACCATCCCAGTAAACGTGCTTGATTACGGGATCATCAATTCCAGGAGTACTACTCATCTCGTATACAGTGTGCGGATGCCCATTAGAATCTATAGTCATTCCTCCTACGTTTAGT
Source organism: Saccharimonadales bacterium (SeqCode) (assembly GCA_047611885.1). GTDB lineage: Bacteria > Patescibacteriota > Saccharimonadia > Saccharimonadales > SZUA-47 > JBLFWT01. The sequence continues at coordinate 6,824 of JBLFWT010000006.1, read as the reverse complement.
ATGTAGCTCGAGTTTGGTGGCCTATCGGTATCGATCACCTTTTGTGTGATATCTGCTGGCTTTAGAGGGAGCACCAAAGGGGTCGCGACGCCAAATTGATACCAAGACTGACCATCATCATCAGAGTAGATGTGGACTATATCTTCGTTTAAAAAGTAGCCGAAAGGAACGACCCATTCTCGCCAAGTACCAATCAAATGCATTCGGCCGTGAGTAGGTCCACCTGTTTTGTCTATCTTTATATGTTGCACATAGAAAGACTCTACGTCGTCAGTGACAATGCTCATTCTCTCCCAGGATCCCGGAGAACCCACGTCAGGATTCCATTTGTTCAATACTTCTTTGCGGGTAGCAGGCGAGCCGGCATCCCTATCGCGGAAATAGACCAGCAAGTCACCATCTACATTATTCACGAACTGAGGGTAAGTAATGTCATCTTCAGTTGTGGCCGCATCTAATGCAATCATAGGCCCAGCGAACGAAAAATTATCAATTACATAAGGATTGTCAGAACGTGCGTAATTCATTTCATCATTGTGATGGTTGCCTAGAACGTGAATATACCCTTCAGGATCCACGCCTACCCCAATAGTATTGTGGGCATCATCAGCCAATATGTCTCCACCTAGAGCTGCATGAATATTGACAGGGGCTTCCCAGTCTCCGTTATTGCCAATATCCCTACGGGTAATAGTCGCTTCAGAATTGTCATTCCAATATACATAATATTGCCACCAAACACCGCTTAGTTCCTCGAACGAGGTGGTCAAATAGTCTGGCTGGCTAATTGATGTATTGTAGCCGTACTCATTATCTAGAAGATCTGGAACAGGGGAAGTCGTGACAACCGGGCGATCAAAGCTATTGTTCCTGACATGGTAGGGGGTAGACGCTGAACCTACTCCCACGATCAACATTATTAACACCACAGCAATCACTACTTTGTGCTTCAGTAACTGCCTACCAATTGTTCGAAGCACTGAAAGGATGCTTTTCGGAGCATCGATCTTGGTTGTTTTACTCTTTGTTTTCTTCATTGAAGCTCTTGTTGCTTACTTCTACTGGTTCGTGCTGTTCACTAAATTTATCTTCTATGTCTGTTAGCTTCATTCCATCGAGCTTAGGGTCTTTATTTATCTTTGGCTTTTTTATGGCTTTAACTTTTGACAGCAAATTGCTGAAGAAACTAAAGTTCTTGAACCGCGAAAGCTTCATCAGCATTTTTCTATTGAACCAAGCCAGCACTAATAAGGCACCGATAGGTATACCTAATAGAGTTCCGATTATAGTAGAGCCGGATTTAGTAGCACTAGGTGCTTCCACGGTGTACTCAACATCCACAGAATCTAGCATGTCTTTACTGACATTAAATGATAGAACTTTCGACACGCCGTCATATTCTACAGACACAGATTGATTACCATCGCCAGCTTCTAGCTGTACTTGACCGTTATCGTCCGTGATGAACTCTTCTCCATCTATGGTCACAAGTGCACCTGGCACAACATTGCCTTCATCGTCTACTACAGTCAGGGTAAAACCTATTCCAGGAGTAGTGAAGCTCAGTATTTCGGTAGTTGACGTATTGCCCAGCTCGTCGATCAAATCAACCGTATAGTAAATGGTGTTCTTAGAGCCCAACAGGGCACCGTTCAAGCTGAACTCGTGAGAATCTTTTGACTCCGGTGACTCAACATCTACGCCTAGCGCTTCTGTGATGCCATAGCGAAGTGTAGCTGCAGCGTTTTCATTAGATCCTACCTTCAGTAGGACTGAATTATCTGCAGAAAAGTCTACAGATATATCTCCGGCAATAGGTGCTTCTGTATCTTTGGGCGCTTCTGGCTCGACAGGTTGAGGATCAGGATTGCTTGGAGTTGGTGCAGGTGTAGGTGCAGGTGTAGGGGCAGGAGCTGGTTTAGCGGCCATAACTATGCTGCCTCCGGACTTTGAGCTAGCTATCTCGACACCATTATTAGTCAATGCTGACCCTCCAGCAAATGCGAAGTTAGCCGTAGACGAGTCCGATAGGGCCCGAAATGTAACTGTAGCGATCAGCTTACTGCCAGTTTTCGCGCTTAATGTGCCAGCACCCATACGGACGTTCCCACCACTTCCGGAGTTTTCTGCGACTATCTCGAAGTTTGAGCTGACAGATGAACTGACATATTCGGCCAGATCAGCAGGATATGAAAAGTTAGCTTGGACGGCATCCACGCTAGTAGCTCCCGAATTCATCAGTACACTTATTGAGAATGTGTCGCCTTTGAACACAGAAGTAGCGCTAGCACTTAAGCTCATCGTCTCTCCCGCTGCGTACACCGGGGCACCCAATGATAAAATTGTTGCGATCAACATAAACACAGCTGCCTTGAAAACTCTCATGCTAATATAATCTATCAAGACGATATATAAGTCAAAAAGTTTTAACGTGGTTACACCTGGACTATACCTCGCCAATGCTAGTTTAGATTTCTATCCTATTACTGGGGGCTGGGCTGGTGGTAGCGAAAACTGCGTTACTAAGCCTAGAAGTTCGGATTTTCGATCCTCTAAGCCAGATCTATGTGCCGTAGCTCTGTCCCTTCCTATGAACAATCCATGATACTCGACAGTTGGCGGGAAGTCATCAACAGATAAATCAAAAATACTCAATCTAAACAGGCCTACTATTTCAGGGAATTCCGGGTCACACTCTTTTCTTATACTAATAGAGCCGACCGTAAAGTCGCTCTTATCTAACCCGCCGCCAGACATAAGAACACCATTGGTGTTTAGGGTCGACCTTAGCACCGGGATTCCTGCAGCTTCTAGGACGGAACCTTCTTCCATGCCAGCTATCCTACTGCCTATTTCCAAGGGCTGGTTATCTAGTCCATGCATGATCTTTTTAAGGAACACGAACCTCTTAAATACCCTAGGAAGTCCATTACCAACTACAGCAGAGATGGCCGAATACCTATTTAGGTCAAAATCCGCTCTAGAGTAGTCATCCTGTTCATAATCTGACAACAACCCCTCAATGCCACTACTAGCTACGGCTAGTTGGCCTGGTATGTGTGTTGGCATTGTTATTGTTTGTGTTGGCATGTGTGTTTTTAGCTGTTTACAATTCCTACTATACACCCAAAATAGAGCATGTCTGTGACGGATATCACAAATATCGCTCTTAGGTTGCAAATACACTGAAGAACGGAGATAATGAGTGTAAGCAAAAGCATTTTGCAGATTTATATATGGGATTATTTAGTAAAAAAAAGGGCACCAACAATCAACAGGGGGGCGGACAGCTGTCCAGCTCTTTGCATGATGAAAAACAGAAATCAAAGCTAATAGTAGGTGCTATAGACGACGCGGTAATACTGGTCGATACAGACAATATTATTCAAACATTTAACCCGGCATCAGAAAAGCTAACAGGGTGGAAAGCAGACGAAGCACTAGGGGTAGATTATCGATCAGTAATTCGTATTGCTGATGAAAAAGGCGTACAGTACGAAGACGCTAATCACCCTATATATAAAGTATTTTCTCAGAAAAAAACATTCCGAGATACACAGGCTACAATACTGCAAAAAGGGAACCAGTTAATTGGAGTAGATGTTAGTATGTCGCCGTTAATTGACTCTAAAGGGCTAGTTAGCGCGGCTATTGGCGTCATTCGTGACGTCCATCTGCAGCGTAAGGAAGAAAAGCAGCGAGCAGACTTCATAAGTACCGCCAGCCATGAAATGCGCACACCAGTAGCGGCTATAGAGGGCTACTTAGCACTAGCTATGAACGACAAAGTCTGTGTAATTGATGAGAAAGCACATAACTACCTAGACAAGGCTCACTCCAGTACGCAGCACCTAGGCAAACTATTCGCAGATCTATTAACAAGTGCCAAGGCGGAAGACGGACGCCTAACCAGTCACCCCCAGACAGTAGATATTGGGGAGTTCGTAGAAAAACTAGTTGATGACCTGCGATTCTCTGCCGAGAAAAAGGGCCTTGCGCTAGAGCTTCATAAAGGCAGCCCGAACGCTACACTTGCACCACTGATGTACGCTAACGTTGACCCGGACCGCATGAGAGAAGTCATTACCAACTTATTTGACAACGCCGTTAAATACACCGAATCCGGCAAGATCACTATAGGTATCACTGGGGACGAAAATGTAGTACAGTTTCATATAGCAGATACCGGCCCAGGTATACCTAAGGAGGATGTTGGGCATTTATTCCAGAAATTCTACAGAGTAGACAACTCGACCACTAGAGTAATCGGCGGGACAGGCCTAGGGCTATTTATTTGTCAGAAAATTGTTGAACTATATAGCGGTAAAATATGGGTCGAGAGCACTCCAGGAGAAGGAAGTACGTTCTACATCAATCTTCCTAGACTTAATAATACGCAAGTTAGGGCAACACTTGCAGAAGCTTTAGCTAAGGAGTCGGCAGTTGACTCAATAAACAGCGTTCAGCCTTCTGATAAAAAAGTGGTACAATGATACTAATTATGGTTAATTCAAACATCGCTAAGGGGGCAAAGAAAGCGTAATGGCAAAAATTCTACTAGTCGAGGACGACAACAATCTAAGAGAAATTTACGAAGCAAGATTACAGGCTGAAGGCTATGAAATTGTAGCTGCAAGAGATGGAGAAGAAGCCTTGACTATTGCAATGAAGGAGAAGCCAGACTTAATCATATCTGACGTTATGATGCCGAAGATTAGTGGCTTTGACATGCTAGATATTCTCCGATCGACTGAAGAGACCAAGAACACGAAAGTTATTATGATGACCGCGCTAAGCCAAGCAGAAGATAAAGCCCGTGCAGACAAGTTAGGCGCAGATAGATATCTTGTAAAATCACAGGTTACGCTTGAAGATGTAGCTAAAGTGGCCAGGGAAGTACTAAATGAAGATAGCCCCGCTGGATCTCCTGCAGCGTCAGAACCTGCGATAGCACCAGCGCCAACTGAACCAGCTGTAGCTACTCCAGCTCCGGCTGCTGACCCTGTGGTTGCACCAGTAGCAGCACCCGTCCCAGAACCTGCGATAGCACCAGCGCCAACTGAACCAGCTGTAGCTACTCCAGCTCCGGCTGCTGACCCTGTGGTTGCACCAGTAGCAGCACCCGTCCCAGAACCTGCGATAGCACCAGCGCCAACTGAAGATACCCAAGCTCCCGTATCTCACAAATCTATTGATGACGAGCAGTCTGCTATCGCCAAACAAATCGAAAGTGCTATGGATACCAGCAGAGAAAAAGAAGCAGCTGAAACTGGATCTACACCTGAAAGCCCTACATCACCTTCGAACAACAAAAGAGTAATCGAGCCGCTAAACGATATTAACGATTCGCAATCTGACAAGTTAGACGAACTAGCTGGCAAAGAGCAGGAAAAAGAGCAAATGGCTAAAATAGCAGAAGACATATCTAAAGAAGCTGCCCCTTTAAGCGATAACGATGAAGATACAGCTGCTGCCGCCCTAAAAGAAGCAGCTGACAACTTAGCACAGGCAGCGGATACGCCGACAGTTGTAGAAGCACCAGCATCTGCACCTGTAGAACCTCCTGTTACAACTGAACCAGCACCAGCTGAACAGCCTTCCTTAGTGACAGCTCCTGCACCTGAAGTCGTACCTGAACCAGCTGACAAAGTAGAACCTAGTGCAGCAATAGAAGCACCAGCAGCAAATGAGGGTGTTGTCCAGCCAGCTCCGCCAGATACACCAGCCGAAGACGCAGTAGACCCTAACTCTATAGCACTCTAAATAGTAATCAAGCCGTTATGTGTGTAGACTTGTATCTATGAGATTGAACAAATTTATCGCACTACATACTGATTTGTCGCGGCGTAAAGCAGACGAGGCTATTACGTTAGGCCGTGTAATGGTCAACGATCAGATGCCAGCGCAGGGCGAGAACGTCAGCGAAGACTCAAAAGTCCAGATAGATGGAGTATTGATAGAGCATGCTGCTAGCGACGCTATAACTTTATTGGTAAACAAGCCTGAGGGATACATTTCTAGCAAAGATGGGCAGGGTAGCAAAACAGTCTACGACCTAATCCCAGACGAGTTCAAGACGTTGAATATAGCAGGCAGACTAGACAAAGATAGTTCTGGGCTGATGATACTAACCAGTGATGGATTGCTCCTGAACGAGCTTACCCACCCCAGCAATAACAAGCAGAAACTATACGAAGTAACAGTTGATCACTCCATTAGACCGACTCACCTAAACAAGATCCAGTCTGGTGTAGACATAGGCGAAAAACGCCTTAGTAAAATGCATATAGAACAAATAGACGGCAATAAGTACTCCGTAAAATTGTCCGAAGGGCGTAACAGACAAATCCGTAGAACGCTTAGCGGACTAGGGTACAAAGTGGTGACACTACACCGTGTTCAAATAGGTCCCTACAGCATAGAATCCCTAAGCGAAAATACATTCATTACGCTCTAGGTTTGCGCAATCTCATAATAGTTCTATTATGGCATATAAAATTATTATTTACAATATACGCTACCTCTGTTATACTATTTTTAACATATGAGTAAATCAAAAGTACCAATCGTAGCCATAGTAGGGCGAGCAAATGTCGGCAAGAGCAGTCTATTCAACGCGCTCCTAGGACGCAGAGAAGCAATCGTAGCAGACGAGCCCGGAACAACTAGAGACAGCATTACAGCTAAAGCAACCTTGGAGTCCGGTAAGGACTTCTGGCTTGTAGATACAGCTGGGCTGAAAGACGCTGCAGACGCGTTTGAGCTAACTATCCAGGAGCAGATATCTGAAGCAGCGAACAGTGCAGATGTAATACTAGTAGCCG
>JBLFWT010000005.1:0-19485 GCA_047611885.1 Saccharimonadales bacterium (SeqCode) | reverse complement strand
TGACGATCAATCCAACATCACTGGAGGCGGAGAGGCAACTCTATATATTGCCGAACAGATCAAAGAAGATGCCCATGAGCTATTTGGGTTCACAGAGAAATCCCGTAAAGCACTATTTATACTGCTAATTAGCGTAAACGGGGTTGGGCCGAAAGCTGCCATGGCGATCATGAATGTCGGAGGAGAAGGACAGGTGCGCTCAGCTATAGCTTCAGGAGACACTAAATTTATATCGATGGCGAAAGGCGTGGGTAAAAAAGTAGCAGAGAGACTAATAGTCGACCTTAAAAACAAGGTTGGTTTGGAGGTTGGCGTAGATGCGACTAATTTCTTGAGCGATTCTGGAGGCCAGGACGAAGCTACTCAGGCGCTAGTAGCACTGGGTCATTCACAGCAAGATGCTGCAATCATGTTGCGCGGCGTAGATGTAACGCTGAGCACCCAAGAGCGTATTAAACAGGCTATGAAGGGCTCCAGATAATGGCTATCGAGCGTATAGTAGATCCGTCACAGAATGACGATGAAGACGATCAACAGGTTGAGCAACAAGTTATTGAGAACGTACTGCGACCAAAGTCATTTAAGGACTATGTAGGACAGGAGAGGATCAAGAAGAATCTCCAGGTAGCAATAGATGCTGCTGTGAAGCGCGGAGAGCCTCTAGACCACGTCTTGTTATTTGGTCCTCCGGGATTAGGCAAAACTACTCTAGCGTCGATCATAGCTAATGAAATGGGCGCACAGATCAAGGTTACTAGTGGTCCTGCAATAGATAGGGCAGCCGATCTAGCCAGTATTCTGACAAACCTGGGCGAAGGTGACGTATTGTTCATAGACGAGATCCATAGGCTCAACAGATCAGTTGAAGAAGTTCTGTATTCTGCTATGGAAGATTACGCAATAGATATCATGCTGGGTAAGGGGCCGAGCGCTAGGAGCCTAAGGCTGGACGTACCGAAGTTTACCTTAATTGGCGCAACAACTAGAACCGGTGCATTGGCTGCTCCGCTAAGAGATAGATTCGGTATGATACACCGCCTGGAATTCTATAGCCCGGAAGAGATTAAGTCCATCGTTAGTCGTAGCGCAAAGCTACTAGATACTGAAATTCACCCTGAGGCTGCAGACATGCTGAGCGTGCGGTCTAGGTTGACGCCACGTATTGCAAATAGGCTATTGAAGAGAGTCAGGGACTATGCAGATGTAAACGGCGACGGGATGATCGATAAAGTAATAACTAAAAATGCCTTAGATTTATTAGAAGTAGACAAAGTCGGCTTAGACCCAGCTGACAGGATGCTATTAGAGACAATAATTGAGAATCACGGTGGAGGGCCAGTAGGTCTGAATACTTTGGCGGCGGTGTTGGGAGACGAAGCCACAACTGTAGAAGATTATTATGAACCGTATCTAATGCAGCTAGGATTCCTGGAAAGAACCCCTAGGGGCAGGGTAGTAACGAAGAAAGCTTATAGACATATGGGCAGGCCTACTGTCGACGATAAAGATACAGGCGAGTCAGACCAAACTTCTCTGGTATAATAAGCATATGCACACGAGAGAACCACTAAGCATGCACTCTACTATAGAACATACCGATGAAGATGAGTTGAAGCTATGCGAAGTAGCAAAGCATCCATTTGGGATTATTATTCTATACATTCAGGCTACGGTAGGAGTTATCCTTGGCGTAGGTCTGGCGTATTTCTTAATCCCTAGCGTTCTAGAAGACACCGATTCAGCTTTTGTTATAGCAAACATATTTGCGTTTGTGACGGTAACTCTAGCTATCATGGTAGTAGTATTGGCGTCTGTAGTATACAAACAAAACCGGATAATAGTTACAGATCGAAACATTACGCAAATTCTGCAGTTTGGCTTGTTTAACAGGAAGGTTTCGCAGTTAAACATGGTTAACGTAGAGGATGTTACCTCAGTACAAAACGGATTTTTATCGACAATTTTTGGCTTTGGTGACCTGAATATTGAAACAGCTGGTGAGCAAGCTAACTTTCATTTCACATACTGTCCAAGGCCTGGATACTATGCAAAGGTTATTCTAAATGCTAGAGAAGAAATACTCGGTCAGCATGACGGCGACCACTCCGTAGTTCCGGGTCCAACAACTACAAGATAGGTTTCTGTCCATAGCCCTTAACTAGCAAAAGACAAGGGTTCCTAGCTACTCTTCAAATGGGTTGCTTCTGCTTGGTACTAAGCTGCCGTTCACTTCTATAGTTGCATCTTCTTGAGTTGCGCTAAGCTTCTCAACCACCTCTAAGTCTATTGAGCTATAGTTGATTTTAATCTTCTCCTCTTCATAGCGGAGATCATTCCTTGGCGGACTTAAATATGTACCAGAGGTTAGGATAGCAGCTATCACTGAAGCAGCCGCTATCGCTATAGCTGCAGTAAATCTATACTTAGTGACGAAGGATACTAGTTTAGATCCTATTGCTTTCAAGGAGTCCGCCGATATATTTAAATCTTTTAGGTCTTTACTCATGGCTTTAGGTACGCTTTCGTTGATAAACTGACCGTTAGCAGTCCGATTTCGCTCGTATCAGGTGATATTTGTATGTTTTCCACTTGCACTATCCTTCCGTTTGTTTCTATCTCAGATAGCAACGTCAGGAGCGTCGTATAACTAATCCCATCTATTGATAACGTGAAAGGATATTCGTAGACACCGGGATTTTCTTTCGATAGTATTGTTCCGGACAGCGTGTTTGGTTCACTGCTGCCATTGAAAGAGAAAGAGGTAATCTTGCTGAAAGGAATCCCAGCTTCTGAAGTTGCAGTGTATATCACGTCTGCAACCAATTCTTCTTGTTGTTTTTCTCTAGGAAGAAGGTTGTCTAGTAACTGAGTTACGGCGTCTAAATCTTTTGACTCTTTGGCAGCCTGCTGTAGTCCGATTATTTTCTCCTGCGTAATATCACGGTCAGCTATTAGATCCGATATGACAGCTGATTTTGCCTTTAGCTGGCCGTCACCCCAATAGTATGCACCTATTATGCCCCCTATAGACAGAGACAATACACCTAGTAATATATAGAAAGTGCGTTTCGCGTCCATCATTAGTTTGTACCTGCTGCTTTCTCGGCATCTTCAGCTCTAGCAGCAGCTGCTGCTTGAGCAGCTGCTGCGATCTTAGCCTTTTCGGCAGCAGATCCAGTAAAGCTGACGGAAATTAATGCGGAGAAGGTGTATCTCTCTGAAGATCCGCTGCTAGATATAGACCCAATATCTGCTGCTTCAAAAAGCTCGGAGTCCACTAGATTTTTCTGGAGGATAGCTGCTAAGTCTGCGTTTGCGATACCTACGTCAAGTCCTAGAGGGTCGGTATTCCCACCCGTTAGAGACAGACTGTTTAAAACAGCCCCTTCTGGCAGAAGGCTGCCTATCTCAGGAATTAGGCTAGAAAATTCGATGCTACTTTCAAATAGCTTGTCAGCAGTTGTTAGTCTTGAGGACACTTTGCTCAAGTCACTGGTCTGAGATTCAAGCTGAGAAACTTGTATCTGGTTGTCTTCAATTGTCTTTTTTAGGTTCGGTTCGTCTGCTCCTACGAAACTCAGACTAATTAACATTGTTGCGGCGACCATTAGAGCTGCCAACAGCAGAGCGATAATATACCCAACTAATGTTCTATTTCGTCTGGCGTACGTTCTGCTGCTTCGTAAGTCATGGGGGATTAAGTTAATCATGACTCTAACTCCTTTTGAGTTACTAGACCTAGGCCACCAGCTGTAGTGTATAGAGTAGTTTCTAGTTCATGTGGCGGCTGTAGTTTCCCGAATGATAAATTGTTCCATGGAGAACATAATCTTGCGGCTACTCTAGTGCGGTTTGTTATGTATGTGGCCAGTCCGGGCAAGTTTGCGCCGCCACCAAGGATAATGATTTGCCCAATAGGTGTACTGCCGTTTGACCTGTCGGTGAAGTAGCGCATAACTTTCCTGATCTCATTGATGAGTTTGTTTAGTTCTGGTTCTGCAGCCTTAATTATCAACGCCTGCTTTTTACTAGACTCTAATCCATATCGTGTTTTAATGCTGTGCGCTTGGTCAATACTGATCCCCAGCTCGCTTGCAATGTTGGCTGTAAGTCTTTCGCTAGAGCAGTCTACAGTCCCCGTAGCACGGATTGCTGAGCCGTCATAAATAGATATGTCGCAGGATGTCGACCCTATGTCTACGATCAGAGTATTTACATCATGTGCCTCGGCATGTACAACAATACGGGTTGTTGAAGTAATGTTGGACTCTATGAGCGCAATCTCAAGCCCTAGTGCATCAAACACTCCAACATACGAATCTACAATAGAACTAGGGGTGGCTACTACTTGTACTTCTTGCATTCCTTCATCTTCCAGTATCCTAGTGACACTGTAGTCGTAGTAAAGCTCATCTGAGGGAAGCGGGATAGACTGGTCTACTTCCGCGCTTACGGCAGCTTTCAGGTCTTTATCATCCATTTTTGGTAGAGTAAGCACTCTAGAAAAGCTATTTGCATTGGGTAATGATACAGCTACTCGTTTGGTAGTTACGTGACCAACCAATCCTTTAGACAAAAGCTTATGAGCAGCTAGAATAATTGCTTCATGGTCAACAATTATGCCTTGGTCGTTAATAGCACTGCCTTCAAACTGTATAGTCCCGTAGCCTACTACCTCAGCCCTGCTGCCTAGTTGATTTATCTGCAAGACTTTTATTGAACTACGACCGATGTCGAATCCGAAAACTGGTTTATCTTTGTAGAGTGATTTCATATTGTAAGCTTAAGCTCTTTCTCTGTTACAGTATATCCTAAATCTAGCCTCGCAGCGAGTTATTATTAGCCATTAAAAACGCCCCTATTTACGGGGGCGTTTTTATGACTTAGACGTCTAGAGGACAGTCTTAGTTTAGGCTGCTTCGGGTCCACCCGTTAGCATCTTGTTCCTGGAAACTGACTAAGTGGTACTTAGTACATGTTGCACCTACCAAGGCGACAGCTGCTGTACCTGTACAGCCGTATGCTGAATATACGTAATCGTTGGCGGCAGTACTTATTGGGACTGTAGGCAGTGTCTGTGCTGCTTCCGTAGCGAATGAGGCTAATATAGTAGCATCGTCGTCATCTACTAGTGCACCAGCGTCTATACCTGGGAATACAGAAGTTGCCACTCCTGCAACTGCTCCGTTGATTCCTACTGCGACTGTTCCATCTAGTTCTCCATCAGGATAACCATTGTTCTCGTTGTGGAACTCTTCTAGTTTCTGATAGATACTGTTAATGTCGTTTTGTCTTACTGTGTCACGGCCTCTAGCCTGTGCGCCTTGGAAGTTCGTTAGAACTAGTGTTGCTAAAATACCGATAATCGCTATAACGATCAATAGTTCGATTATAGTGAAACCGTTTTGTTTTCTTAATTGCTTGAGCATGAGTGCCCACCTCCTATTTATTATTGTTACAAGTTAAGCCAGCTTTATATTAAAAGGCTTATGGTTAAAATTATCTTACGGATCGCATGTCATGTCAAGCATTTAATACTTGGTCACATAAGAAACTGTGCATAACACTTATTGTTAGATATTCTGGGAGAGACTACTGATCGGTCCAATTACGCTAATTGCTATCAATCCGACCATGGTTCCCATCACTACAATCAGTATTGGCTCCAAGATCGAGCTTAGTCCTTCTACTGCTGAGTCCACCTCTTCTTCATAGAAGTCAGCGACCTTCAGTAAAATCGTATCGGTCTGACCAGTCTCTTCTCCTATCGCGAGCATTTGTCCAACAATTGGCGGGAACACCTTACTCTTAGATAGCGGGTCGCTTAACTGTTGCCCGTTGGCGACGTCTTTTGCAGCTTGTTTTAGCTCTTTTTCGATGACTGCATTCCCTATGGCTCTACTCGTAATCTCTATAGATTCGATCACATTAACTCCAGCGCTCATAAGACTAGCAAAGATTCTGGAAAATCTAGCCACCGCCATTTTGACTACTAGTGGCCGTATTGCTGGTATGCGCAATAACAATTTGTCCCTGGTGGCGCGTCCTTTCGTGGTTCGTAGGAATTTGGACAGGAACACAGTAGTGAACACAAATACACCCAGATGTATGAACCAGAAATTGATCAGTACGTCGCTGATTCCAAGCATGGCCTTAGTTAAAGCAGGTAGTTCACCGTCCGTTAAATCTCCTACTATTGTACCGACTTTAGGCACTACGAATGTCATCAAAGATATAAACACAAACACAGTGATAGTAATTAAGACAGCTGGGTAAGTCATTGCACTCTTGAACTTGCCCCGTATTGCAGCGTCTTTTTCCTGCTGCAGGGCCAGTTTCTTTAAGATGTCGTCCAGTATTCCACCGGCCTCTCCGGCTCTAATCATGTTTATGTAGATGGGGCTAAAAGTACCTTTGTATTTCTCTAGGGAGTCGGCAAAGGCTGTTCCGCTTTCTACGTCTTTAGATATGTTAACGAGTTGTTTTTTAAATACTGGGTTCTCTGTCTGGGCCTGCATAGTAACTAGAGACCGCACCAATGGTACACCTGCATTAATCATTGTTGCCAGTTGCCTCGTAAAGACAACTATATCTTTGGGCTTTACCCTGCCCCCTTTGTTCAGGAAGGCCATAATATCGGTACCTTTTAACCCAGCCTTGATAATGCTTATTGGTTTGAGCTGCAGTCTGAGCAGGGCGCTTCTGGCAGCAGATACACTTGCAGCCTCAATCGATCCAGCTTTATGCTTTCCTTCAGAATCTAGTGCTTTGTATGAAAATTGGGCCATGGTTATTCTCTTGTGACCCTTAGGATTTCTTCTATCGATGTCATTCCGATCATAGCTTTTATCAGACCATCTAACTGCATAGTTAACATACCTTCCTTTATAGACTTGTTTTGTATCTCATCGCTTGTACCGTTGGCAACAATCAGATTTTGGACGTCTTCTGTATTTTTAAGTACTTCATAAATTCCCATTCGGCCTTTGTAGCCAGTTTTCTCGCCCTTAAGATTCTTCTTGGGTCGCCACAGTGTAATTTTGGTAGACTTTGTCTTGCCGAACTCTTCTTGTGCTTGCTGTACTAGTTTTAGCATGTTGTCCCAGTCGGCTTTAGTATGTATACCGAACACTCGCTCTATTTCTTTTCGCTCCTGGTCTGATGGAGTATATTCTTCACAGTCTTCAGGTAGTAGTCGCCTAACAAGTCTCTGACCTACTACAATCCTGACTACACTGGCAATCAAAAACGGTTCGATATTCATATCCAGAAGTCGCGGCAAGCAAGTGGCTGCGTTGTTGGTGTGCAGGGTAGAGAATACTAAGTGTCCTGTCAGTGCAGCCTGGACACCAAGCCCAGCAGTTTCGCCGTCACGGATCTCTCCGACCATTAGGATGTTAGGATCTTGCCTTAGTAGCGCACGCAGCCCAGCTATGAATGTCATCCCTGCTACTGGGTTTACCTGGGTCTGGTTTACACCCTCTAGCTTGTATTCCACGGGGTCTTCGATCGTGCTAATGTTGACGTCCGGCTTGTTCAAGATATGTAGAACGCTGTGAAGTGTTGTAGACTTACCAGATCCTGTAGGGCCGGTTACTAATATCATTCCGTGCGGTTGTTTGCTAGCGCTCTGGATATCTTCCAGTGCCTTACCCCAGAATCCGAGCTTCTCTAGAGATAATGGTTCGCTGGATTCATCCAAAACACGCATAACTACTTTCTCACCTTCAGATATGGGTAAAGTGGATACACGAAACGCAAATATTCTGCTGTTCATATTGATCTTAAATCTGCCATCTTGTGGTGCTCTCCGTTCATCAATCTTTAGTGCTGCCAATATCTTGATACGCGACACTAACGCGGCCATTGTACGCTTAGGTAACCGATTGGCTTCTTTTAGGACGCCGTCTATGCGGTAGCGGATTAGCACGTGTTTTTCACGTGGTTCTATGTGGATGTCACTTGCACCTGACTTCACTGCATATTCAATTATCAGATTTACTGTTTGAGCGATTGGTGAGTCTTCGGCGATATCCTCTTCGGATACATCTTCATCGTCTTCCTCCTCTTCGTTGTCTGTAACTATTTTGGATATTTCTGTCCCTATGTTTCCTCTATACAGGTCTAGTGCAGCAAGTATGTTGAACTTAGTTGCGATGAAAATCTTGATATTCTGGCCGAATAGTTTATGTATTACATCGATAGCCTGGAGGTCGTCCGGGTTGGTCATGGCTATTTGTTTAGCAGCTTTTTTGTCATCTATATCACCTGCAAAAACTACCATGTTGTATAGCTTGGCAATATTATCAGGAAGTTGTTTTAGGATTTCTTTGTCGAGCTCTTTGACATTGATATCTATATAGGGAACGCCAATTTCATCTGCGTATAACTTGATCAGCTCAGTATCAGTAGTTATCTTTTTAGTTATAACCAGATTTTCGATATTTGCCTTATCGTTAGAGGCCTCTGTTTCAAGTTCAGAAAGTTGATCAGCACTGATCTTCTTGGCATTTTTCAGTAGCTCTATGACTGTACTGTTTGGAATTAGCATTGGTATTTATAACGTATGGGCGATGTTAAGTTGGTGCCCGTTACCCCTTAAGCTTATTCTACCACGAGTAGGGAGGTGAGGGAATAGACTGTAGGAGATAGGAGATAGGAGATAGGAGATAGGAGATAGGAGATAGGAGATAGGAGATAGGAGATAGGAGATAGGAGATAGGAGATAGGAGATAGGAGATAGGAGATAGGAGATACATTTTTTCCACGATCGTTCAAAAATGCATATGGATGTAAGAATGCTAACCATCCGTTTCTAGTCAATATAGTGACTATACAAAGTAAAGTCACTATAGAAATACATTGCTTATCCACATGATCAACAGATCATAATTTAGTGTAGCTCAATAATACTTAACATGTTGGGTATTATATATCATGATATTTAGCTATACTTGTTATGTATAAACAAAGGATAGTAATTATCCTGAGTGAAAAGAACAAATTAACAACCAATAAATTAGAAAGGATGCTTCACCTGCAGCTCTTGCAGCCAAAAGGGAAAAGAGCAGCCAGAACGACGGATTCATTCCGGCGTCCTGCGCGTTGAAGGAAAACCGTAGGTTGTCCTCAAATAGCGAAGCGAAAATACTATGGGTAAGAGTACCAAACCAGCCAAAGAAATGGGCAAGCGCTCAGCAGACACAGAAGGCAAAGAAAAGGCACTATCGCTAGCAGTAGACCAGATCGAAAAGCAGTTCGGTAAAGGGTCTATCATGCATCTAGAAGGTGACAATAGGATAGACATAGAAACAGTGCCTACCGGTAGCATCTCGCTAGATATAGCACTAGGCGGTGGAATACCTAAGGGCCGAATTATAGAAATCTATGGTCCTGAAAGTTCCGGTAAAACGACTCTAAGTCTTCATGCGGTTGCTGAAGTGCAGAAAGCTGGTGGAACTGCGGCATTCGTGGATGCAGAACACGCACTAGATCCTGCATATGCCAAGAAGCTAGGGGTAGATATAGAAAAGCTACTAGTCAGTCAGCCAGACAGCGGTGAACAGGCGCTAGAAATTGTCGAAACACTGGTTCGCTCCAATGCTGTAGACATGGTTGTGATCGACTCTGTTGCAGCACTAGTTCCACAGGCAGAAATTGAAGGCGACATGGGCGATAGCCATATGGGCTTGCAGGCTAGGTTGATGAGCCAAGCGCTGCGAAAACTAACCAGCATCATTAGTCGTAGCAAATGTACAGTTGTGTTCATTAACCAGCTGCGCATGAAGATCGGTGTGATGTTCGGTAACCCAGAAACAACAACTGGCGGAAACGCGTTGAAGTTCTATGCAAGTGTACGTATGGACATCCGTCGTACTTCACAGATTAAAACGGGTGAGGAAATTATCGGCAATAGGGTTAGGGTAAAGGTGGTCAAAAACAAGGTCGCACCGCCGTTTAGGCAGGCAGAGTTCGACATTATGTACAACCAAGGAATAAGCGTAGAGGGTGATATCCTGGATCTAGCAACAGAGCGCGGAATAGTAGAAAAAGCCGGCGCATGGTTTGCCTACGGCGGCGAAAACATTGCCCAGGGACGTGAAGCAGCCAAGAAGTATCTAAAGGAAAACCCGAAAGTCTTAAAAGAAATAGACAAGAAGGTTAGAGCAGCAAACAAGGAAGAATAGTGGTTGTATACACTGAAGCGATTAAGGTTCGAACTACTGAGATAAGGGAGCAAAAGGTTACCCCCGAAGAACTAGAAAGGGGGCGCAGGACAAGTGTCTCATCAGCCGTTGGAGGGTTATTGGTTGGCGTGGGCTGTGCCGTAGGAACGGCACTAGGTGTAGCAGAGGGAGAGCCATCTGTGTATGTCACCACCGGTTTTGCGGTTGTTGCATCTGGGGTGGTTTCATGCAGGAGTATGGTTTCGTTAGCCGCGATTCGAGGTATTCAAAATGAGTTGTAGCTGTATTGTAGGGTTTGTTCGAGATGCATAGTAGAAAAGGGAAAGGTAGAAAAAGTGACAGGCGTTAATCATGCACTAACAGGGGCTGCAATAGGTGCAACCATAGGGCACCCGATATTAGCGCTGCCAATAGCATTTGTATCGCACTTCATACTGGATGCTCTACCACATTTTGGGCAAGACTATGAAAAGCGCACTACTATATTTAAGGTAGTTGTGTCGTTCGACGTATTGCTCATAACAACCCTATTTGGATACTTGGTTGGTCAAGCTCAGTGGCTTGCGTTAGCTGCTGCCATCTTAGCTATGTCGCCGGACTTTCCGTGGATATACAGATTCACTATAGTAGAGAAGTTTGGGAGCCTACCGAAGCACCCATTAAACAAGTTCAACCAATTCCATGTAGACATACAGAAACTGGAGAGTAGGGCGGGCGTTGCAGTTGATGCTTTGTGGTTTGTATCTTTCGTATATATATTGAGCAGAATATTATGACAATTACAGCGCTGAAGCAACAAGTTAAGAATGCTAACAGAGTATCTGTATTTTTAGACGGTAAGTACTCCGTCAGCTTGACTCTAGACCAGGTCCTAGATGAGAAGATAAAAAAGGGAATTGACGTAGATGAGCAGCGACTAAAACAGCTGAAAAAGCTATCCGACGATGGCAAGCTAAAGCAACGTGCACTAGAGTGGCTAATGAACCGTCCGCATTCCGAGCGAGAATTTCGTGACTACATGTATAGAAAACAGGCTGACAAAGGATTGACCGAGGTGTTAATAGAAGAGTTCATTGAAAAGAAGTATCTGGACAACGCTACCTTTGCTAAGTGGTTTGCAGAACAGCGCAGGCGCAAGAACAAATCGGATAGAGAAATATCTTCCGAACTAGCATCCAAAGGAGTCGACAGAGTGACTATACAAAGTATAGTCACTGATCTAGAGTCTGACGAAACTGGCGCTTTAAAAGAAAAGATCAATAAGCTGAAAACTAGAACACGATACCAGGATGAGAAGAAATTGATCACATACTTGATTGGTAAAGGGTTTAGATATTCAGACATTAGGTCTGCACTAAATGACGAAGACTCCTAAAGTCTGATCGGACTGTGTTCATATATTGTTACGCTGGAACTTGCTGAGCAACAGTTGATGGTGACTTAACGGTCGCTTCACGGACAACAATTTTGCTGTCCGTGACCTCTAATATATCGTCCCTATCTATAACTAGTTGCTGAGACTTTAGACTTCTAATAAGTGACGGAGTTGCATAGATCTTTTTAACATAAAACCCGTTATCAACTGAATAATCCGTGACCTTCCCTATTTTTCGCTTACGTTCGTTGACTACTTGTTTGCCGACTAGTTCAAATGCTATGTCTATTATTGGCTTTAAGCGGACTAGGTCTTCTGGGTGTGTCAACGCGTCGTGGTCATTAACTACTAAACCTTTAGTAATAATCTCTCTGACTTCTCCGGTAGGAAGTATAAAGTCACCCTTCTGTCTTAAGTCCTTGGCGTGCCATCCTGCAATCTTTAAGTTATTCGGGTCAATAATCGGTCCAATGGCAAGGCCTACAGGACTGCCTGTTCTAAGTGATAGCACTGACCTATTCATGAATGCATCGGATAATCTCATCATAGTAGTCCTAGTATACCAAGACGCATAAGCTTGTAGTGCGTATTCTATGGCTGTAGGATGTACGTATATGAAAAATACCGTAACCTTAATGTCCGAAGAGGATACAGCAAATCTTGCTACTGTAATTGGCCGCAATTTGGTTGGCGGTGAGTGTATAGAGTTTGTAAGTGATCTTGGTGGCGGTAAAACAACTTTTACTAGGAGCATTGTTTCTGGCGCGGGCAGCACCGATGTAGTTAGTAGCCCTACATTCACGATTATGAAAAGGTATTCTGGCCCACAGCTAGAATTTTATCACTATGACTTCTATAGATTAGATGAGCCAGGATTAGTAGCCGAAGAATTGGCAGAAGTAGTCGACGACAAGCAAGCTGTGACTATAATAGAGTGGGCTGAGACGGTCAGAGAAGTTTTGCCGGCAAGTAGGCTCAAGATTACCCTAAAGCAGCACCAAACGTCAGAGAATGCCCGAGAGTGTGAACTAGAGTATCCAGATAAGATGACCTACCTATTAAAAGGGGCAATGTTATGATTCTTGTTATCAGAACAGACTCACCTGACTCATTCATCGGGTTATACGAGAACGGCATTGGAATAGTACATAAAAAAGAGTGGACAGCGGGCAGGGAGCTGTCTATGCAGTTGAATAGTGCAATTAAGGAATTATGTGAACAGGCTGAAGTAAAGCTTAAAGACGTAGATGCGGTAATAGTATACAGAGGCCCTGGGTCCTACACTGGCCTAAGGATTGGTGTTAGCGTCGCCAACGCAATCGCTTACTCGTACGGAATACCTATATCAACAGGAAGTGGAGATAACTGGATCGAAGAAGGAGTCAAAGGATTAGCAGGAACGACAGTTTTTAAGCCAGTATCAGTAGAATATGGCGGCGAAGTTCACATAACTAAACCCAGAAAGTAATACGTAATGTTGTGTTCTAGTCAACGATAAGCATAAACGTATTGACAGCCAAAACAGATGCGAGTATAGTTGAACTTGTAGTAATAAAAACATACATTAAAAAACAAAAGACACATGAGGTAATGGGCGCGTTGCTTTGTGTGTGTATCGAGAGGAAGGATATCTACGATATGCAACGTAGTATTTTATTAAACACCCTACTATTGGGAAGTGCAGCTGTTACGGCAGTATTTGCAGCAATGATTACATTGACGGAATCAGTACATGCGGCTGAGCCTGGTCTAGCTGACGCTACAACGATCAGTGAAAGCGTAGAAGTTAGCTCAGGGCTACTCATGATGAGCCCAGTGACATCTATGGTGGTAGCTCTAGCTACTCTAACTATAGTTGTTAGTTTTAAGTTCGCCCATTCAAGATAGGTAGCTCCAAAAAAGCCAATTAACGGTGTAGACGGAAACAAAATGTCAGGCGAAATTCGTAAAGTATCCGACAATAGAGATCGATTCAAGAAATTCGATGCGTATGAGCACGCACCCAGGTCGGCTCGTAAAATTCTAGATATCAATCTGATGATAGAAGAAGATCGGAATACGGTAGCCAAAACTGGAATTGTTCCTATAGAAACAGTAGAAACTCCAGTAGAAGTAACTAAAGAAGAGCCACATGTCGAAAAGGAAAGCTCTGAAATAGCAGAGATGCTAGAGTCTATATCTATTAACGAGGTATCTAACCATGACACTGCTGCCGCAGACCAAGATTCGACGCAAGGTTGGGCTGGTCAACTATTCGTCAGGCTGTCATATGCGTTTGGTTTTGCGATCTTTGTAGCGACGATGACTCTAAGCGCCAAGGTATTCGTACTGGATAGGCAGGCTGGTCAACAGAGCAATGTATTGAGTGCAGAATCGATTAATTATGATGCTCAAGGGGTGGAACTCGGAACTGGAGATGAACCTCGCGACGAAGTCCCTGCTGGCAGTGCATTTTTTGCACATAAGACTACTGGCGACCAGCCTAGATTTATCCGAATTCCGATACTGGGCACTTATGCTCGAGTAAAACAGCTAGTTGAATATGGTGGCGTGGTTGAAAATCCAGGCAATATCCACGATGCTGGTTGGTATAGTGGAAGCGCAATGCCGGGCGATAGATTAGGGGTGTCTCTATACTTAGGCCACACAATCGGGAGTACAAAAGACGGAGTGTTTGTCGAAGTCCATAACCTAACTGTCGGCGACCACATAGAGATAGAAGATGGTTCGGGTGATGTGCATACATATGAAGTAGATAAAAAAGAGGAAGCTTCAACAGCGGCTCTAGATCATGAGACATTGCTGTCGAACCCTACCAATAAACATATACTGAAACTGGTTACTTCTGTAAATATATACAACAACGAAACCGGGCTGCACTCATCCAGGATTATCATCACGGCTAATCCAGCTTATTAATATACTTGCGAACAATTGATGGAATAACGTATGATCATAGTAGTTTGATTGATATTTGTGATATCAGACAATTTCCAGTTAATTATATTATTTATTTTTCGTACTTATATTTAGCCAGCAACTAAAGAAGTGATAGTGATGTTGCAGTGGTTAGATAGTTCGATAGAAAGGCAGGTCCATCATGGATCCCATTACACTTGCTATAGCAGGCATTGCTGTAGTTGCAGGCTATAGTTATAGCGACTATTCTTCTAAAAAGAAGATTGGTTCAGTTGCAGCAGACGCAAAAAAAGAACAGGAAAAAGCAAAACGTGAGGCTACAAAGCTAGTAAGCGATGCAAAAGAAGAGGCACTTAAGCTAGCTGATGAAGCTAGAAAGGAAGAGTCTAAAAGAAGACATGAGTCTAAAGATCTTGAAAATCGTCTATTAACCCGTGAAACTAACCTAGATAACAAGCTAGACGAGCTAGACAAGCGAGCAGAAAAACTCCGAAAGTCAGAAGATGAGTCTGAAGAGCTAAAGAACGAAATAAGGGCTATCCGTGTCAAGCAGCAAGAGAAGCTTGAGAAGATCGCTAAGCTTAAAAAAGACGATGCTGCCGAAAAGCTTATGAAGATGACAGAACGTGACATCAAAGGTGATTTAGAGGGATTGATTGTTAAACTCCAGAAAGAAGCCAAGGATAATGCCGAAGAATTAGCCGGAACAGTGTTAGTTCAAGCAATGGAACGTATGGCTAGCACTGTAACGGCTGAGCGAACTGTATCTGCCTTGAAGCTGCCTGACGAAGAAATGAAGGGTCGTATTATTGGTAAGGAAGGACGTAACATCCAGGCAATCCAAAAAGCTACTGGTGTAGACATTATGGTTGATGACACACCGGGAATGGTTGTGATGAGTTCTTTCGACCCAATCCGCCGAGCAGTTTCAGTGAAGGTCATGGAGATGCTGATGAAGGATGGTCGTATCCATCCTGGCCGTATTGAAGAAGTTCTTGAGAAAGCTCAAAAAGAAGTCCAAAAAGACGTAATGCGGTCTGGTGAAGATGCAGCCAGAGAAGTTGGCATCATCGGCATACCCAAAGAAGTACTTCAGCTTATTGGAGAACTTAAGTTCAGAACTAGCTATGGGCAGAACGTATTGAAGCACTCTACTGAGATGGCGCACATCGCCGGGATATTGGCAGAGCAGCTTGGTGCGGACGTAAAAACAGCTAAGTATGCAGCATTAATTCATGATATGGGCAAAGCCCTGACTCACAAGATGGAAGGCAAACACCACCATATAAGTGGTGAAATGGCCCGTAAGTACGGAGTCCCAGAAGCTGTTGCACACGCTGCAGAGGCTCATCATGACGACGTAGAGGCTACAACGACTGAGGCATTAATTGTCCGAGTAGTAGATGCTATTTCAGCAGCACGACCTGGTGCTAGAAACATCAGCGCAGAAAACTTCTCTGAGCGTATGAAGGATCTAGAAAACACTGCACTTGGTTTTGATGGAGTTGAAAAGGCCTATGCGATTAGCGCAGGACGAGAAATACGTGTGTTTGTTAAGCCTACGAAGCTCGATGACCTAGGGGCGATTCGACTAGCTAGAGATATCGCCAACAAGGTCGAGTCGACTATGCAGTATCCTGGGACAGTGAAGGTTAACGTGATACGTGAAACACGCGCAGTAGAATTCGCTAAGTAACCTCGGCCCTTCATAAAGGTAGCGATACTTGCGTCTGTGGGTTGCTTTACCAAACTATGTAGCTATGATTCGATCTACTCCGTAGAGATGTACGTATCTTTCGTGGTTAGCGAATTCAGAAAGGGCCCACACAGCGTTAGTTTGTTCATTTTGCGAGGCATGAAGAATCTGAGGCCCAGTCTCTTCTGTACCTACACATATCCCTACATGATTGACAGGGTGATCTCCCCAGTTTAGTAGTTCAATACCACATGCTCCGTAATTAGGGGAGAATTCCTTTATTGTATGAGAAGTTTCGGTGGGACCGAACCATACTAGATCTCCATGAGCTATTTCACCTATTCGTACTCTCTCTGTGTACTTATCATCGAGAAACAATTCATAGCAATCTAGAGCAGGAGGTAGCTTAACCCCGAAAAGATCATCTATAGCTAAATGCATAAGTGCGACACAGTTTAACCCCTGCAGTAATGCGTCTTTGCGGTTCCGTATAACCCTGGGTCCATTCTCCATGACATAGTTAAAGTCAGGGCTAATGTATCTTTCTATTAAATCAAGCATGAATTCAATAGTACCAGATAGTAATGGCTACCCATACTGCTTACGCAGCTCTATCTACCCTTCGCAGTAACGCATATATCGGTCATAGAATACGAAACATATTTTATTGGGTGTACCTCTGTTGATAATGTGTACTTATTAGGACATGTGGGTAGCTAGCTGGCAGGTGCTTGAGATTTTTTCTGGTCCTAACTTCTGGAAGGACATTGTTAAGGGGTCTCTTTTTTCACTTCTCGTAATATCCGCTGTATTGTCTAGAGTGCAGGCGTCAGACGAGATCACCGGATCTGTAGTGCGTTTTGGTGCCCAATCATGTTCTGCAGTCGAAGAGGAATGGGTTTCACCTGAAAGATCTAACTACGTGCCATTTAATAAAGACTTGATTCAGGATGTAGAATTTGGTCTAGATAATTCCTCGACTTCACCAACACAGACAGGATACTTAACTTGTGGCGAGTACGACTTTGGCGACAGAAAGATAGAGAGCTTTAGGGCAGGCGTGCACTACAGATTTATAGACAGCCCAGTTATGAACGAGTCTGATGATACAGATGCTGGCAACTCAGGCCAGTAGAATACTAGTCTAAACAGTTAAACTAAGAAAACCCGCTAACTGCAGCGGGTTTTCTATCTGTTCAACAGGGTTGAATTGTGATAAACTAAGTCTCGATTCCCAAGTAAATGCAAGGTTTGTAAATCTAGTAGATAGAAGCAATTGCATTCGAACATTATTATCATAGAATTGTCGAAGTAGCCCGATCAAAGAGAGGATTCTTTGATCGGAATGAGTTAGCGTCTTTTTATGGTTACAACTTTTGTTCAACAAATTTATTTTGTGAACAAATGCGTAATCATAAAATTACACGGTAACTCCGGGGTGTAGCTCAGTTGGCTAGAGTGCGCGCTTTGGGAGCGCGAGGTCGGAGGTTCAAGTCCTCTCACCCCGACCATCAAGGATATTATACGATTTGAAGTAAGTCTTAAACGGCTCTCTCATCTGGTAATCGACCACTTTTTCACTATCTACAGACACGTTCAAGTAGATAAGTCGTGCAATTTGGTCTTTCAATACAACGTCAGCAGCTCTAAGGAGTTGACTGGCGTTTTTTGTTACGTTCAAGAACTCTTCGAAGCTCATCACGTCTTCTTCTGGATTGGTACGTTTTTCTTTGCCCTTATCAAATAATAACCATACCAATGTCCCTAGATTAACAAACGGAATTAGTACCAAAAAGAAGAATAAACCACTTTTTCCTAAGTCGTGAAACCTCCTAATAGTAAAAAATATGAAAGACGGAATAATAATCCATACCGATAATCCTCCGAATAAAATAACTGGGTCAAAGTCATCCTGATATTCTGGCCCAGGATAAATTGCTACCAATAGTAAGATTAGAATTAAAGGTAATAATCCGTATAAGAAAAAAGCTAACCGCCCTGACTTACCTCTCCAATAAGGAATACTCATAAATCCCATTATGCCTCTTTTGCTAAGTTGTAGCAATAGTATTTAAGAGCAATTAAACTCCTCAAAGATATTATTCCAAGACGAAGATACATGGGCTACCAAGTTAGTGAATTTGGCGTAAATGCTGACATGTCATAGTATGTTTTTTAACAGGGGTGGGCGAAAACAACACTAGCCCTTGACAAGCACCTATGTCGCTAAAAATATACTTCTACCCCTGTTAGCATAGTGCGTACAACATACATTGTACGACACAATTAAGCATGTTCGGTGTCTACTGTATAGTATTGGTGCTTACAATAAACTCAAAACTGGCTGGAGATGGATTGATGCCTGCACAACTTGCCAGCAATGTGTCAACGCTACTACCTTCTAGGCTAAACGGAGCCGTTGCATCTGGGGGTCCTGGCACACAAGGAGTTTCGCTAGTAATGTGAGTAACAACGTCATTTTTAATAACTGCTAAACCTATAAGATTTTCTATCAGTTTTGGACCACCACCACTCTCTCCATAGTTTGCATGTGAGAAGCTAACTACAGACACGTCGTCCTTTGTACAGGAAGCTCCCAGATAGGTCTGGTTATCAATTTCTTCGAAACTACGATAATTAATACCTTCGTCATTTATCAAATCAATGAAGTAGGCATCCGATGTATTATTTAGTTGGTTTAGTTCGGCACAGGACCAGTCTGTCGCTACTTCCGCACTTGAATCTGATTCTGCCGTAGAAGGATTAATGTCATCCGAAGATTGATTTGTTGAGTCTTGCTGTGTGGTCTCAACAACCTCAGCTTCGTCATCTTGGTTGTTATTCCAGACCGTATAGCCTGCAAAACCAATGACCGAAAGAATCAGCACGATAAGTAACCCCTCTACTAGCGTAAACCCTCTTTGATTTTTCATGCTCCACCTTTCACTTAGTATTAATATTGTTATTGATTACAGTTTATCATGAAATTACTGTTCAAGTCTTCTCCCGTTTATCTATAGCACACAATCAAACCACCCCTTTTAGAGTTCATATTCTAGCTCATATTCGTGGCTTTTATTGGACTGTTTAAGTTTCGATAATTGCTTGAAAAGGCTGGTATTATCACTATTACACCAGTAGTTTTTGAGGGATAACAGTAGTGGCTCAATCTGTTCAAGCGTAATCGCTCCTACTCGACCAAAGAAAGAAGTCGTCCAAAGGACGGCTTTTTTCTTTGGTTACGGTTGGGCGTGAGATGACCTGACCACCGACCGAAAAGAGGTCGGAGGTGAGAACTGCCAGTGGCA
>JBLFWT010000004.1:0-20200 GCA_047611885.1 Saccharimonadales bacterium (SeqCode) | reverse complement strand
TGCGCGGCGCAATAACTAGGACGCTGGTGCGTCTTCTGTACTCTAGATACTTCTTGTCTTTGCCCCATCGCTTGTCTGCGGATTTTTCTAGTAGTGGAATGCCGCTGACGAATATCAACAAGATAGCTATAAACACAGGGCTAATTAGTGCTATTAATAGGTCTGAACCAACCAGTACTGAACTAACAAATACGAACACTCCTGCCCATACCAATATCTCACCAAAGTAGTTCGGGTGTCGTGAATATTTCCATAACCCTACATCTATCCACCTACCCTTGTTGTTCTTGTCGTTTATAAAGTTAAACTTCTGTAAGTCAGCAATTGCCTCAACAGCAAGGCCGACTAGCCAAATACCAAACCCGATCACTACCAACATAGTGTTTACGTTAGATTCGCGCGTGAACATAAACTTAGTAACTCCCAGCAATACAACCCATACCGTAATCGCCTGTAGCAACCAGAATCCCCCGAATTTTATGAAGCTGTCTCGCTTATCGTCGAATCGCTTATCCCTACCCATTTTCCTGATCCTCATTAATAAGTAGCTGCCAATTCGTACAGCCCAGAGAATTACCATGAAAGCCAATATCCATTGATATACCGAATTTATCTGCCCTACAACTGCAGCATATCCAGTAAGCGCAACAAAGGTCGCAGCATAAGATATATCTGTCAGATGGTCTGTCTTCCTCTTAAACGCGACTAGAAACATCGCGCCGTTTATTCCTAGTGAAAATAATAGAGCTATAAAAATATCCATGAGCTTAATTGTATACCAGTCTATCTTATTCTGCAGAGATTTCTGCTTTAGGCAGCTATCTTTTCAGATTCTGCGGCCTTAGATACTCTAGCTTTTCGGACCTCTACTCTGGCTTTGTTCACTGTATCAAAGGTAACTCTCTTAGCTTCCTCAGCTGTCATCCCTGAGACTTTTTCATACACATTCTTCTGGTCAGTTAGTTTAAAGCCACTAACCTTGCCATCTCTGAAGTGAACTTCACGTTTATCTGCTCCTGTTGATGAGCCTTCTGTTGCCTTTGCATCAAACCTGGTTTGTTCAGAAGATGGGTCCTTAGGTCGTCCGCTCTGTGGTATAAAGTTCTCTACTACAGCCGAAACACCTCGATTGCTTATGTCTCCTGAGTTTTTTTCGTAAGGTCCTTCTGATATGACCTGTTCAGCAGGCTGGCCAGTTGCTTCAGATAAATTCAACACCATTGCACCTATCAATTTAGCGGCTTTGAGGCCGTATTCTTCTGATAAGCCTTCTACAGGGACTGGTTGTGGTGCATGCTCAATATTCATGGTTAACGCTTCGTTCGATTTTTGTTTTTGTTTAACTATTCTATTGTAGCATAATTCTTATGTTTATGCAAATCTAGGATAAATCGCTTCGTCTAATTACCCCTGTAAGCTATAATGTGCAGCATGAGTTTATCCATAGGAATTGTTGGGCTGCCAAACGTTGGTAAGTCGACACTATTTAACGCACTAACAGACAGTAGCGTACTGGCAGCTAACTACCCTTTCGCTACTATTGAACCAAACACTGGCATAGTACCAGTACCTGACGCACGCCTAAACAAACTGGCTGAAATATATGGGTCTCAAAAAATACTGCCTGCAACAGTCACATTCGTAGACATAGCGGGATTAGTAGCCGGCGCTAGCCAAGGCGAAGGACTGGGCAACCAGTTCCTCTCGCACATACGTAGCTGTAGCGCAATATGCCAAGTAGTTCGTGCATTTGAAGACCCTGATGTACTGCGCAGCGACAGCTCTAAAGATCCGACACATGATATAGACGTAATATCTACAGAACTAGTATTAGCAGACCTGCAAACAATTGAAAAGCGGCTGCCCCGTGTAGCTAAAGAAGCGCGTGCCAACCCGAAACTACAGCCGATCAATGACACACTTGTCAATATTAAAGAGTTGCTAGATAACGGTAGCCCATTATGGAAAGACACTGCCCTACTAGAGCTATATAATGAGCACTTATCTGATCTACAGTTAATGACAGCGAAGCCAATATTGTACTTATTCAACCTGGATGATGAACAACTTTCTGACTCAGCTGTGAAAGCCAAATTAACAGAGTTAGTGTCACCAGCTCCTGTAGTGTTTGTTAGCGCAAAACTGGAAGATGAGTTACGCGGACTGGATGAAAACGATCGACTAGAAATGCTGGAAAGCTACGGCCAATCTGAACCAGGATTAAACCAGGTAATTCACGGCTCATATGACCTACTCGGTCTGCAAAGTTACCTAACTGCCGGGCCAAAAGAAGTCCGTGCATGGACTATAGGCAAAGGTTTCACTGCTCCACAAGCAGCCGGTGTCATACATGGTGATTTCGAAAAGGGATTTATAGCCGCACAGATAGTAGACTATGAAGATCTAGTAGCGTCAGGCACTGAGCAAGAGGCTAAAGCAGCAGGTAAGGTCCGGACTGAAGGCAAGACATACGTCATGCAGCCGAACGATATTGTAGAATTCCGTTTCAACACATAGGCCAATAAACATTGAACAATATACATTAACCATAGATTCACCAGTTCACAAGTAACAATTTCGATACGGGCCAATTGGTAAATGGGGAATGATAAATCTATGTATTCTGATAAATGATAATTGAGATATATCCTATATAATGCTCGTATGAATAAGCACAAGCATAACGACATCAGACACTACATCCCACACCTAAGGTTCGAGGGACTAGCGCTAGCTATACTAATGGTCGCTTTAACGCATAATTCCTCGGCACCGCTATGGATACTACCTGCTACTTTCTTATTGTTTGACGTCTGTATCCTTGCTTACAAGATCAGTGACGAGATAGGTGCAGTAATGTACAACTTCATGCACAATGCATCTATCCCGACCCTGTTTGTGGCTATAGGTGTTTTCTCGAACCTAGAAACACTATCAATCATAGGATTCTGCTGGACGTTCCACATAGCAATAGACAGAACTCTAGGCTACGGCCTAAAACACAAGTCTTCGTTTAAGCTTACCCACTTGGGAAAGATCGGGAAATAACTAGAAACTAGAGGATTGGTTCTAGTGCCCTGCCTAATTCGGCGATTTTACTGGTGCCTACTCTCTCAGTCAGGACTGACACTATATACCTTGTGCCTTCTGGAGTCTCAATTATCGCTGTGTCGTGGTATTCAACCTGCTCGTTGAACCCAATCTTGTTGTAAACGGTAATATCGCTACTAAATCCAACGTTTAAAGCGTCTCTAAATATTTGATCTTTCATTGAGGCTAAATAGTTCTTCTGCGATTCCTCTGACAAACCCTCGCCGGCTGCAATCAACCCCAACAATGATGCTGCATCTGCTGCGGTAGTATTAAGTGCCGTCATAGAAGTATTAACTATCCCGATAGACACTAACTGGTCAGTAATATTTTGTTTGCCTAGTTCGACCCACAGCTTTTCAGCACATGGGCTGTCAGACTCTCTGATCATCAGATCTAAACACTCTGCCCTGGTCTGCCCGTTCAAGTAGACTTCTGATGCATCCACAACTCCTGCGTCAACCTGCTGGTATCCTACGTACGCTACATATAGCTTGTACAGGCTTGCGGCAAAATACTTTTGTTCAGGGTTCTTGGATGCTAATACTTCGCCTGATTCATCAGCTATAACTACACTGGACTGCCCTGCAGCTGATACCCAGTTATCTATCGCTGCCTGTAGTTTCTGTGTGTCCACGACTTTAACTGCCGCTACTTCCTCTTCAACCGATACTTCTGGTGGACTCTGCTCTTCGGCGACTATAGCTTGATCGTTCTGTTCGGTTTTTGCTACTAGCTGTTCAGAATCCTCATCGTTTCCAGAAAGGTAAATCCATGAGCTAGCACCACTAACACCTAAAACCAGTACAAGTATCAAAGATAATAAAACCTGACTCTTGCGCTGCATGATCGGGTTTTGTGGCTTCTTGTTCCATACCATATATGTACTAGAGTAGCATATGTGCCAAGGTTAGCGCGCTTGGCTAGTAGCTGTTGGATAAAATTTAGTAGGGTATTTTCTCGTGCGTAGTTTGTTGTGTCTAGATTGCCAAACAGGATTTATGTATGACTGAGTTTTAGTTGCTACTTCATTGACTATCTCTTGCTCTATCTGAGATATGCTTCTCATTCTGGATTCTACATATTCTTTAAGCTTCCGTAGTCTTGCATCGCTAACACTTCTAAATGTTAATTTATGCATACCGGACTGTAGATGTAGAGTTGCCTGCAGGAATTTAAGGTTAAAGGCTACGTCTCTGATCTTTTCATAACTAATACTTTCAAGATTCAGGAAAAATGGGCGCTTATCTACTAATAGGATCCGCTTATTTGTAGCTACTAGAATACCTGACCCGCCTTGGTAATAACCAAAGATACAGTGCAGAATTTGTTCACCAGAATGCAGGATACGACGAAGTTCACGTACCTCAGCACGTCCAAAAAGACGGAATTTGAGGCTCAAACTCTTGAGTTGAGACTCCAGTAGTAGTCTAGCTTCCATTTACACATCCTTAGTGATATTAGAACAACTATATTTAACACTATTTAGAGATTTATAGCTGTAAACATGCACACAAATGAGTTGTGATCTCCGTCACACTTGCTTTTTCTGTGTGATATTGAAACAATAGGTGTATGTCCACACACAACCTCCAGCGAGAGAAGATACGAACTTTCTTCTATTCACACACGCGCATGCAATACAAAAAAGGCGAAGTGATAATTCGCCCACAAGATGAGCCGAGTGGGATATTCCTGATCGAATGGGGATTCGTAAAAGCGTACACCATCACAAAATATGGTGAAGAGAACTTATTATTAGTTAGGAGTGCCGAGAGTGTATTCCCACTTATCTGGGCATTTACAGGCGAACATAGAGCAGTCACATATGAGGCAATGGAAGAAACTTCGCTATGGCGGATTAGCAAGGCTGAATACCTAGAATTTCTGGAGAAGAACCCAGACATCATGCCTACTATCCTGGACATGGCTATAGAAGCCTACAGGCTACACTCTGAAAGAGTCATGACGCTCAGCTACAGAACAGCTAGGGAAAGAATTGTATCATTCCTACTCCTAACTGCTGAGAGGTTTGGAGTTGAAAAGGATAACCGAGCTGAAATAATAGCACCGTTCAGGCAAACAGATATAGCCAGTTCAGTAAACGCCACTAGAGAAACTGCGTCTCGAGAATTGAGTTCCCTGCGTAAGAAGAAGCTACTCAGCACTTCTAAAGGACGCCTAGTGCTGGAAGACGTCGAAGCTCTCAGAAAACTTCTGTAACTACTAGGTTGTAATGAGCTTATAGAAGCGCTCGACATTGCCTTTTGTGCCAGCTACTTGGGAGTCAGCTTTGTCTTTAATAATAAACTTGTTACTAACCAGCCAGGCTTCGAAATCTTTAAGTATCGCTCTGCGCATTGAACTATTTTTTATGATACCCTTATTGATTTGATGCTTCTGAGCCTCAAACTGAGGCTTACACATAATAATAAGTTGAGTACTCTTGTTAGTGATTCGTAATACTGAAGGCAAGATCTTAGTAAGGGATATAAAGCTTACATCGGCTACTACATAATCGATCTTTGCCTTGGTCTTGAAGTCACGTATGTCTGTTTTTTCATACAGTTCTACCTTCTTGTTGACCCTTAGTGATGGATGTAACTGTTCAGTACCTACATCTACAGCAATTACTCGTTTAGCGCCGTGCTGCAGTGCATAGTCCGTAAACCCACCAGTAGAACTACCGACGTCTAGTACAGTCTTGCTCTTAAACTCCAGCCCGAACTGGTGAGATACAGAAGCAAGCTTCAGAGCAGCTCGGGAAACATACTGTTCGCCCTCGACAACTACGTTATCGTTATCACCCACAAGCCAGCCTGGTTTTGTGATGGTTTTTCCATTCACTAAAACTACACCGAGTTTGATGTAGTTTTCTGCCTGGCTCCGTGATATCACCAAGCCTCGCTGAGTTATTTCTTTATCCAGTCTATTCAACGTGTTCTCGCTCTCAGACTATAGGTCTACTTTTTACGTTCGCGGTATGCTGAAGTTTCGGTATCTATAGATATCTCATCGCCATTTTTAATGAACGACGGTACTTTGACTGTTAGCCCAGTCTCTACTGTTGCGTCTTTCATGACATTGCTAGTCGTGTCGCCTTTTACTACATCTTCAGTGTAGGTTACCTTCAGATATACGTTCTTTGGTAGCTCTACACTTACTGTGATCCCGTCTAGCTTCATAGCTTTTACTACGTCGCTTTCTTTCAGAAATCCAGCTTGTTCACTGATCACATCACTAGAAATCTCTATCTGTTCATAGGATTCGTTATCCATGAAGTAGTACTTAGACCCATCGTTATATAGGTATTGGATATTGCTATATGTCAGGTCGACGCCGTCCAGCTGTTCATTACCTTTATACGTCTTTGATAAAAGTCTTCCATCTAGTAGACTTTTAATCTTAACGTTGACGATACTACCGCCGCGCCCCATTACTTTTTGAGCGTATTCAACGACGATGTATGGTGTACCTTCTGATGAAAATACCTGTCCTTTTTTCAAATCAGTTGGGCTTAAAGCCATAGATCCTCCTTAGCTTGCTGGTACGAATTGTAGAAGTGCTAGGTGTCTAGCGCGCTTGATAGCTTTAGCTAGCTGACGCTGCTTGCTCTCTGTTAGTCCTGTTTTGCTTCGTGTTTCTATTTGTCCGTACTGGTTCACATACTTCTGCAAAGTCTTGAAGTCTTTGTAGTCGAAGTACGGGATGTCGGTCCTGTGTTTAAATATTTTAGCCATATGTTTTACGCTTCGCTCCTTGAGAGAAACCTACGGTTTTTCTCAACGCGCGGGACAGTGAAATAAATTCCCTGTTCCGGCTGCTCATTTCCCTTAGCTGCATGAGCTACAGCGGAAGCTTCCTTTCATTATTGTTAATTGTCTATCTACAGTTCTAAGTTAAAAGGGGATGTCGTCCAAATTAATCGGATCATCTCCACCATCATCAGTGTTCTTCACTGCTTTTTTGGCTGGAGCTGGGGTATTCGCCGCAGGGGCACTAGAGTTGCCTCCGCCTCCCTGTTGTCCGCTACCGCCGCCATCTCCTATGAAGTTGAAGTCTTCTACTACTACTTCTACCTTGCTGCGCTTATTGCCGTCTTGTTCCCATGAACGCTGCTGTAAACGTCCTGAAACTAGTAGTGGGCGACCTTTTTGCATGTACTGAGTGATTATCTCACCAGCTTTACCCCATGCATTACAGTCTATGTAATCTACAGCTTCTTGTTGTTCGCCATTAGCGTTTTTCCATGTACGGTTAACTGCTAACGAAAAGCTCGCTACGTTCTGCCCGTTCGGCGTTGTTCTCAGTTCTGGGTCTCTTGTTAGATTTCCTAACAATGTAACCTTGTTAAATCCTTTAGCCATTGTGTTTACGCTTCGCTCTTTGAGAGAAACCTACGGTTTTTCTCAACGCGCGGGACAGTGAAATAAATTCCCTGTTCCGGCTGCTCATTTCCCTTAGCTGCATGAGCTACAGGCGAAGCTCTCCTCTCTTATTCGTTGTTAATTTGTAGTTCTTCGTCGTTTATACTTTTCCCGCTTTATCGGCTTTGGTTTTTGCTTCTGCAATTTAGTGAACTAAAGATGCATAGTGCAGGCCCTTGGCCGTAAACGGTTCAGTAAGTTGCTGATGCAAAAAGCACCAAGCCACTGTCCCTACTCTTCTTCGTCATCGTCTTTGTCTTCTTCGACACCGACTTTTGCTATTCGCTTGTCGCGATTAACTTTCATTGTTTCAGCTTTAGCTATAGCTTTTAGGTCAGGCTTGCTGATCAAAAAGCGGATAACTTCATCAGTGATGTTCAGTGCATTGTTCAATGCGCTAATACCAGTACCTGGCATTTCTAGCGTATAAAAAACGTATACAGCATGTTCATGTCCTGCAATCTTGTATGCAAGCTTTCGCTTACCCCAATTGTCAGTTTCTGAAATACTGCCACCTGCATCGCTAACTAATTTAGCTACTCGTGCTTCAGCCTTTTCTAGATCGATTTCTAGATCTGGGTGAAATAGCACAGCTAATTCGTATTGATCCACGTTTGTTCCTTTCTTTGGTTTACGCGACATTATTAATGTGCGTTTTACTTATGTGCCTAAGAGCCATAAGCAAAAGTTATTATTACAGATACAATTATACTTTATTTACTACAATTCATCAAGAGCTGCTTCTTCTTCGGCTGCTACCGCTTCAACGCCTGCGTTGAATACGTCATTTACAGAGTTCACCAATACATCGCGCGGCTTTGATCCGTCCGCCGGGCTAACTATACCCTGCTCTTCCATCATGTCTATTAGCCTAGATGCACGGCCGTAACCGACCCTTAGGCGTCTCTGTAGCAGGCTTGTGCTAGCTTTCTTGTTGTCTACCACTACATGGACTGCATCTTTCCATAGGTCGTCATCTGCATCGTTAGCTTTGTTATCAACTACTATTCCGCCCTTGCCGTTAAGTTGTACTGGCTGAGATACTACTTCATCATCGTATTGCGGAGGTCGTTGTGTACGTAGGAAGTCGTTAACTTTCACTGTTTCTTCATCTGATATAAAGGCACCCTGGACACGCATCGGTTTAGGCATGTCGGATGTAGAATAGAGCATATCACCCATGCCTAGTAGCTTCTCTGCACCAACTCCGTCTATAATCGTACGGCTGTCTACCTGACTGGCTACGGTGAATGATATCCTGGCCGGAACGTTAGCTTTAATTAGCCCAGTAATGACGTCTACTGATGGACGCTGTGTAGCTAGGACCAGGTGTATACCAGCAGCACGAGCCTTTTGCGCAATACGAACAATCAATGACTCTACGTCGCGTGCTGCCATCATCATTAGGTCTGCCAACTCGTCTATAACTATCACTATGTATGGCATAGCGTCTTCATCCTTTAGGTTGTTATACTCAGCGATGTTTCGTTTATGATGTTCTGCAAATGTACGTAGTCGTCTCTCCATTTCAGATACTGCCCATTTTAGCGCACTAATACACTTTTCCGGCTCTGTTATAACTGGTGTTAGAAGGTGCGGAATGTCATTGTACGGCGTAAGTTCTACTTGTTTAGGGTCAACAAGAATAAGCTTTAGATCCGCTGGACTGTTGCCGTATAGCAGGCTAGTTAGTAGCGTGTTAATCATTACTGACTTACCTGACCCAGTCTGACCGGCAATTAGTAAATGAGGCATCTTGTTTAATGCCGCAACAACTGGCTGGCCAGCTATATCTCTACCGATCACGAATCCTAGAGGATCGTTAACTTTCTTCCACATCTTGTCATCAAGAACCCCTGCTATACGCACTGTGGCTGCCTTCAGGTTTGGTACCTCGATACCAACAGCTCGCTTACCAGGTATTGGCGCTTCTATACGTATACTTTGTGCTGCTAAGTTCAGCGACAATTCTTTATCCAGTGATGAGATCTTGCTTAGTTTCGTTCCAGATGGTGGCTTTAGAGTAAACTGAGTTACTCTAGGACCTACGTTTGCGCCCTCCATTTCAACTTTAATATTAAAGTTGTCGAACGTGTCTTTGATGATATCTGCGTTAGTATTAACATCACCAGCATCGGCCTTGTCTTGTTTCTTGATTAATAGCTCTGTTGTTGGAAATTGCCAGTTGGGATCACGGGCTTCTGTAAGTGCTTCATGATTTTCCTCAGGAGTTAGTTTGGCAGATACAGTGTTTTTAAGAGTAGACCTACCACTGTTATGCTCTACTGGGACTCCTTCGTTTAGCTTGAAGCCTTTTTCTTTTGTGCTCTCTTTTAGAGTAGACAGATCTGTGTCTTCGGAATCTGATTTTTCTTTTTTCATAAACGGTTTCATGAATACGTACAGCGGTATGCTGAATGTCCAGCTTGTAGCTAGTACTAGTAGTACTAGCAGTAAGATGCTTGCAGGTAATTTATCTAGCGCAGACAATGCTGCCCCACCAATAACTTCGCCAACTCCACCGCCTTCTCCACCGAGCCACTCTGCAGTTTCGCTCTCTCGTGTAACTAAACCAACGTGCAGCCATGCTGCAGATGTAATAAGTAAACTGGTCATACTAAGTACGATGTTAGCCGGCAGATCGTGTTCTTCTGCCTTAAGCTTATGAACGCCCCAGAATGCTAGAGCAACTGGTGACAAGTATGCAGCCAACCCAAGGACGCCGTATGTAATGTCGAACATACCCTGCGGCAAGCTGCCACCAGTTCCGAACCCTCCTAGCAGCAGGAATATTGCAGCGACTATCATTAAAACAGCCCCTACTTGGCGCACGAACATATTAGGCTCTCTAGGAACCTGTGCAGCCTTCTTTTTCTTCTTATAAGCTGTGGTTTTCTTTTTGCTTGATCGTTTTTTCTTTTTTGCCATTATGCTTTCATTCTACCCTAGTAACCCAGGTTTATGGAATAGTGTTGTTATTTTAACATAAAAGCTTAAGCTTTGTCAACTCCCTCGTAATCCATACAGCCCAACTACAAAATGACACTGACTGGACAAAATCATGATTTTATGATACATTATATAGGTAACTTCAAAAGATAAAAAGATAAAAAATGACACAAGATTACAAAGGCTCTCAACCGCCAGAAGACGGACCTAGGCCATCTATAGGCGCAAGAGCGCCAGCTGAAGACTGGTTTGGTGATGTCGATTTACCTCCTAGGCCAACTCCTACTCCTAAAAAACAGAGTATTAAAGATAGACTACCAAGTTTTGAAATGTCTAAAAGAGTGCGAAACACTATCGGCGCGCTAGTAGTCACTTCATTAGTGGCCGTAGGTGGTGGATCTATTCTGGCAGGAGGGGAAGGATCACCTGTACCTGGTGCTGATGAAGACACAGATGACGACTACAGAACCGAGAATGAAGAAGACGAATTGGCTATCGTAACTCCGGATAATTCTATAAGACTCCTACCATCTGTAGATTTAGATGCTATAGAGGAAGCCAGAAAACCGCTAACTCTCTCTGTTGAGAGACATAGTTTATCAGTAAAGCACTTAGTGCCTGAAACATTCGAGGATATTGAGTTTGAATACGAAACAGATGAAGGATGGGCAAGCTCATTCGGTACATGCATAATTGACGGTATTACGGTACCGAACCAATTACTAGAAGAGCGTATCGAGGAAGGGCGTCAAGTTGATAGAATCTTTTCTCTCGACCAAGAAAACGAAGTTAAAGAACAGTTGGCAAATGCAGCGACAATAGAACAGGCTCAACAGATTCTACAAAGTAGCTTAACTGAATTCTCTGTGCCAATAGTGTTCGATAAAGGAGTCGTGGAGACAGAGACATCGAACCTAGAGCTAGACGATTACGTCGAGTTTCTATACAAAATTGTAGATGGATTAGGTAAGTCACCAAAAGCTCTGATGGAAGACAGCCATATATCTGAAATTAACATAATTAACGACTGGAAGATTGAAGTAAATGGCTTGACCGATGATGCAGTTGGTACTTTTAATAGTAGAACTGAAGTACTGACATTAGCTAGATCGTTGGACGAAGATACAGTGCTCCACGAACTCATAC
Organism: Saccharimonadales bacterium (SeqCode); assembly: GCA_047611885.1. Classification (GTDB taxonomy): domain Bacteria; phylum Patescibacteriota; class Saccharimonadia; order Saccharimonadales; family SZUA-47; genus JBLFWT01. The sequence goes on along the minus strand of JBLFWT010000004.1, from coordinate 8,588 downwards.
ATGCAGCTCACGATAAAGCATGTGATGGTGACATGCTTGCTGACTCAGAATTGAAAGGCGCATTCAATCAAGCACAAGATCTGGTGATTGCTATGGATGTAGATTTAATGCCATCAGCATACGGGAACAGTAACGAAAGAGAATTTTTCGCAGAAATGGGATCAGATCTCCTGAACGGAAGATTTTTAGACAAATTAGAAGACGGAGCTAGATTTACGCCTGAAGGCAGAGCATTAGAAAAACTTGTTCTTGAACGATTACAAGTTGCTATGCCGGGAATAGACGTTGTTAGTTACGTGCAATATCTAGACTCGTTAAACGGACATATGCCATGGGATGCGGCGACAGGAGTAGCTGAAGCTGCCCAGTTATCGGCACTAGACAATACTTACTATCGTGCGATGGAGACCGAGGGCGCGGAGATCTTCCCTGCTGTTGCTATCGTAGATCAAGACGGTAAAATTGAGTATATATATGCCATGAAAACCCCCCTTGAGGATACTGAAAGGTTTGAAATTACTATCGGCATTAACCCGGATGAGAACTACGATGGATATGATTCAATAATTGAAAAGGTTAAGGAGTATATTGATACTCTGGCAGGCGCACACGGGCATGGATACTACGAAGAAGTTGGGTCTAGAGCAGATGGCGAAGACATTACTTCTATTGAGTATGTAGCTACGGTGAACAGATAATTAGTCGTACTAAAACCCTTCATCTCTGAGTTATTTTCGAGTTTTGGATTAATAAGCGCAGTAAGCCAGCTGTTTAATATGGCTACTTACCTATTCTACTGAAACCATCAGACTTTGAGTTTATTTCGTTATTTTTGTGTGAACCGCAAACGAGCCATATCCCTGGGCTAGCTAATAGTGATTCGTGAGGATGCATAGTGAACTTTCTCCGATTTGACGCACAGCGAGCCGCATATCTAATACGGTGAAGCGAGCATTAAATCGGAAAAGTTTGCTAGGCGCCTCACTGAACAGCAGTCTTTCGGATTTGCCGAATAGCAAGCTGTTCAGGTCAAATTACTATTAGTCGGTTCGGGCGTCTTGGCCAAGAAGTTGCTGTCGCAACTCTGCAAACCGATCCTGTTGATCCTGTGCGATTTGCTCAGGAGACTTCTCTTCTTTTTTAGGAGATTGAGATTGCTCACCGTCTTTATTGTTTGTTGGCTTTTCAGATCCACGGCCACCGATGATGTTGATCACTGGTATCACTATTGGGCTTCTCTGTGTTTGTTCATACAGGAAGTGAGTAACGTAGTCTCTAAGTTCGGCTTTAAACCTATCTAGGTCAACGCGCTTATATCTCTGTATCACTGCACGGCGCAGTTCTGAACGGAACAAGTTCATTAGCTCTTCTGAATCACGCATGTAGATAAATCCACGGCTGATTATATCTGGGCTAGTCATTAGCTGTCCAGATTTCTTGTCTATGGTTAGGATTATTGTTACTAACCCTTCTTCGGCTAGCATCAATCGATCCTTAACAACTACGTTATTCACGAGTGTACCAGTTTGATCTACTAGCTGAATACCTGTTGGAACTTCACCGATAGACTTCATAGAGTTCTCTGTGAATTCGTTGATTTCCCCGTTGTCCATGAACTTCATATTAGCTTTCGGGAAGCCTCGCCTAGCTGCTTCTTCGTTGTGGTATTTCTGTGAAGTTATAGGGCCATATATAGGAAGCATGTACTTTGGCTGGAACATGTCTACCATATCCATCATGTCTTCTAGTCCAGCATGTCCTGAAACGTGCAGAGGACCACAACCATCTACTTCTCTGGTTTGATGACGATACACGTTTACACCCATACGAGCTAGCTTATCTACCATCGCAAGGATCTTCTTGTCGTTTCCTGTACCCGGTATCGGTGTACTAGACAATATAACGGTGTCCAGCTCTTTTAGCTTTATATTTCTGTGTTCGCCAGTACTCATACGCTGTAGAGCAGAGTTCGGCTCCCCTTGCGATCCTGTACAGATAATCACTACTTCGTCGTCTTTCATGTTCGCAACGCTTGCGATCGGCACGAATGTCCCCTTAGGGATCTTCATCATACCTAGCTTGATTGCAACTTCTAGCGTGCTCAACATGCTTCGGCCATCCATTGCTATCTTTCTGCCGTGGGCAGCAGCAGTGTTTACTAACATCTGGATTCTATTCATGTTACTGGAGAATGATGATACGAATACGCGTCCTGGTGAGCGCTCAAATAGCTGCACAAAAGTATCTTCAATTGTATTCTCTGGCGGTGTTCGGCCAGCCTTGTACGAAGTTAGACATTCAGTCATCAAGACCAATACGCCTTCTTTACCTATTTCTTTAAATCTTTCTAGGTCAGATATTTCGTGGTCATGCGGGTTAGGGTCTAGTTTGTAGTCCCCTGTACACACAACTTTACCTACTGGAGTATCCAGTACTACTACTGTGCTACCTGGGATAGAGTGAGTAACACGTACCAGCTCGACGAAGAACTTACCGATCTTTAGCTTCTCGTGTTTTGTCTCGTCCATACTGACAGTGTTCAGCTTAAAACCTTCTGGCATCGGTAGCCCAAAGTTCTCGAAGAATCGTTCTACCATACCGATAGTAAATTTAGATCCGTATATTGGTGCCGGGAACTTAGGAACGATATGCGGCAAACCACCAATATGGTCTAGGTGACCATGCGTTATTATGTAAGCCTTTAGCTTGTGCTTTATCTGTTCTAGGTAAGCTGTATCGCAGATACCGTAGTTGATTCCTGGCAGATCGACACCTAGGTCGTTTCCACAGTCGATTATTACTGCTTCATCGGCATACTCTACGATGATCATGTTTTTTGATCCACCATCATCCATGCCTCCTAGAGCGATAATCTTCAATGTTGGATTGTCGTTCGACTTCATTGTTAGGTGTTTTGATGAGTCCGAAGTGTCAGCCATTTTATACTGATCAATTATCTTGTTCACATCATCCATATTTCGGCGCTGAGCTCTTATTGCTTCACCCCTACTTGCGCTACGTGCAGCTACAGTCGTCTTCGGTCGTGGCTTAGCATCGTTGGGCTTATTGTTGTTGCTGTTCTTGTTGTTATTGTTTCTAGAGTTAGAGTTTCCTCTTCCTCCGCTTTTTCTTGGTCCGTTTGAACCTTTGTTATTTTCTTTATTCATATTTCTCCTAATTTTCTTTCTTTAGAATTTAATTTGATTGTTTAATATATCGTTTTAATTTGGCTATGTCGTTGAATAACGTTTGCCTTAGAGCCCTGTTATATATGGCTGCTGCCGGATGATAAAGAGGCAAGATTGTTAGTTCTGTCCCTTTATTCTCTAGCACCAGTTTATGTTCTATCCCGTGATCCTTGCCAATATCTAGGCCGCTCACTAGTACTTGCCCGCTATGGCGGCCTAGAGTTGCTACAACTTTCGGGGCTATTATCTCTAGTTGTTGCTCTAGATATGGCCTGAAGGCTTCTTTCTCTTTGGCGGTGGGGTCTCTATTGTCTGGTGGACGATACTTTACTATGTTGGTTATATATATGTCATCCCTTGATAACCCTATAGAATCCAATAATTCATCTAGTACCCTGCCCGATGCTCCTACGAACGGTCGGCCAGTGATGTCCTCTTTTTTACCTGGTGCTTCTCCTACGAACACTATGTCCGCATTGATATCACCAGAACCAAAAACTAGTTGGGTAGCCTGCTGCGCCAACTCTGGCGCAACGCTACTTTCGCTTAGTAGCTTTTTTAGCTGGCTTAGCTTTTGGCTTTTTGTCATTGTTAAAAAACTGTGATTTTATGAACTGTTTTGTTAAATGAACTGCGTAATATAAGCCTGTAAATGACAGTATGTAGCCGAAGATACTTCCACTATCGATCGCCCAGGTAGCGAACAAGTACGTCGCCGCCAACAAACCTACGATAATCAGAAGCTGACGCTTCGTTTCGTTTGATCTATTAGCTTTTTTTGTACTCATTTCACCCCCTGCACTTTCTTAGTTAGTCTTCTTTTTTGGCTGCGGCTTTCATACTCAGCTGTAAGCGTCCACGATCATCAATAGCTAGGAGTTTGACAGTTACTTTGTCGCCTTCACTCACTACGTCAGATGTCTTCTCTACACGCTCGTTACTTAGCTCACTAATGTGCACTAGACCGTCTTTACCTGGCATGATCTGTACGAATGCGCCGAAGTCCATCACGCTAACTACTGGCTTGTCAACGTATATAGATCCAACTTCTGGTTCAGCAACGATATCGTTGATCATTTGCTTAGCCTTCATGATGTTTGCCTGGTCTGGGCTAGCAATCATGACTGTTCCGTCATCCTTGATGTCTATTTCTGTACCGCTTTCTGCAGTAATTCCCTGGATAGTCTCTCCACCCTTACCGATAATCTCACGGATCTTGTCTGGATCGATCTTGATTGACTCTACTCTAGGAGCGTATGGGCTCATTTCTTTTGGCTCGCTTATGACGGCTACCATGTGTTCTAGAATTTCAGCTCTACCTTGCTTACCCTGGTTCAAAGCAGCTGCTAGTACGTCTGTACCTAGACCGTGAACTTTCATGTCCATCTGCAAAGCTGTAATACCCTCAGATGTACCTGTGACCTTGAAATCCATGTCGCCGCCGAAGTCTTCTGCGTCTGCAATGTCGCTGAGGATGTATGGCTTATCACCATCCAGCATTAGCCCCATTGCTATACCGCTGACTGGTCGCTTCAACGGAACACCAGCGTCTAGTAGTGCTAGTGTTGATGAACAAGTTGCAGCCATTGATGTTGAACCGTTTTGGCTCATTATTTCTGTAACTGATCTGATTGTATACGGGAAATCTTCTTCAGCAGGAAGCATTGGTCGAAGCGCACGTTCTGCTAGGTAGCCATGGCCGATTTCGCGACGTCCAGCAGACCCAATTCTCTGTACTTCTCCTACCGTCCATCCTGGAGCGTTAAAGTGGTGCATGTAGCGACGTTCGCCTTCGCGTTCCATTGTATCTACTAGCTGAGCGTAACTTAGCGGAGCTAGAGTAACTATGTTCATGCCCTGAGTCACTCCGCGAGTAAATATGCTTGATCCATGAGCTCTTGGTAGGAAGCCAATGTCGCTAGATAGAGGACGAATCTGTGTCATCGCTCTACCATCTGGTCGGACTCCCTGTTCTATAATTCCCTGACGTGTGTGTGCAAATACAGCTTTTTCGAATGCCTGTGAATAGTCGCCCTTTAGTGCAGCGTACTCGTCTTCGCCGACTTTTTCTGCGAACTCTGAGTGCATCTTTTCTTCAATCTCAGCTAAGATCTTGTTTCTAAAAGGATAATCTACGCGTAGCTCGTCCTTTAGTTTGCCATCTGTCCATGCAGATACTGACTCTATGATTTCATCATCAGGTAGAGTTACGCTGTACTCTAGTTTTTCAACACCGACTTTGGCTACTAGTTCTTCCTGTAGAGCGATTGCAGGCTGCATAGCATCTTGTGCCCATGCGATTGCTTCTATAACTTGCTCTTCAGAAACTTCGTTAGCTGCTGCTTCTACCATCATTACACCGTTTTTAGTACCAGCTACAACTAGATCTAGCTTGTTGTTGTCGTACTCTTCTAGGCTCATGAATGCTTGGTACTTATTGTCTTCTGTCATTCCAACACGTAGACCAGCTACAGGACCCTCAAAAGGCGCTCCAGTAAGCATTAATGCTGTTGATGTAGCGATCATTGCTACCATATCTGGTCGCATAGTAGGATCCATACTAAGAATGCTAGATACACACTGAACTTCTTGACGGTAACCTTTAGGCCACAGTGGTCTGATTGGGCGGTCAATGATACGTCCAATTAATATGGCTTCTTCGCTTGGGCGACCTTCACGCTTGATGAATCGAGAACCGCTCATCTTTCCTGCAGCGTAAAATTTCTCTTCGTAGTTAATGCTTAGCGGGAAATAATCTAGGCTGATTGGTCTTGTGCCGACCTGTGCAATTCCAAGAACTACAGTATCGCCGTAAGTCACCAATACTGATGCGGTACTACGGAACCCAACTCTGTTCACTTCTAGTGTTAGCGTCTTGCCGCATAGTTCTGTGGATACGCTAAAGACATCCTTACCCATAGGATTTATAATTTGAGACATACTTTTTCCTTTTTCTTCGATCATATATAGATATTTAAGTAACAGGGTTCAGGTTGTACCATGAGACAAACCAAGGTTTTTCTCATCACGCGGGGCACGGATTGAATCCGTTGCTCCGGCTGCTCTTTTCCTATAAAAAGCAGTGGTGCAATCTGTGCTCTATCACCTCAAAAATCGTCGATCGATATTATTTTTTACAGTCCCACGTACTTCCCGAATACTCGTTGAAATACGTATGATTAAAAAAACTTATTACTAAAAAAGTATGATTAAAACTCTAGGTGTTAGCGGCGTAAGCCGAGTTTTTTAATGAGCGAAAGATACGAAGCAGTGTCTTTGTTGGCTAGGTACTTAAGTAGTCGTTTTCTACGACCTACTAGAACTAACAATCCACGACGTGCCATGTGATCTTTTTTATTTATCTTCAAATGCTCTGTAAGCTCGCTAATACGAGCAGTAAGTGACGTTACTTGTACGTCAGTTGAACCTGTGTCTGTTGGTGATTTAGCTGCATCCTTAGATACTGTCGCTGTCTTCGTTTCTGTCATTGTTGAGCTCAACTATAGCACCTGTACCCTGTTTAGGCAAGCTTTATTTGTAATGAATCTTCCGTTATTTCTGATACTTGTAGTGCTTCGTCTATCGAAAACTGACCAACTGTAGTCCTCCTGAGGTTACTCATGTATGCGCCCGTGCCCAGCTCAGTGCCTATATCTTCAGCAAGCGATCGTATATAGGTGCCGCTTCCAACAGAGGTAGCGAACGTTATAAATGGATACTTATACGATACGCTGTCTATGGAATGGATTGTTACTTTTCTAGACGCCATCTTTACTTCTTTGCCTGCTCTGGCTAGCTCATAGGCTCGTTTACCGTCGATTTTAATTGCACTATGCGCTGGTGGCACCTGGTCAATTTCTCCTACAAACTTTTCTAAAGCCCGATTAACGTCATCTTCACTGGGCTCCGATGATGATATCGTTTCTAGCTCACCTTCTTTGTCTCCGGTTGTAGACTTTTGGCCTAACGACACTTCAACTTCATAGGTTTTGTCCATCTTGATCAATGTTGGGACTTTTTTAGTGTACTCTTTGCCTACACAGACAACTAGTAGCCCCGTTGCCGCAGGATCAAGAGTGCCGGTATGACCAACTTTTATCTTGCATCTACACTTGTCATTATTACCTACGTTCGGCTCGTTGCAATATCCCTGTGACTTATGAGTGCTGCGTTTAGCACCGGTCACAATCTTCCTTACATAGTTAACGACGTCGAAGCTTGTCCAGCCTTCTGGTTTGTCGACTAATAGTATGCCTTCCATAGATAACTAGTATACAGATTATTTAGCTGGGTTTAGAAACGGATTGGCGTTTTGCCCATCTCCGTCGTAAAACTGTGGCGCAGTCATAGGAGGCGGAACCGGTGGTGGCGCAGATACTGTAGTAGGTGCTGGTGCTGGTGCTGGCAACGGAACAGTTGTAGCTGGTGCTGCTTGAGGCGGCATAGTTGTTGCCGCATCTATACTTGCTTCTAGCTCAGTAAGGGTCTTGTCCCGGCTTGGGGCTGGAGCTACCGGTGGTGGTGGCGGAATACTAGAACTAACTGGTTGTGGTGCAGCAGCAGGAGCTGCATTTGGGGCTGGATTAGCTGGTGGTTGCTGAGCTGCTGCTGTTACGGGAGGGGCGTTAACTCCGCCTCCTATGGCGTTTGCCTCTTGCATCGCTTCAGTTAGGTCGAAAGGCTTGTCCGTTTTCGGCTCTTTACCCACTTCTGACAGCGGTACTACGACTTTCTCGTGTTGTAGAACTGGTCGATTCGAGCTTGGAGTAGGCAGTGTAGGCTGCTCTAAGTCGTCTGGATGGTCAGGGTCATCTAGTGAATGACTGTCTGTGCTTGGTTCGGGCAAAGCTTCCCTGCCTAAGTCATGGCTTGGTGGGAGTTGGGATGGCTCTGGAGCTGGCGGTACGGGCTCGTCCACTAGCGGCAAGCTGCTTACTTGTTCGCGGTGGTGCTCAGGAGCATTATTAAATTCTTCTACGGGCCTATCGGAACCGAGATTTCCGTGTTCGTCTATGTGAATATTATCTACATGGTTTTCATCGTCGTGTGAAATCTGCAGCGAACCGTCATTTAAGGTTTTCGCCACATCTTCTATCTCTTCATCTCGTTCGCTGCCATATACTTCATGCCTTGGCGCTGGAGCTGGTGCAGGTTCTTCTAATTTTTCTGCGATTAGCTTCTGGTTTGCTCCAGCCGTCATAAGTTTTGAGCTTAGCGATAGTGCTAACGGAGTAGTTCTTTCATTCTTGAACCGATCTGTCTCTGCGATAATACCGGTCAACAATGCCGTAGCCATCTGACCGTCAATAGCCTCAGGTGCTATTTCTGTCGTTAAGCCAGCAACCATTTCACATAAACTACTTGCCTGATGGCCTTGCCAGTTTATTGAGCCTAGTTCAC
>JBLFWT010000003.1:0-25707 GCA_047611885.1 Saccharimonadales bacterium (SeqCode) | reverse complement strand
TAGTGATATGTGACGAAATGAGCAATGCGGCACATGACGGATTGCTAAAAATAGCAGATATGAAGGAATTCATTCAATCTCGTGCAAACAATACTAGCGTCTGCATAACAGGCCGTGATTTTCCTAAAAGTTTGATACCTCTAACAGATATAGCTACAAACATGACCAAACTAAAGCATCACTACGACGATAAATTCCTAGCCAACAAGGGTATCGACTACTAACCTGACTCCTACGAACGCTACGCCGCAAGTTAATATTGTACAAGAACGGAGCTTGTACAGTATGGTTTGCATTGATGATAATCGCTTACGCTTTGAAACTTCTCGAAACATTGATATGGTTGACGTATGATTGAAATATTAAGAGAAGGGGCTGTTCTTCCCAAATTTGCACTTGTGGGTGCAGTTGGACTGGCCATCGTTGCGTCTGGAAGACCTGATTTAGTACCAAGTATCTCGTTCCAAGAAAAATCAATTTCTAGAATTGGTAATACAGTGGTGAAGGAGCTGGACCTCGGCGCAACTAATAACTTTTGTGCTCTCAAAGCCGGATTCAGTGCTGATTGGGAATCAATTGATCCAGATAGTAACCCAATTGATCTGAGAGTGAAAGATGGCAACTTTCTTATGATTGGAGCAAGGATAGAAGGTGATCATAAACTGGTAGTCGCTCGAACTAAGTTATCTAACTTTGGGGCAAGTGCTGTGTATTCGACAGTCACTTCAATATTTGACACAGACTACAACTTCAGTGTTATAGGAGGAGACATCAATACGAACTACTTTAGCTCACTAGGGCACAGTGCAGACCTAGGGTCTAACCATCACACTACTAGAGATGCGCTTAGATCACTTGTAACAGCGCGGACCTCACTACAGTCACTGAATTCGCGTCATTTTGCTGGATAGATAGCTCACACTTTTATCCTTAACACGCAAGTAAACTAGAGTTCTGTTGATAGGCGCTCTAAGGCGTCTAATACTCTTCTGAGTGGCTTTTGGTTTTGGTGCAGGGAATAGAAGACTCTTAGGTGATCGTGAGACTTGTCAGGGACTATCAGCCCAGTCTGCACAAGTATCTTTAGCTTCTTTGACAGTGTTGCAGGGTTGATACTCAAGTTGTCGCGGAGCTCGCTAAATGTTTTTTCGCCGTATCTCTCCAATTCAAATAGGATCTTCAGAGAAGCGCTATCTCCTAAGATAAAGAACGTTCGATACAGTTTAACTATGTCTTTTTCTGACATATTACCCCTTGATTACAGTTATATAGATAGTATACTAGTTATGTTTACATATTGCTATAGTTTCTATACCACTCATCAGAAAGCCCCAATCTCACAATCCTACACTGTTCGCTGTCAAGGATGATCCTTGACAGCGATTGGGTGTTTATCTAGTGAGCGTGACGGCTAGGCTCTAGTGAAAAATTGGTGAGCAGCCGCAATATGTTCAGGCATCCGCTCAGCTCGGCCGATGTTGTGATCACCTTGAACAATAGTCTGCTTAAATCGGTCAGTATAATCCTCATCAAAATCCTCTATCAATTGAGCAATAGCACTTGAGCTTGATACGTGTGAATTTGATCCAGTTATTAAACTGACCAAAGCGTTGCTATTTGCAATAGTCTCACGTAATGACTTGGCTGCGTGTGGTCTAGCGTTTATAGACATCGCAAGATTCCATAGCGCAAAAAGTTTATCTTGTTTTATGTATGAATCCGCCCTCTTAATACCTAGTTTTGCGTGTTCCTTACGGAATTCTTCATATTGAGTCTGCTTTTCTGTGTCTTTCATCTGCCTACTGTATCTCCATCCACCCCAGACTGAATCGCGTAGTATGTACTCGCCCTGGACAGCCAATGTATTGCGCCTACTAGTTGCGGGAACTTCTATGCCAACGACCTTGTTTACTGAATCGCTTTTATCCATTGCGGCCATTTTAAGCACAATTGCTCCCCCTTGAGAAACGCCAAAATAATCTCTTTTTTCGCCTTTACCAACCAATATATCCACTGCCTCAAGAACTGGTGCAACATGAGATGTAATATCTCTATGCCAACACAGGTCTATAACTTGCTTGCGACTCATTCTACTACCGATGCCGTGGCCCTGAAAATCTATCAATAACACTGGACGTCCAGTTTCAGCCAGGAGTACTCCGTCGTATGCACGCTCTGGCGCCGTAATGTCGGTCAACACAGCATTAACCGACACAATGGGCATTGCACCGTTTAGAGCATCTGCATTTAGCATAATATAGCCTAGCTTCACCCCTGAAGGTAGCTCTATAATATTCTGTTGTGCTACCTCTTGTTGATGTTGAGGTAAAAACTCTATACTCATTATTTATATTTTATAATATACTTTACACAAATACAAGTATTCGTTGACTGATCTATGCCTATCTAGTCAAACACATACTCTTTACAGCTGCAGAAATCAGCTACGCTAACAGGCAGTTGCATGGAAGGACTTGCAGTGTAGGGTAGACTGGATGTATGAATAAGCCGACTCTACACCTGCTGATGGGCCTTCCGGGATCCGGAAAGACCACGCTATCCAAGATGATTCAGGACATTACAGGGGCAAAACGTGTATCATCCGACGAATCACGGCTAGAGATATTCGATAATCCTTGTTTCTCACAGAAGGAACACGATGAATTATATGCCCTGCTTGACCACAACGTAAAGCACTTGTTAGAAGATGGACAAGATGTAATATACGACGCTAACCTTAACCGGCGTCACCACCGCGAAGAGAAATATACACTTGCAGACAAATACGATGCAAAAGTAGTGTTGTGGCTGCTGTCTACACCTGGTGAATTATCCAAGAAGCGTAGATTGTCAGAGCATAACCATAACCTTATACCAGACGGGGAAACACCTGAAAATATGTTTGATCGTATCCAGAACGTATTTGAACCACCTGGCGACGACGAAACACACGTAAATATAGATGGGTCAGATATCGATATAGCGACAGTGAGATCAAATCTGTAGAAATATCTAAACGAACTATTTTTTTCTAGATGACTGTATCAAGTAGTCGATCGGCATGGTCAATGTCCCTACAATCAGGAGATATATAACAGGCAATAAACTTACTAAGTAGCCTGGTAGCGTTGAGGATCTTGGTAATTTTGGAGTCTTATCCAGATTGCCATTGGCTGTATGTATAGCTTTGGTGCTCATTAGTAGCTTCTGGTAATACAGTAGTTTGGGCGGGTATTTATATACTTGGCCAGCGGTGTTCATAAGCATGGTAGGGTTGAATTCTATGCTAGTGCTTTTCGACGAGATCCACAGGGAAAGGTCCTGGTCTTCATGAACAGCCTTATCATCCAGGGTCACTAAAGATGCAACTTCATCCCATGCGGATTTTCGGATAGCCATGTTTGCGCCCCACATAACTTGGGTAGAGAATATGTGAGCCATTGCCCAAAAGTACACGGTAGGGAACAACTTAGTTTGTATAAAATTAACATAAGGGATCATGGATGTCACTGCCGGACCTGTTACGCCGCCAGTCTGCGGATCTGTGAACGATTTTTTAACCTCATCTACCCAGTTAGTATCGATCACAGTATCGGCATCTATACGGCCAAGTATCTCTCCTTTGGCTGCGTTAAACCCTGTGTTTCTTGCATATATTAGCCCTTGTTTAGGTTCATTAATAATCGTAACGAACCCGTACTGTCTAGCCATATCTATAGTCTTGTCAGTACAGTTATTGTCGATCACCAGCACTTCGTTCGGCATGACGGTTTGTCGGGAAATTGCTTCTAGGCACGCTTTTATATGGCGCTCTTCGTTGTAAACTGGTATAACTAATGTAAGCGTAAGCATGAATTTAGAATTAATTATATAGTAGAACGATACCAGTGGGAAATATGAAAAAACAAACTAAGCAAAAATCCGACCAAGCCACTAAGGCTTCTGACCGGGCAAAACACTTTATAACTCATAACATGTGGTCCAGTAGGGGACTGTTCGGTAAGATGATGTCGTCCCTGTTAGTGTTAGCACTTTTAACCACATCTGTGGCATATGGCATATCTTACTGGTATTTAAACGAGCACAGGAGCGAACCGTTAGTCATAGGGGCGACATTTGTGCCCAACTACTCCAGATATTTCGAAATCGAGCCTAAAGAAACGTTGCAGGCTATGATAGATGACCTAGGTATTAAGCGCTTCAGACTAGTCAGCTACTGGAATATCCATGAGCCACAACCTGATGAATACGACTTTTCAGAATTAGACTGGCAGTTCGACATGATAGAGGCAGCTGGCGGCGAAGTGGCTTTAGCAATAGGGCTTAGGCAACCGCGCTGGCCTGAATGCCACGGACCAGAGTGGGCAATGGCAAAAAGCGTCGTAGACTGGACTGAAGATTTGAAAGAATATATGGGTGTGACGATTGACAGATATAAGAACCGCGATGTACTGGTTGAATATCAGCTAGAAAATGAATTCTTGCTGACGGCATTTGGGGACTGCCCAGACCATAGCAGAGAAAGATTAGTAGACGAGTTCAACTTCGTCAGGGAAAAGGACCCAGATCGCACGCTGATAGTTAGCAGAAGTAACAATGCTGTACCTAGCTGGCCAGTGGGCGAGCCCAGGGCCGATAAAGTTGGAGCTGCTGTATATAAGCGAGTGTGGGACAAAACAGTCACGAAACGGGATTACGAGTATCCGTTCCCAGGCTGGTTCTATGGATTCCTAGCAGGTGCAACAGAGCTAACTACAGGCAGAGAATCAATAGTACATGAACTACAGATGGAATCATGGCTTCCGGAAGATATAGGCTACGACATGCGCGACGCACCATTAAAAGACCTATATAGTACCTTTGGACCAGACAGAGTAGAGAGCCGCCTACAATACGCAGTAGATAGCGGGATAAAGACCATAGACATGTGGGGAGTAGAGTGGTGGTACCAGCTAAAAACCCAACGTGACGCCCCAGAAATATGGGATCAAGTAAAAGAAACACTCGCTGACCTAGACGCCGAATACAACTAGACTATTTACCTATACGATTAATGAATGTGGCGAGACTTAAATCACTTTTAATGTGTCTTAGTAAATCCTTTGGGTGTTCAGTGACTGCATTGCGCTCTGTGCCCTCAATTACTGCAGTGTGGACTCCGTATTTTCGTGCAATTGCAACAGCTTTGTCTCCTGCAGCCGAACGTCTACCTATATGCACGAAGGCTCTATTGCTAGAAAATCTTCTATAGGCAATTACTGAGTAGCATTCATATATTCGACCAATTGACGCGTTGTATCTTCTGGACGATAAACGGGCGCCATGTGCTTCCCGCTCAATCGAGCTCCATCGTAGCCTTTTTCCTTGATATTTTGTAGATTTGGACCGACATTTTGAAATCCAAACTCATCGTCTGCGTATTCGAAATAACCAACCCCGTCTTCATATGGCGTGGTTGTCTCAAGTATTGATCCAGCCGTTGAAAGCCTTGAAGCAAATAACGGATTACGAAGATTGACTATTGGATGCCGAATAAGTTCTTTCGGACCTTGCGAAAAACTCGGAACATACTTAGGGTCTTCTTCGTTGTTTTCTTTCTGAAGCGCAACGCCAATAGCACCCTTAAGTGTGCCGAGTAGCCCGGGTCCTTCTACTGGGTTAAGCAGTACGAATCCTTTTGCTTTTTCCCTTAGACCTGCGTATCGCTCTGCCATGATAATGCTTGCTAGAGAGTGCATGACTATCGTCTTACCTTCAAACAATTTGATATAAGATGCAGGGTCAGTTTGAATATCAGCGACATTCGGGCTATCTTCTGCAACGCTAGCAAACATTTTGTTTTTGCCCTCAGATAATGCAACCCTCAAAGGATCCATTAGGTTTGACCCTTCTGAGAAACCACCTATTACTACTGCTTCAGAAGCTAGTGCCAATCTGTTCATATGCTTATTATAACTAACTAATCGGTATTTGTCAATAATCTGCGCCTCTGTTAGAATGTAGTAGTGAAAAAGAAGCAGTCTCCCGAAGGCAAAATTAGAAACAAGCGCGCCAGATTCGATTATGAGTTAGGCGATAGCTTCCTAATGGGGATGGTACTGAACGGCCGAGAGACTAAAAGCTTGCGTCTAGGCCACGGACAGCTCCAGGGAGCCTACGTAACCGTAAAAGAGGAAGAACTGTATCTAATCAACGCTTCGATCCACGGAACGAAGGGCATACCGATCGAAGACCTAGAAGTTACTCAAGCTCGTAAACTATTAGCCAAGCGCAAAGAAATAGACTCGATCATTGCTGCAAAAAAACAGGGAATTACAGTGGTTCCGACAGAGATTCTGACTAGAGGCAGATATATAAAGCTACGAGTCTCTCTGGGTAAGGGTAAAAAACACTCTGATAAACGACAAACCATCAAGAAGAGAGACGATAGCCGCAGTGCACACCGCGAGCTTAAATACAGAAACTAACAAAGGAGATCTCTTGTGGCACACAAGGATGACATAGGGGCAGTCGTAGACGATCTAGATAATCTGATCGCGCATAAGAAATACGCCGACATGGTACAAACTGAACGCAGACGGATAACCTGCACCTTTATCTTTAACACCAAAGGTGACCTGCTGATCCAGCAGAGATCAATGAATAAAAAAGTCCTCCCCGGCTATTGGGGGCCTTCGGTATCAGGCGGGGTAGAATCACACGAAACATATATGGATAACGCAATAAAAGAGGCCGGAGAAGAGCTAGGCTTAATAGATCTGGATCTGACATACGTCGGCAACTTCGCATACGACTATCCGGACCACTTAGAGTTCGCTGGGCTGTTCAAAGCAACTTATAACGGAAGGTCAGAAGATTTGGTCATTCAAGAATCAGAAGTTGGGGCTGTCAGATGGATATCTATACCTGGGCTTCTAGATTGGATGAAAAGCGACGAGCATAAGGTTGTCAGCGGTATGCAAGAACAGCTAAATGCTGTAGGCATTAAGACGCCGCCGCATGAAACGAGATATAAAAAGATCCTTGATAACCAAGGAAAAATACAGTGCTACCACAAGGTCCCGTCTAGCTAATCTTGGTTCCTATTTGTTCGCCACCTGCTACGCGAGCAATAGTTCCTGATGGTTCTAGCTTACAGATAATAACTGGCATATTCTGTTCCATAGCTAATCCCATTGCAGCCTTGTCCATCACCCTGATATTGTCATCTCCTACCGCTTGTTTGTACGATACTTCGTCTAGCTTAACTGCGTCTTCGTGATGCTCTGGATCTTTGTCGAAGACTCCGTCTACTTTAGTAGTCTTAATCACCGCATCGCATGACATTTCTAGCGCTAAACTAACAGCAGCAGTGTCCGTGGTTAGGTAAGGACGACCAATTCCTCCAGCTATAATTATCACTCTGCCTCTATCTAGATGCTTTTCTGCAAGTCTATGCACGAAAGGCTCAGATACTTGTTCGGCGTATATATTGCTAAGGCATCGTGTTCGAACTTCTTGATTCTCAAAAACGTCTGTTAGTGCCAATGCATTCATCATCGTACCCAACATACCCATATGATCTGCTGTTACACGTCTTATACCATGCCCAGCTATCTGCGCACCTCTAACATAGTTGCCGCCGCCAACCATTATCACTACTTCTGTTCCAGCCTCAATAACTTGCTTTATTTCATCCGCTAGCCATGCGCCTAATTCTGGGTCAAAACCACTATCGTGCTTTCCAGATAGTTGCTCACCTGACAGCTTAAGTAGAATTCTTTTATACATTGGGATTTATTGTAACAGATTAGTCTACTCAGTAGAAGAGGGAAGTATCAGACCACTTTCAATAAGTGCGGAAACTTTATTTGAGACAACTGCATCTAGATGAAAAGAAGCCAGACTACCTATGACGATAGGTGACATTCGTGGATTAACGTCTATAACATCGCCTTGAGCATCCATGTTCCTAAAACGATAATCGATTACTGATACGCCATTCTTAGTCAGTCTCCTGGAAATCATTAAATTATTAAACTGCCCCTCGAACACATGTCGTTTTTTGTTCAAGTCTATACCGACCAGAGGCACTGTTCTAGCCACAAAATCGCCGTCGTGTCCTGCGAGTTCATTGCTTTGCCCTACGCCGAAGAACAAGTATTCCACATCAAACCTGGAGAGTGTGGGGTTCCAAGTGAATCTGCCCGCTGCATTCATCCTTTTGTACTGTTTGTCGCTAATATCGCCTGTGAATTTTACTAAGGAACCGGAAGGATCTGTTCGGGCATGAGTTGGAAAATGTAAATCGAAGCCTTCTTTTAACGGCTTTAATTTATACATCACATCTAGCATGTCGGTTTCGACAGTAATCATAATTACTCGCTATCATACAATATCCACAAGCACAATACAATAGGGTGGACTACGAATGATATAATTTACTTAACTAACGGAGACTGAAGTTAATATGAAACTCTATTCATGGAATGTGAACGGCATACGTGCAGTGTGGAATAAAGGACTTTTTCAGGAATTTGTCGCCGAGCACGATCCGGATATTTTATGCCTACAGGAGACTAAGGCACAGCGCGAGCAGTCTCCAATTGAGGGTATGGATCAGTACAAAATCTACTGGAATAGTGCAGTTAAAAGGGGATACAGTGGCACTGCAATACTGACTAAAACGGAGCCTCTTAGCGTACAGAATGACTTTTCTGACGAAATAAATGCAAAATACACATTTGAAGATTCTTTCGGCGACACATCTAAAGAAGGTAGGTTGCTGACGCTAGAGTTTGAAGACTATTACATAACTACTGTGTACACACCGAATAGCAAGAACAAACTGGAACGGCTGCCAATGCGCGATAAAGCATGGGACCCAGCGTACAGAGACCACTTGAACGAATTAGCTGCTAAAAAACCAGTATATTCATGTGGGGATATGAACGTAGCTCATACTGAAATAGACTTAGCTAGACCCAAAGACAACGTCGGGAAGCACGGCTTTACAGACGAAGAGCGCAGAGGGCTTACAGACCTTCTATCTGACGGATTCGTAGATACATTCAGGTTCTTCTATCCACACGCCGAAGAAGTTTATAGCTGGTGGACAGCCTGGGGCGGCGCACGCGACCGCAACGTCGGCTGGCGGATAGATTACTGGCTGGCTAGTACTAGTGCCGTAGACAACCTCATAGACGCGCAAGTGCATTCTGATGCAATAGGGTCTGACCATTGCCCAGTGTCTATAGAGATCTAAAACTTTCCAGTAACCGTAATCACTTTCTATAACTGATAATGATGGTATTATTGGCACATGAAGATGTCTACACCATTTTGGAGTATGAAAAAGCCTAGCTATGCAGCTATCGGTTTAGCGTCTTACTACATTGGTATTCTTGGGTACGGATCCACTTTACCCCCCTCTATCGAAGTTCAAGAACAACGAATTGGAACGTGCGCAGAAGCAATCGAAGATGACAAAGATATACTAAATGACTGCAAATTGTTTGTAAGAGAACTTGTCGATGAGAACGGGATATTAATATTTTCGATCAACATGGATAGAGATGAGCTAGAGATTACAGCGCCATCGGTCGAAAATTTCCAGAGTGTTGCTAATGAGTCACTAAAAGGAGGTGAAGATCCAGATCCTTTGCTTCTTGGCCTATTCATAGGGACAGCAGCATTAGCAGTGGTACCAATTGTTAAAATAATCGATGACTATGCAGACGGAACTATATTACTCCCCACTGAACATGCAAGATAATGTATTAATAAAGTCTAGTCTACACATACTATATACTTATACACATGAACTACTGGACTAAGCAGAAGCCTGACGAACCATTATTCCCAGATATTTTATGGAGTAGACCAGAATCTAAAGGTGGAGCTGGCAAGCTAGCGGTAATAGGTGGGCATGCCCACGGATTCGGATCGCCAGGTATAGCGTATGCTACAGCTAACGAGTCGGGTATAGGCGTAGTAAAAGTGCTGTTACCTGATGCTATCAAGAAAACAGTCAAACACGTACTCCCTGATGCTGACTATGCACCCAGTAACCCTAGTGGTGGTCTATCCAAGCAGGCATTGATGAGCATGATGGAGATATCAACCTGGTCAGACGCTGTAATACTGGCAGGTGACATGGGTCGCAATAGCGAAACAGCTGTGCTGCTAGAGCAATACGTACAGAAATACCAGGGCATACTGGCCGTTACGCATGACGCAGCAGACTACTTCAAGAGCTTCCCGCATTTACTACTAGAACGACCGGATACATTATTGGTTGTTAGCCTGGCACAGCTGCAGAAAGTGTTTATTAATGCTCCGTTGATAATACCTATCACATATGGGATGACGCTACCTCAATTAGCTGAGGCCCTACACGTGTTGACTGAAAAGTTCCCCCTGACAGTCATGGTCAAGCATCACGACGTAGTGTTTGTAGCTAATGCAGGCAGAGTAACGTCGACCGACAATACAGACATGCCGTGGCGGATTAAAACTGCTACAAAGTCTGTGATATTTTGGTTGCAAAACCCGAGCACACCGCTTGAATCGGCTACTACTTCGCTATACCAATCCGAATAGCCCAGGGAAACCAACTACCACGAACACAGTGTGCACAGTGGCGAAGAAAGCAACTTGGTAAAAAAGGTATCTCCGCCTTGTTCTATCGTGTAGTAAATACGTTAGCACCGGCAGTATCACGAGTACTGCATACACTACTGCTACGACCCCTGGAGACGCTCCTGAGCTCCTAGATATGATCAAAAGGATTACGTACAGGGCAGCGGCGAATACGTTTGCCACAGAGTCGTGAAAATGAATCAGGCTAGCGACCCTTGGTTTTTGCAAATATAGAATTTGAGCAGCTACAGCAACAAGCAGTACGACTATCCCGGAGGTTTTAATATCTAGCTCTACAAAAACGAATCCGACCAAATACAAGAACAGCGCAACCATACTAATCAGTGCAGTAGGGGTATGGAGAATCCTAGGCATGCCTTTCGACACGTGATCACTGATAGTTTTTGAGCTATCAAACTCCCATCGCCAAAATATAAATAGCAATGGAGCCCAATACATAACGATAGAAACGAGGATTAGAGACTTCACGATACAGCCTTAGGCAGTCATTTGACGAGCGTTATGCTCACAGGATTTTGAGTCCGGCGCATCAGACGCACTTGGTGCCGCGGGAGGGACTTGAACCCTCAATCCGTAAGGAACACGATTTTGAGTCGTGCGCGTATACCAATTCCGCCACCGCGGCTCCAAATATTACTGATGTTGAATTATTAATGTTTACAGATGCTAATTATACAGTATATTAACTGTTTTACAGCCATCTAACTGGGCCCAACAAGTGATATACTGTAAGCATAATGACTAAGAAGGCAAGTAAAGTAAGGGCTAAAGACGATTCAGGGGATTTACCTATTCGGCGCCGTAAAGTTAAAGAAATCAAGCCGCTGCATGCCAAAGAACTAAAGAATCAACTAAAAAAAGACTCTGAACGGGCACAAAGCAACGCCGATGTACTGGCTGAATTGGCTGCTAAAACGGCGGAGCTAGCTAGCCAGGTAAAAGGACCTGAATCACCCATAGAACGAGTGTTGGAGCTAGACGACACTCAATCAATTGATCAAGCGGCAGTCGTAGCATCTATCATCACTCCTGGAACACCCCAAGTGCCAGAACTAGTCGAACCCATTATACCCAAGATAACTAAACGTCCAGCAAAATCAGCAGACCCTGCGCTGAACTTGATCAGGGACAAATTGAACAGAATATATTCAAAAGAGCCTGATGCAGAAATAGAAGCTGCCGAAGCAATAGCTGTAGGAAAAAATAGATCTACACACCAAGAATTCATGTACCAGCTGACCACGTCAGGAAAAGCACTGGCGCAGATACAGACCGAATGGCACAACTACTATGTAGAGCTGAGCGACGATGACAAGCATGAAGTATGGCAGGAGTTTTATAAGGACCAACACACAACATCCAGCTATGCTAGACATAGGACATCACTGAGCAAGGCCAAAGAGCCGCAAAAAACCAAACCCTCTCATAGCCCGAAGAGTACTAAGCATATGGTTCCTGGTGCCGAACGGAAGTCCGTAGCAGCTATTAAATCGCAGATTCATGACACACTAACTGCTGGTGGTCGCCTAAGACCAATCCACCATGTTAAATCACTGTTGTTCGGCATGAGTTTCGCCGGAGTTGTGGCTATTCTGGTAGGCTTCGTGTTCTTTAACCAAATATTTATCGCGCCGTTCATCAGCCCCAGCAAAACTGTTAGTGCAACACCGATAATTGGCAACTCAGTAACAGCAATAGGCCCTGAACACAAGATAATCATACCCAAGATAAACCTGGAAGTGCCAGTCGTGTTCGACCTAGGTTCTGTACAAGAGCGCGCGATCCAGGATGCATTAGAGGAAGGAGTTGTTCATTATTCATCGTCGCCGGAACCTGGCGAAATTGGCAACTCTGTAATAGTTGGACACTCCAGCAACAACATACTGAATTCCGGTAAGTATAAGTTCGCTTTCGTGCTACTTAAGCGTCTAGAGGTTGAAGACACGTTCTTCGTACAAAAGGACGGCGTACGCTACACCTACAAGATATTCGAGAAGAAGATCGTTCCACCGACAGATACTTCAGTGCTAAGGGACTCTTCTCGGGACAACACAATGACACTCATAACATGTGATCCTCCTGGGACATCGATCAACCGTCTGATCATAGTTGCTGAACAGATTAGCCCTGATCCATCAGGCAACATAGAAGCTACTATAGAAATCGAGCCTCAAGAAGACGAGCAACTACCCAGTAACTCTCAGAGCTTCTGGTCGCGTATAACCAGCGTATTCTAACCGCTTAGGCACTCTCGCTGCTATCTATCTGCAGGAATCAATAGTTCTGTGGCGTGTACTTTGGAAGGTATTGCTAACGTAGATTCAGTTGCTGCAACGGAAGGGGAGACAGTAAACATCTGGCTAATAGCGTCATTATAGAAGCTGCCAATGCTACCTACTGAAGAAACTAGTTTTACTTCGTTGCTACCGTCAAAATCTACGACATGCTGTATTCCTTCGGAGCTAAACACTATGTGCTGGCCATCCATCCAGTGGACTTCATTGCCAATGTCGATATTGGATTCAGTTTTGTAATTATAAGATTTTTCGTCGTTGAATTCATATGACGCAAAGTTATCCATGCCGTATCCAAGCACAACGCTTGAGTCCGAAGATATCGTCAGCCCGATAGGGCTAGTGACGCGCACTACAGCCGTAGCTACAGGGATCCGTGCATCGGGGTTGTTGTTAAGGTAGTCTTGGGGGTCGCTATAGACTATAGCTCTATTTTCTATAGGCGACGATACTGCCATCACTGGTGCACTTCCTAGTTTGGCCAGCTGCAACAAGTAACTATTGTCAGCCTGGATCTCATGTAGCAATATGTCTTTGTCTCCCCGCTTAAACCTAACTTCTGCTAGATCCTTTTTACCTGATTCTGTCACGTACAGTATCCAATCGGCACCGAACGTTTTGTATGCTAGGACGCTAGTGGCAACTGGCTCAGCCGCGATTCCTGCAGTCGCTGTTGCTGTGTATAGAGCTTTTTCTGTGGCGTTAAATGCGAAGAATTGGTCGTTTTTACGGTCGAGCAAGCTCACTACGGCAGACGAATCATCCAGTAACGTGTTTAGATTCTGCGACAGGGACGGATCTTCTCGGTTAATCAGCAGATATGCAACTTCGCTATCCGAATTATATTTAACTAGGACCGACTTATTGTCAGCGGTCCACTCAATGAACTTAACTCTACCGTTAACCAGACTACTCACTAATGTTTCTGGAATCTTCAAAGAGACTATAGTAGGAACTGTCCTGTCTATGTCTATCAGTGACAATGAAAGCGGACTTACACTGTGCGAAACAGCAAGCCATCGCTTGTCTATGCTCTGGCTAATGTCGCTAACATCGCTAGTCAGGTCTAGTACGGGAGTAGTCTCAAGTTCTGTCGGGAAAAGTCTGGCATAGGTTAACCGCCTCAAGCTAGCTCCATCGAGCAAGAATGATCTAGTCCAGCTTTCGTATCCTTCTAGGTCCACATCAACTGTATAAGCGCCTTCTGGTATCACCAGTCGTACATCTGTCTTCCCGCGCTGCTGTTCTCCGTTTAACACTACGTTAGCACCGTTTGGCTTCGAGTCAACAAACACCAGACCGTTCTGAATCACTTCGCCTGTAGATTTATCTATAATATACCCGTTAGCTATATACACCAGTAAAACGGTAGCAATAGATATGGCTACTGCAAACAGTCCGTAGCCGATCAGCAGTCGTACTTTGTGGTTTCGTTTTTTTTGGGGGTCGAGATAATCCATGTTTTTGTCTACTAGTTTAATTGTCTCACAAGATTTAATATTTTGCACAAAGATATTATCCATTGTCGTAAATCTGCTGCTATTCCATCCAGATGACTACAAAAAATATACATAGGCGAACAAAATACTTGCATGCTCTCACTGAGCGGGTTAATATAGATTGAAAGGGTAACAAAGGTATTACGTGGGCAAACAAACTTCAATTGAAATAAACGGCAAAAAGTACGATGCACTTACTGGAAAGCTAATCAGTAATTCTTCAGTACAGACTGCTCAATCTACTCCAGTTACGTATACATCCAATACGGGGATAGTTGATGGATTCAAAAGACCTAGAAAATCTAATGTAGCTAGGCAAACCGCTAAACACGCATCAAAGACCGCCCAAAGATCTAAAACATTAGTTCGCAGTAGCGTTAAGAAACCTAAAACCGTAGCTTCTCCTGCGGAAAAGCTAGCTCAGCAATCACTTAGAAAAAAGCTGGGAACACCTCATAGCCGCGTACAGAATGCTAAGCATTCAGAACGAAGCCCAAGTATCAGCAAATTCCAGGCACAATCAGCTAAATCATCAGTTTTGAAGAAAACAACAAACCATCCAGTAAAGCCTGCGCCTATGAAACAAGGTATTGTAGCGTCAGTAGGGCGCCCAGCACCAGTAGTCAGTGCACCTCCGGTGGCCAAAACTCACGCAAAACCTCAGCCCACACACAGATCAAAAGCTACCGAGAAATTAATAGAAGCAGCTCTAACAAACGCTCATTCACACACTGAACCTACGCATAAAGTACCAAAGAAGCGTAGCAAGCTCATAGGTAAACTAGGCATTAGCAGCAAAAGTGCTGCGATGAGTAGTGCGGTACTAGCAGGTGTACTGCTCGGCGGATTCTTTGCAATACAAAACGTACCAAACCTAGCTATGCGAGTAGCAGCGACTAGGGCAGGGTTTGATGCAACTATGCCAGGTTATCAACCATCAGGATTTAGCTTCAAAGGACCGATCAACTATAACTCTGGTCAAGTAACAGTATCTTTCAGGTCTAACACCGACACGCGCGAGTACGACCTAACGCAGCGCAGCAGCAACTGGAACAGCGACGCACTACTAGCAAACTATATAATTGACGAAAACAAGCAATATCAGACATATACTGATCGTGGACGAACACTGTACATCTACGACGGATCTAACGCAACATGGGTAGACAACGGTATCTGGTACCAAGTAGAAGGTCAGTCAAACATGACTACAGACCAACTGATCCGCATCGCCGCCAGTATCTAAAGCTAGTATCGTATCACTACTGGAACCTAATTGGCCTAAATCTCGACGGGGCAGTTAGCTGCGACCTCTCACAGAACGGATCCACATCAAGATCTTTTGCAGAGCTTACGCAGGAGACACCTACTGTTGACCTCAAAATACCATTACATGCTACGATATCAGCTATCAAACGCTCCTGAGTGATTCTTAACCAGCTTAGATTACTTATCTCTTCTAGCTCTTCAGCCCCAGCAATAAATAAATCAAACGGAAAGAACAATATTTTAAGCGCTTTGGGGTATGAATCAATTTCTTGAGACGGTGGTAAATGTTGGCTTTCACTGAACGACATATTCAAAAAGTATATAGCGTACCGGAATAAATTACGAGCTTAAGCGTCTTGTGACAGTGTCTTGGCCGAGTATCTGCATTATTGCGTGCAAGTCTGGGGTTCTAGTGCGACCAGTGACTTTAACTCGGATTATACTAGCGAAAACAGGGAAGAAGTCTACATACTTATCAGGATTAGCTTTGTGTTCTTTACGGTCTAGGGCGTAGTTTTCTGACTCTGCTGCTGACTTAAGGTTAGCAAACCATGCATCTTTGTCTGCAGAGTGGTTATAGTTACCTAGAAATGCCTTGCATGCTCTAGCTATTTGCTCATCAGAATATGTTATTAGGAATTCACTAGCCTCAGGCCCATTCTGGAACGTCTCAGTAAACCTAGAGTCATAGAAGTACCCGAACTGTATTGGCGCATCGGACCATTTCGCTACGTCCTTGCGTGGCTTTTCACCGTCTCGCTCTATAGCCAGCACAGAATTAGTATAGTCACTATCGGCCAGCATCGCATCGTATAGGTCGTGGTCGTGCACGTTTGTCCATGCCATCACTTCTTTATTGAAATGCTCTTGGGGCATTAGTGCTATTTCATTTTTTGTGTAGTCTTCTAGTTTTTTCATATCTAGCAGTGGCGACCGGGATGTCTTAAGTTTTTCTAGTGTGAAAAGGAAGTCGTTCAGATCTGCTGCAGGGTTTTCCCTGTACCAATCGTCGAAGTTCGAGTTGGCCAACCCCAAGAGATAAGCTTTTATGCTTTTCAATGGGTATGCGGCCTCTCGCCAGAAAGCGACGTCCGCTTCTGGGTCTTTTCGCTTCGATAGTTTTCGCTTAGAACCAGTTTCTTTATCCAGGATAGATATGACAGGCGTGTGGGCATATTTAAACGGTCGGATACCTAGAGCTAGAGAAAGCTCAATATGTAGCGGTGTAGAAGGCAGCCATTCTTCGCCGCGGAAAATGATAGTCGCTCCCATCAGGTGATCATCCACTACGTGGGCTAGATGGTAAGTCGGTAGACGGTGCTCATCTGACTTTATTAGTGGAACGTCCAAGTCGTTTTCAGGAACGTCCATTAGGCCTTTGATAGCGTCTTTGAACTGAGTGCGCTTCTGATGAGAGCCATTGGACTTGAATCTTAATACGAACGGCCTACCAGCTTCTAACGCGGCGTTGACGTCATCGTCTGACCTATCTCTCCATAGCGCCCAGTCGCCGTAATACCCAGGGCGAAGCTTCTTTTGTTGCTGATCCTTGACCGACTCCTGTAGCTCTTCACTAGTTGCAAAGCAAGGGTAGGCGCGGCCTTTTTCCAGTAGATCAATTGCATATGCTAGATACATATCCTGTCGCTCACTCTGTACATAGGGTCCGTACTCCCCAGCCGTAGACCCATCAAGCTGTAGGCCTTCATCCGGTGCTAATTCGAATGCATTCAGCTGTTGAGCTATGAGTTCTTTTGATCCTTCGACTTCTCGCTTTTTATCAGTGTCTTCGATGCGCAGCATGTAGACACCGTTTGTCTGCACAGCTATACGTTGGCAAATCTGAGCAGTAAATATAGCTCCTACATGCATAAATCCGGTAGGAGAGGGGGCGAATCTAGTGACATGAGCCCCTTCAGGTAGCTGGCGCTTGGGATACCTTGACTCTACCTCTGATCGAGGTGCTATATCTTTGCCATTTTTCAGTAGATCGGCGACTCTTTGTATTGTTTCTTGATTCATTAGATCTATTATAGCAAATCTGTCGTTGCGGGGGTCGATAATAACGGGTACAATAGAGCTTAAGTTTATGGATAATCAATTTCAACCACCTAAAGACGTATCTAAGAGTTCGCCTCTGGACAAGATAAAAGGCATCCTGCTAAGTAAGCCGCCTAGAAAGCGCTTAATAATAGTAACTATCGCAAGCTTACTATCGTTAGTCGTCGGGCTAGCTGCTTTGGCTGCGTTCGGTCCAGAAGCCGCAGAACCCGACCCTATAGCAGTAATTGAGTCTACCTATGTAGCACCTCCAGTACTAGAGGCTTCGCCACTTACAGGCGTTGAGGTATCGCCGGAACTTGCTGCACGTCCCGTGACAGGAATAATGATAGAAAACAGTATCGATGCTCGGCCACAGTCTGGACTGCAAGAAGCCGGAGTTGTATTTGAAGCTATTGCAGAAGGCGGGATTACTAGATTCCTAGCACTTTTCCAGGAATCAACTCCAGGCAACATAGGTCCCATCCGTAGCGCACGACCATACTATGTTGAATGGGCAGCAGGATTCGATGCAGCATATGTGCATAGCGGTGGATCAGGTGAGGCATTAGCTCTGATCAGGTCGCTAGGGGTTAAGGATCTAGATCATGGAAATTTCGCAGACCAGATAGCAAGCCGAGTATCTAGCAGATTCGCACCACATAACGTATATACGAGCATGGAACGGATCGATGGAGTCCGAAATGCTCAAGGATTTACGTCAAGCACCTTCACGGCATTCGCGCGCAAGGAAGCTGTGCCACCTACTCCGGAAGCACCTGCTACTGCATCCAAAATCAGCTTTGATATATCTGGCGCTAACTACAATACCTCATACACCTATAACGCAGAAACTAATACATACGCTAGAGTAATGGCTGGCTTACCACACAAGGACCAAGATACAGGCAAACAGATCACTCCAAGCGTAGTAGTCGCATTAGTAACTACATATGGCTACCATTCGAACGGGATACACAGTGTGTACAAAACTACAGGAACCGGAGAAGTAATGGTCTTCCAGGATGGTGACATTCAAAAAGGTACTTGGTCTAAATCATCTCAAACAGCATCGCTAGAAATCCTCGACTCTAAAGGCAAACCTATGGAACTAAACCCTGGCCAAACATGGATAACTGCGATACCTTCTGGCAGAGTCAGCTACACGCCTTAGATGGACTATATCGCTAAATACAAGCTACAGATTGCGTTTAAAACTTTCTTAGCAGTATTTATGGTAGTCACACTCACGATAGGCTCCTGGATTGTTGCTCACGAGTTCACTAGCTTCTCGTATGGTCAATCGTTAGGTGTATCTATGCTTGTTGGACTAGCCTCAACCACTGCTATTTCATTCATGCTTGCTGGAGCCCAGGCAAAACCAGTTCAGAAGATCGACGAGATTATTGGCTTTGCCGCTCATAGTAACAGAGGCGGAACCCCGCCGGAACTTACAGATCTACATATGGGCAGAGAATTAATAGCCGCGCAAAGCAGGCAAATATATGAACTAGCTGAAACTAGCAGCAATACCGTAGCAGAAGAAAACCCTGAAAGCGTCGCTCCGTCGAATTCACAAGGCATGCTGGACGGACTACATATACCAATTATCGGGATCGATGGCGACCATAACGTGACATTAGCCAACCAAGCTGCAGTAACCTATCTGAACAAACCAATGTTTTCTATAGTTGGTAAACCGCTGTTTGACTCTTTGACCTTAAGCTTCCAGAGCGACGAAACGCTTGATGAATGGCTAAAGCACGTTAAAGAGTCTAGTGTAACCAGCGAACGTAGCTGGGACCGTGTAAGGCATGACATGGGCGACGAGAAGCATAAGCAGTTCGATCTATCTGCTAGCTTCTCGAGTGAAAGCTCCAGCGGAACAGATACAATGCTAGCGATATTTGACAGGACAGACAGATACAACACAGACGACAAGGAAGTCAGCTATGTCGCATTAGCCGTTCATGAGCTAAGGACACCGTTAACTATTATGCGCGGCTACATTGAAGTATTCGAGGACGAACTGGGGCCAACTCTTACGCCAGAACTTGCCGAATTCATGCACAAAATGCATGCCAGCGCACAACAACTGACTGCGTTCGTTAGTAACATCCTAAACGTTGCCCGTATAGAAGAGGACCAGCTATCTATAAAGCTGCGGAAAGAAGACCTTGCTGAAATATTGCAAGTTGCCGTAGCTGACCTAGAACTGCGAGCACAGGTATACGGAAAACACCTAGACCTTCGTTTAGAAGCTAACTTGCCACCGATCGCAGTCGATAGAACCAGCTTACATGAAGTGATCAACAACCTAGTAGATAACGCGATCAAATACAGCGATAAGTCAGAAAACATCAACATATCCGCCTGGAAAAATGATGAGGGCAGGGTAGAGGTGTCAGTTACTGACTTTGGAATCGGAATACCTAGATCAGTTATGTCAGAGCTATTCCAGAAGTTTCACCGTAGCCACAAGAGCAAAGTCCAGGTAGGCGGAACAGGGCTGGGACTTTATCTATGCAAGGCTTTAGTTAACGCTATGGGCGGCAACATCTGGGTCAAGTCAAAAGAGGGCGAAGGCTCAACTTTCAGTTTCACGATATTGCCGTATGACCAGATTACCGATGCGCAGGCAGCAGGTGAAGATGGTATTATTAGAGGAGCACACGGCTGGATTAAAAATCACTCAATGTATAGGAACTAAAGAAGATGAAAAAACGAGTACTATGTATAGAAGACGAGCGCTTCATAAGCGAGCTCTACGCCAGAGCCCTAGGCAATGCTGGATATGAAGTCACTATCCTAGCAGATGGGGAAGATGGGCTACACGAGGCTGTAAATGGCAAATACGACGTAGTATTGCTAGACATCATGCTTCCTACTATGAACGGCGTCGACATGCTGTACAAAATGAAGGATCCAAACGTACGCCCTAAGTTTGAAAGTAAGATTATTATCACTACCAATCTAGATCAAAAAGAAGATATCCGTAAAAAGGTAGAAGAAATGGCCGACGGATACCTAATCAAGGCTGAAATTACTCCGCACGAACTAGTAAACTTCGTAGACCAGGTCCTCGGCCAAGAATAGCATTCCTTTGAAAAACTTACTCATTAGTATATGATATGTTTAAATTATGTATGCTACAATCCCGAAGTATGAGAAAAGAGACATCCGTGAACACCTAGATTCACGGGCAGAACTAGACAACTTCGTAATGGTGGAGATCGGCCATCATGGTACGCCTATAGCTGAACAACAACCATTCCCATTTGTTAATGGTAGATACTTCCTCGGGATCGAGTCCTGGATGCGCACCGGCAATATGGAACCTATTAGCTCCCTTCAAGGCGAGGTAGTAAACACTGATGATCAAAATATACACTTTGTCACTCATGTGCCAAGTGGCCGTACTTTCTGGGACGACCATTACGGCAGGGGGCTTCTATACGAAGGCCCGTATGACGCACGAATGCCATTGGTGTCTGGGTTCGCAAATGAAGTGTTCGCAGGGAATGTGTTTGGAGATCCACAACTGGCTTTTGACTCAGTGATTAACCTGGTATCTGAAGTTGGTCGTTTAACTTCTCCGTCAGGTGTGATTGTAGCTAGAGAAACTTACACACCACAATATGCGGACATACTAAAAGCAAACTACTTAGCAGAGCGTACTGGCGTAGAGGCTATTGGAATAGTATGCCCTGAAACAGAAGGATGGGATATGCTTGAGAATACATACGAGCACCCTAAAAATAGGACAGGAGCTAAACCAAACCCAGGCAGTAACTATATATTCATGCGCCCAGTGGTTTGATGAATGTTCTGACGTTCGTAGCTTTGGCGAAAAATGTTGACTTTTAGATATTTGTGTGATACTATATAGTTAAGAAAAGTAACTCTCCTCCTCAAAATATATACATATAAGGCAACTTAACCCCAGTTGTAGATTGACATCCACGACCATTTATCACTTCGAACTTTACTTATAAAACTCACTACTATGGGCCTATTCTATTAGAAATTATCATTACTAAAACAAGTTAAAAAGAAAGAATAACAAATTTGCCATATCAACTGATATTTATGGTCTATTTAGTTGCCACTACGGCAGCTAGCTTGACCGCAAGAAACTACGCAAAACAAACAAACATTAACCCACTCCTCTCCAGCTTACCAACGAATCTATTCGTGGCGTTGCCCCTAGCAATTGCTTACTTTCTGGCCACAAACAGCTTTGTAGTGCCCGATCCGAAATTTTGGGCATTCATTGCTGTCGAGGGAACCTGCGGTGTAGCATACGGATATATGTCGATGTATGCACAGAAGCATTCTGATGCCAGCACCTACGCAACACTCCTAAAATCCCATGTGCTAATTATCCTACTAGTTTCTAGTATATTCCTCGGGGAATCTCTGAGCCTGATACAGCTAGGCGGGGTAGGGATCCTACTGCTTAGCGGCCTGCTGTTGTCTAAAAGCATCCATAAGACTGGTCTACGATATATATTGATGTCAATCGTCCTTCTCAGCGGGGTTGTCATATTCGGCCGGCTGGCCGTACTGACAAGCAACGTCGGTACGTCTATACTAGCTGCCAACATGCTAGGCCTGACATTAAAGCTAGGCCTTGTCGGCAGACAGATACCCAGTAGTATTGCTCTGCTACGCGCCGACTTCCCTCAGAGAGTTAAACTGAGTATAATTGTCTGGATTCAGGTCATTGCGTTTACGCTGAGCGTAGATGTGTCCGGCAATGTAGGATTAATTTCTTCACTGGCCAGCGTCAAGGTGGTCACCGTGATGATGGCATCGTATATATTCCTGAACGAGCGTGACAATCTGCTGCGAAAAGTAATTGCAACCATACTAGGCTTCACAGCCCTGATACTGCTAGGGATCTAGTTAGAATCGCCTTCAGAGTCTACACCGGAGTCTGATTCGTCACTGTCGCTGTCTTCATCGGAATCGGTTCCAGAGCTATCGTCATCTGACGGAAATGGCACTCCGACTGGGTTAATCTTGTAGGAAACGATCTTTTCCTCGCCGTCCTGGTCGATGTAGACGAATTTTGATGCATAATTGCCGTTATCGCATTCTATGCGGCCATCGATAGTCCTAGCTGATCCATTAGATCCGCTCTCTGTCCGCACACCAGATGTAACGAAATGACAGGTGTCGTTGAATGGGGAATTGCTGAAACTACCAGTGAACACTTCTTTTGACTGCTGCTCAACCAGATTAGTGCTGAAATAACTGTATGCAGTGTCCAAATCTCCCGCTGCTAGAGCGTTAACGAACTGCCTGGACTGTTCGGCAGCCTCTTTCGTCGAGTTATAGGTCAAGAAGGCGCCTCCTCCGACCAGTAATACGAATCCGCCTACTACCGCTAAAACGATTTTTACTGCTACAGACATCTTCTTTTTAGGCTTAGCCTCTTCTACCGCTGCTGAATTAACGTGGTCATTATCTGCATTTACCATAGTAATCACTCCCTCATTTAGTTAACTCTATAGTACCACTTCCTCATAATCCCGAACCTCCCAGCGACACCCTATAGACACCACCCCTGTAAAATGCTATGCTATCCTAGTTATATTTGAACATGTAATAGCCAGCAAGCTCGCGAATACATTCCTCGGTAATAGAAGCCTGCCGTTCGTAGCTTTAGCGAAGAACGGTCCCATCGTCTAACGTGAAGAAGTCCAGCGGACTTATGCAAGATCGGAAACCCGGCCCTGGCCGAGTTGAGGTGTGCCGACGGTTGATTCGAAAAGTCAGACCGTGGGTAGGACATCTTAACCGTTGCTTAGCGTCACGTCAAAGTTTACAATTTAATGACCATGTATATCATCAAGTACATTACGGTCCCATCGTCTAACGGTTAGGACACCAGATTCTCAATCTGGCAATACGAGTTCGATTCTCGTTGGGATCACCAAATGAGACTCAAAGTTATTTTGGGTCTTTTTTATTGCTTCAAATAAGGGGTGGAGGACAGCGTTTTGGGGTGTTCGACTTTTAATTTCTGCGTAGTTTGGGAGCTTATCAAATAAGACTCCGAAGAACTGAGCTTTTTTGACCGGATCAATCTGTTGAATTAGCAATTCATCGAGGTGTTCAACAAAATATTTTACCCTCGCCAAAATCTTGCTAAAATTGACCGGTTTCTTGGTTTCCAGCTCCTGCTTCTGGGCTTCTAAACTTTGTATGTGCTTCTCGATCTTCATTAGATCTTCCTCCATATATTTAATTGCTGTTTCACTATGTAATACCTTTAACTTACCAACTGTTGTTGAGGCGTCATTCTGAAGCTCTAGGATCCTTGTGTCGACCGCTTGAACCTTTGCGTGATACTGAGCGTTAACCTGCTCCCATGACGATTCAACGGCCTTAAACAGATCATCTAGCCTATCGGGCTCAATGTGTATACTACGAACGTATTCTTTGACTGTATCTTCCAGATCCTGTTTGCTTATCCTGAAATTGTGTCCACGCTTATTGCAGTGATAAGCAGGGTAGTATTTGCCGCTTTTTCCACGTGACGAACTGCCAAGCAGGGGTTTGTTGCACTGTGGACACATGACGAATCTTTTATAGGGGAACTGCGGGCTTTTTACGCCTAGATTCTCTAGCTTTTTTGCAGGTACAGCGTCTTGCACGATTATTCTGTCATTTGGGAGCTCAATAATGATTTTTCTACCCTTATTAGCTCTGTTCCAAAGCCTAACTGATACCAAGCCATCAAACATACATTTAACTGGTTCATCATTGGTCCATTTTTCGGTGTTAATCCCTGCGTATATTGGCATTTTAAATAAGCGCCAAAGATGTCGTTCGTTCATAGGCTTTCCACCGGTTTGCTTCACGACCTTCATCATGTCACCTTTATTGTAGGTGTGCCTGATTCTAGTTTTATAGCCAGACTCATTCAGCATGTCAGCGATCTCTTTATCCGAGTGTCTGCCGGAAGCTCGCAGCTCATATGCCTGCACTATATATTTAGACTCTTGGGGGTGAGGATAGAGCACGGTGCGCTTTCCGTTCTGCGTATCTACTTTTCTACTCTTGAATCCGTATGGTGGCTGGCGCATCCAGTAACCCATGCGGGTATAACGAACTTCGGCACCAATCATACGGCTCATGATGTCGCGCAACTCATCTTTGCCTCGTTCGGCTTCAAGTATCTCTGATTTTTTGCTAGGGCTATAAACGCTCCATTTATACTCAACTCCTAGATGATCAAGCGTATTAACCCTATTGGTGCTAATAACGCCGTATATGTCCACCAAACTAACATTACTATCCTCTAACTGAGTCTTCAGTTGATCATAAGGCGTCGAGCCGCCACGAGTGAATCTGTCTATAGATTTAATGATGAATAGATCGATTTCATTTTTCGGATCTTTACTGTAGGTAATAGCCTCCTGCATAGGCTGTTGCTCTTTACTGGCCGACTCCAAAAATACAAAGAACTTCTTAATCGTAATTCCTTTGTTCTTGGCAAACACATCCATTTGCTCGCGCTGAGCTTCTGGTGAGTCACCATCCGTACCTTGTCTGGTGCTTGAGACACGGATTGCGGCTACAGCATTCTGGGTGGCTACATTCATGGCTTTTTATCTTTAAGTTTAGATAGCTCGTCTATCGTTAGCTCGACGAGTAGGTCAGCAATTAGTGCAATTTTTTCCTCATCAGACAGCAATAAAGGATCTGGTACTTTTACCGCTAAATTCTTTGATCCTTTTGTCCTACCCATGATTGATACCCTCAATATGAACTATTCTTATATGAATAGTATACTATGCTTTTGTGAATAGATGCAAGTACTTTTTATGTTTAAAACGTATGTTGTCGGCTACATATATTTAAGGTGTTTTCAACAGATTAAATTAGCATTTTCTATTCTCTCCCTTATATACTAAAGTATATAGAGATAAATAAGAAAGTGCGTGCATGGT
>JBLFWT010000002.1:0-27500 GCA_047611885.1 Saccharimonadales bacterium (SeqCode) | reverse complement strand
CAAGGAATTTCGCTACCTTAGGACCGTTATAGTTACGGCCGCCGTTCACTGGGGCTTCAGTTCAGACCGTGAAGTCTTCCCCTTAACCTTCCAGCACCGGGCAGGCGTCAGCCCCTATACATCCACTTTCGTGTTAGCAGAGACCTGTGTTTTTGGTAAACAGTTGCTTGGGTTCTTTAGCTGCGGCCCCGTCACATTATCCACCACGGATATGTGCCTTGGTTGGGCTTTGCCTTCTTTCTCAATTCAATCTCAATTTCATTTGGTCAACATTGTAGGAGAGTATGCCTACGGTTGACGCTCACACATTACTTCTTTTTGAAAGAAGACTAAGCAAAAACCTAGTCAACAGTGATGAACACTGTGACGGGGCGGACCTTATCCCGAAGTTACGGTCGCTATTTTGCCGAGTTCCTTAACGAAGAATCACTCGTACATCTTGGTCTACTCGACCTGAGCACCTGTGTCGGTTTGCGGTACGGTCGACAATACACACGCGTTATAGGCTTTTCTGGGAAGCACTTTAAAGGAATCATCTACGTAAACGTAAACTTTTATTCCACGCCAGTTAGACGTGTTAAACGGATATAACCATGAATCCGCTCCTTTTATCATACTCCGCACCTATAACAATGTATTGCCGGTTCGGGAATATT
The DNA here is from genome assembly GCA_047611885.1 of Saccharimonadales bacterium (SeqCode). Taxonomy (GTDB): domain Bacteria; phylum Patescibacteriota; class Saccharimonadia; order Saccharimonadales; family SZUA-47; genus JBLFWT01. Next base: position 26,844 of record JBLFWT010000002.1, on the reverse strand, counting down.
AACCCGATGTCCATCGCCTACGCTACTCGCCTCGGCTTAGGCCCGACTAACCCTGGGACGATTATCGTGGCCCAGGAAACCTTGCTCTTTCGATGGGCAGGATTCTCACCTGCCTTATGGTTACTCATTCCAGCATTCTCACTTGATAACGCTCCACCGTCCCTCGCAGGTCCGGCTTCAACGCAGATATCAACGCTCCTCTACCACGCGTATAAAAATACGCATCCACAGCTTCGGTATTACACTTTAGCCCCGTTACATTTTCCGCGCAGGATCTCTTGATGAGTGAGCTGTTACGCACTCTTTAAATGAATGGCTGCTTCTAAGCCAACATCCTCATTGTTTAAGAAATCCCACCTCGTTTCCCACTGAGTGTAAATTTGGGGACCTTAGCTGGTGGTCTGGGCTGTTTCCCTTTCGAGCACCGATCTTAGCACCGATGTTCTAACTGCCGTAGTTCCGCATGCAGTATTCGTAGTTTGTCAAGGGTGGGTATCCGTGAGGACCCCAGTCCGAAACAGAGCTCTACCCCTGCATGTTACCGTACGACGCTAGCCCTAAAGCTATTTCGAGGAGAACCAGCTATCTCCAGGTTCGATTGGCATTTCACCGCTAACCACAGGTCATCCGGGAGTGTTGCAATACTCTACGGTTCGGCCCTTCACGACGTTTTACCGTCGCTTCAGCCTGCCCATGGTTAGGTCACCTGGTTTCGGGTCTAATAACTATTACAGAGACGCCCTATTCAGGCTCGCTTTCACTGTGCCTCACGCCAAATGGCTTAAGCATGCAATAGTCATTAACTCGCTGGATCGTTCTACAAAAAGCACGCCGTCACCCATATAGGGCTCCGACTCCTTGTACGCATATAATTTCAGGTTCTATTTCACTCCCCTTCCGGGGTTCTTTTTACCTTTCCCTCACGGTACTAGTTCTCTATCGATCGTAAGTCATATTTAGTCTTGGAACGTGGTCGTCCCAGATTCGAACAGGGTTTCTCGTGCCCCGTTTTACTCGAGAATCGTAAGATTGCTCTTACGGATTTCGTAAATGATAAGGTTTTCAACACTTTGCATACCTGGCTATCACAGTCTATGGCCCGTCTTTCCAAACGGTTCTGCTTGCATTGAATCTTTTTATACTCCTTACGCACGCTGGTGACAGCACGTGCAATTAAGCTAATAATTCGATAAATCGAACTATTAACTTAAAATATTTACGTCTCACAACCCCTAATTAACATTCGTCTGTCAACTTATCCGTATGTAAACACACGGAAGTAAACTAGGTTTAGACTGATTCGGTTTCGCTCGCCACTACTCCCGAAATCGTTGGTTACTTTCTATTCTTCTCCCTACTAAGATGTTTCAGTTCAGGAACTTATCTCTATCTGCCCTATTTAATTCAAGCAGAAGTACTCACGACATTACTCGTGGTGGGTTTCCCCATTCGGACATCTTCGGTTCAAAGGTTGTTGGCACCTCCCCGAAGCTTTTCGCAGCCTACTACGTCCTTCATCGATAACTTACGTCAAGGCATCCGTTATATGCGCTTATGTAGCTTTTTATGATCACGACTTGTGTTAAAAACACTTGCCGTGTAAATCACCGTTCATGTAACCATTACATTTCTGGTGATTTAATTGTCAATTTTCAATTCGACTAGTTGTTGATGCTTATCGAGTATCAACAACCTTCATTTTCTCTAACACACAAAGTTATCGATTCGGTAACTTGTGTGCTAATCGTCAGCCAAATTTTTAAGTTACGCGTGGACTACAGGTGTCTACATCAACAAAAGTCGATCTATTTCCTTCAGTATTGAGTTCACGATTAAACAGTTGCCATTGCTACCGATGATAGTAGTTAGCCTTTGTTTCTACCTGAACTCAAGTCAAGTAATAATACCAATGAATTTCCCTTATGTAAAGAAGAAAACATGCTTATAACGTTGTTTTATATGCATCAATATCGCATACAAAAATTGTGGTGGAGACACAGGGACTCGAACCCTGGACCCCCGCCTTGCAAAGGCGGTGCTCTAGCCAACTGAGCTATGTCCCCGATAAAATTTTGTTTCTGCTATGTGAACAAAAGTCGTTACTTTTTTGTTCACAACTGCTTAAACCAAAATTTTATCGCCCTTCCGTTAAAAATAGGAATTTTCAACGGGTAAGCTGCACTATGTACAAACGGCTACAAATTATTAAATGTAATTGGTGGGCGATGAGGGATTTGAACCTCCGACCTCGTCATTATACCTGCACTGTGCTTGGTGGGACAACCTAAATCAAGACACAGATGGTGGGCGATGAGGGATTTGAACCTCCGACCTCGTCATTATCAGTGACGCGCTCTAACCAGCTGAGCTAATCGCCCACAAGCTGAGTCTCGATAAATTTTTAATCTGTCCTCAGGTCGCGCTCTAACCAGCTGAGCTAATCGCCCAAGCCTAAGGGCACCATTTACTCGAGTTATTCTACCCGATATACGTACAAAACTCAAGGGGTAAATGAGGGGTCTTTGCATTACCTGGCAACAGTCTTACAAACCTGGACCAAATATAGGCCATAACTCAGCATATGATTCTGGAGATATACGGCCCTCGTGTACAGATCTCCTAAAAGCGAGTTCTCTTTGCCCATTTTGATACATAGACTGCAACTCTCCGTCGGTAAAGTCTGTGGGCCATCCTAGTTCATCAAACTCTAACGGAACACCCATTAACTGGAGTAAGCCTTGTTGTGTCTGACCAAAACTTACTAGATCTTCAGCGTTTAACGGTCGATATGGACCGTGCAGTATGCCCTCCTGGGTAGATAATAGATTACTCATACCCCGTATTATACAACAGTAGATTATTATGCCGCCTCTATCCAGTTTATGAGAGTATTTACGTCCGTCGGACTTGTTCCGCGGTAAACAGATACCAAATCCACAGTGTAGCCAGTTCATAATTTCATAGATATTTTCGGATTTATTCCGTAAATATCTATTCAATTTCCGAAGGGAGAGCAGCCAGAGTCTTGTATCAAGGCGCTGCGCGCCTAAGAGGGAAAGTCATTCCCTCTCAAAAGCAAAGAGCCTCCCAAAAGGAGGCTCGCTACTGAGTTAAATTCTGAATAGTGCAAATCAAACGTCATATTCGAAAGAAATTTTTATTGTTTGCTGATTAAACAGCTGATATCTACAAATTTCTTATCTTCCAAAGTAGATACCGCAAGTCGACCTAGCTATCGATCCGAAGATCAATGCTAGTACTCCCTAGAAAGGAGGTAATCCATCCGCAGCTTCCGCTACGGATACCTTGTTACGACTTAACCCCAGTCATCTCCCCTACCTTAGGCCGAGACTAGCTCAGACGTCAGGTATTGGCGACTTCCATGGTTTGACGGGCGGTGTGTACAAGACCCGGGAACGTATTCACGGTAATGTGCTGACTTACCGTTACTAGCGATTCCAGCTTCAAGCAGGCGAGTTTCAGCCTGCTATCCGAACTGAGACCGGCTTTGATGGGATTAGCTCCCCCTCGCGGGTTGGCTGCCCTTTGTACCGGCCATTGTAGCGTGTTTGTAGCCCCAGACATAAGGGTAATACTGACCTGACATCATCCCCTCCTTCCTCCCTGTTACCAGGGCAGTCTAGCTAGAAAAATACAACTAACTACAAGGGTTGCGCTCGTTGATGGACTTAACCAAACATCTCACGACACGAGCTGACGACGGCCATGCAACACCTGTCACTTGGCTTCCTAAGACACAGTCTGCTTTCGCAGTCCTTCCAAGGATGTCAAGTCTGGGTAAGGTTCTTCGCTTATCATCGAATTAAACAACACGCTCCACCGCTTGTGCGGGTCCCCGTCAATTCCTTTATGTTTTAAGCTTGCGCTCGTACTCCACAGGCGGGATGCTTAACGCGTTAGCTTCGCTACTGATCGGGTCGATACGACCAACAGCTAGCATCCATCGTTTACAGCGTGGACTACCGGGGTATCTAATCCCGTTTGCTACCCACGCTTTCGTGCCTTAGTGTCAGGTATGAGCCAGTTATCTGCCTACGCCATCGGTGTTCCTTCTTATATCTACGGATTTCACTCCTACACAAGAAATTCCAATAACCTCTCTCATCCTCTAGTTAATCAGTTCAGAATACGGTCCCACGGTTGAGCCGTGATATTTCATACTCTGCTTAATAAACCACCTACGCAACTCTTTACGCCCAGTAATTCCGGATAACGCTTGGGACCTACGTATGACCGCGGCTGCTGGCACGTAGTTAGCCGTCCCTTATTCTTGGACTACTGTCATATTCTTCATCCATAAAAGCAGTTTACAACCCGAAGGCCGTCATCCTGCACGCGGCGTTGCTCCATCAGACTTTCGTCCATTGTGGAAGATTCCCTACTGCTGCCTCCCGTAGGAGTCTGGGCCGTGTCTCAGTCCCAGTCTGGCTGATCATCCTCTCAGACCAGCTAATGATCGTAGTCTTGGTGAGCTTTTACCTCACCAACAAACTAATCATACGCAGGCTGCTCCCAAAGCGCCCGAAGGCTTTAATCCTTAGATCACATGCGGCATTAGACACCGTTTCCGGTGCTTATTCCTCACTTTGGGGTACATTCCTACGCGTTACTCAGCCGTCCGCCGCTCGTGTACTTTCACACATCATTCAACCATCTATTGTCCAGCCGGACATAAACGTTGTCAGAGAGTATTCTAGTTTGACCTAGAACTTCTTCTGTTTAAATAATCTGTGAAAGCCTTACCGCTCGACTTGCATGTATTAGGCACGCCGCCAGCGTTAATCCTGAGCCAGGATCAAACTCTCCATAAAAAATAGTAATTGCTCACTATTTAAAGATAGTTTCATCTCAAACTCAGTAATGTTACTTACTGACATTTGTTAATTTAAAAACATATCGTCGCATTACCATAAAGGCAATACATTGACGTTGATTTGCACTATTCAAATTTTAACGATCTAGCGCCTCAAGGCCAACGATATGTTGACTGAGCATGCTTTATGTTCACACACAACTTTTTAACGCTTGAATGTAGAGTCTACGCTAATTATTCTCTTGAAGCAAGAGTCTAATTGCTTTTAGTGTAGTAATTTTATCTACGTATCTTCACCTTGAGTTTTCTTAAATGCTTAGCCTGCTATTCAAGTAGTCTCTCTAAGGGGGCGGTAATACTCGTACCGCCCCTGTTAATGCCTGGTTACTTTGACTATGGAGCTTACTTTGTTTTCGTCTTATCTTCGTTGGCTGGCTTGTCTGACTTCTCTGTTTTGTCGGCTTCATCTGACTCATCTTCTTTAGGTTCTGCCTTAACTAGTCCCATAGATGCAGCCTTGTCGCCGTCTTTCAGTCGCATTATTCTTACGCCCTGGGTAGCTCTACCGATCGCTGGAACGTCCTTCATACCTAGTCTGATAGTCTGACCTTGTTTAGAGATAATTATGATCTCTTGGTCGTCACCGTCACGCAGACTCGCTACGCCCATTAGCTTGCCGGTCTTCTTGTTAACTACTGCAGATCGTATACCTACGCCGCCTCTTGCATGTGCAGTAAACTGAGAAACTTTGGTTCTCTTTCCGTAGCCCTGCTCGCTTATAACAAATATGTTAGCGTCTTCTTCAGCTATTACTAGCCCAATTACTACGTCGTCTTTACGTAGCCTTATGCCTCTAACACCGCGTGACACACGGCCCATGGACCTAACGCCTGATTCGTGGAATCTGATCGCCTGCCCCGCTTCGGTAGATATGATTATTTCATTGTCTCCGTTAGTTAGGCGCACCCATCTTAGCTGATCACCTTCGTCTAGGTTGATAGCTATTAGGCCGCTACTTCTTACGTTTTTGTATGCTTCAATTGATGTTTTCTTAACAACACCGCGTCTAGTCCCCATGAACATGAACCCGTCAGTAGCGTCAGTTTTGATCGTTATTATTGACGTAATTTCTTCTTCTGGATGTAGCTGTAGAAGGTTAGCGATTGCTACTCCCTTAGCACTTAGTCCAGCTGATGGTACCTCATATGCTTTGATCCTAAATACTCGGCCTTTATCGGTAAAGAATAGTAGGAAGTCGTGCGTATTAGCTAGTACAAGCTGCTTGATCATATCCTCTTCACGAGTTGTCATGCCGCGCTTGCCTTTACCGCCTCGTCCTTGCTTGTGGTACTCATTAGCAGGAGAGCGCTTGATGTAGTTTGCTGCTGTCATAGTTACAACAACCTGTTCGTTCGGTATCAATTCTTCTTCACTAAACTTACCAAGTTCTGAAGGTATTATTACTGTTCTGCGGTCTTCAGCGTAGCGCTCCTTGATGTCTGAGAACTCTTCCTTGATGATCTTCAGGACCTTCTTTTCATCGGCTAGGATTGCCTCTAAGCCAGATATGATCTTCAGTAGTTCTGCTAGCTCATCTTCGATTCTCTGACGCTCTAGTCCCGCTAAGGCACGAAGCTGCATAGCTAGAATTGCTTTGGCTTGAATATCTGTTAGCTTAAACTTCTTCTGCAGGTTAGCTTGTGCTTCGTCAGTAGTTTTACTAGATCTGATAATACTGATCACTTCGTCGATGTTATCTAGTGCAATCTTCAGACCCTGCAATATGTGTGCGCGGTCGTTTGCTTTGCGTAGTTCATACTCTGTGCGTCTACGGACCACTACTTGTCGGTGCTTAATATGCTCCTGGATAATGTCTTGCAGACCCAGGACTCTTGGCTGGATGCCATCTATCAACGCCATCATGTTGAAGTTGAATGAAGACTGTAGCTGAGTCATTTTGAATAGCTGGTTTAGCAGCTTCTTCGGGAAAGCGTCACGCTTTAGGTCTACAACTATACGTACTAGCCCTCTGGAGCTCTCGTCTCGTAAGTCTGAAATACCGACGAGCTTCTTCTCTTTATATAGGTCCGCGATTTTTTCAATCAATGAAGCCTTGTTTAGACCAAATGGTATTTCGGTTATAACTATCTGTTGTTTGCCCTTATCGTTCTCTATAATTTCAGCAACACCACGCACTACTACCCCACCGCGACCTGTTGCGTACGCAGTACGTAGTGATTCTTTGCCGTATATGACTCCACCGGTTGGGAAGTCAGGTCCTTTGACAAACTGTAGTAGATCGTCGACTGTTGCTTCTGGGTTGTCTATCTGGTGCATTGTTGCATCTAACAGCTCTGCTAAGTTATGCGGAGGTATATTAGTAGCCATACCTACAGCGATACCGAGCTGACCGTTCAACAGAAGGTTAGGCAGTTTAGCTGGAAGTACGGTTGGTTCCTGTTCTGATCCATCGAAGTTATCTCTGAAATCTACAGTATCTTTGTTGATGTCCTGAAGAATCTCTTCAGCAATCTTCGCCATTTTAGCTTCTGTATACCTGTAAGCAGCCGGTGGATCACCGTCCATCGAACCGAAGTTTCCTTGGCCCTTAACAAGCATATGGCGCATCGACCAAGGCTGAGCTAGTCTTACCATAGAATCATAGATTGATGTGTCGCCGTGTGGGTGATACTTACCAATCACGTCACCGACTACACGTGCACTTTTAACAAATCTGGATCCTGATCGCCATCCGTTCTTGTCCATGGAGAATAATATACGTCTGTGCACTGGCTTAAGGCCGTCTCTGACATCTGGCAGCGCACGTTCAACAATAACGCTCATAGAGTATCGTAGGTAGCTGTCTTCCATGACGTTCTCTACTGTTTTGTGCTCGACTATGCGAGAATGACTCTCGTCCTGCTCAACAATCTCCACTACTGGAGCTTCTGCTTCGTTCTCATTTTCTGGTGTTGTGTCTAGGTTTTTGTCGTCCATGTTATACGTCCAAATCTTTCACGAATTTCGCGTGTGTTGTTATGAAGTTCTTTCGTGGCTCTACTTCACTGCCCATTAGCTTGTTGAAGATCGAGTCAGCTTTTTCTGCGTCTTCTACCTTGATCTGGATTAACACTCGCTTCTCTGGGTCCATAGTAGTATCGAACAACTGCTCGGCGTTCATTTCACCCAAACCTTTGTATCGCTTAATTTCAGTGAATCCTGCTTGCTTATACCTGTCGTCTGCAGGATCTACTTTAGTTCCTGCTTCTTTTCGTTCTGCAATAACTTGGTCCAGCACTACATCTAGCTGTGATTCGTCATATATCATCGTGTTTTCGGCTTTACCGGGCTTCACTAGTTCAAATAGTGGTGGTTTTGCAAGGTAGAGGTGTCCGCCGTCAATAAGTGGCTTCATGAATCTGAAGAAGAAAGTTAACATTAACGTAGAGATGTGAGACCCATCAACATCGGCATCAGTCATGATGATAACCCTGTTATAGCGAAGGCCTGCCATGTCGAATGACTCTTCTATCCCGATTCCTAATGCCTTGATGATAGCCACAATTTCATTGTTCGCTAACATCTTGTCCAGACGTGCTCGTTCTACGTTTAAAACCTTACCTTTTAGAGGCAATATGGCTTGAGACTTAGAATCTCGCCCAGATTTAGCAGATCCACCAGCAGAGTCTCCCTCTACTATGTAGATTTCTGAGTCCATTGGATCTTTATTGGAGCAGTCAGATAGCTTCCCTGGCATGCTTGCGCCGTCCAGAACACCCTTACGGATGATGTTGTCTCGTGCGGCTCGTGCTGCTTTGCGGGCTCTAGCTGCTAGTAGTGCTTTGCCAATAATCTTCTTGGCTGTTGGTGGATGCTCTTCTAGGTAGTAGCTAAACCACTCTGCAAACACAGTTTCTACGTAACCACGCATTTCAGGGTTACCCAGTTTGTTCTTTGTCTGTCCTTCAAACTGAGGATCTGGCATTTTCACCAAGATAACTGCAGTGATTCCTTCTCGGCAATCTTCTCCAGATAGATTCTCTTCTTTTTCCTTTATCAGATTATTCTTGCGCGCGTAGTCGTTAATAATTCTAGTAAGTGCTGTCCTGAATCCTGTTAAGTGTGTCCCACCGTCAGGGTTATAGACGTTGTTCGCGAATGGCTTAACAGTTTCTACATATGTATCTGTGTACTGGAGAGCGACCTCCACATTACAGTCATTGATGGCTTTGTCTACATAAAACACATCGTCTACGGACTCTTTGCCCATATTCAGGTGCTTAACGTAAGACTGAATTCCACCTTCAAAGTAGAACGAGTAGGACTTGTTAGTCCTCTGATCTTCGACAGACGTCTTTATGCCTTTAGTTAGGTAGGCCTGGTGTCTTAAGTAGTCTCTTACCCACTCATACTCAAATGGCTCTTCGGCCATAATAGTCGTATCAGGCCAAAACGTAATAATAGTAGCGTGCCTATCACTAGGACCTACTTTTTTGAGCTTTCCTTGAGGTGCTCCAGCTGCGTATTCATGGATGTATGAAAATCCGTCTCTGTGCACTTCTGCAATAAGCTTTCTAGACAGCGCGTTAACCACACTGACTCCAACTCCGTGAAGGCCACTAGATACCTTGTATCCACCGCCGTCGAACTTACCACCAGCATGTAGGACTGTAAGCACTGTTTCTAGGCTTGAAACGCCTGTTTTTGCGTGCTTGCCTACGGGAATACCACGTCCATCGTCTTCTACCCGGATTCCACCATCTGCAAGCATAGTAACCTTAACTTCTGTTGCATGGCCTGCAATGGCTTCATCGATCCCGTTATCTGCTACTTCCTTAATCATGTGATGCAGACCGTCAATACCAGTGCTGCCAATGTACATACCTGGACGTTTTCGGACTGGCTCTAGCCCTTCAAGAACTTGAATAGAACTTGAGTCGTAATCTTGTTTTTTACTCACTATATATTTACCCTCTTTTTAGCAGTTTTCTTCACTTACCTTATAGTATAACGAACTGGTATCGATACGACAATACTTATGACTTGCCTGAACACTCGAATATATGGTTAAATAGCACAAGCGTAATAGCCATAGTTAGGAAATAAAAAATGTTCAAAAAGTTAGTATCGAATCTTCCGTTCAATCCGAGCCTTATTAACCAGGTTGGTTTCTATGCAGATAGACTAAAACAGGAGAAGTCGATCCGAAGGCTTAGCTTTGTTTTCATGGCGTTAGCAGTGTCAGTTCAGTCATTAGCAGTAATTAGTCCACCGGAACGATCATTAGCCCTGTCCTCAAACCATATAATTAGCGGCTTATCTACAAAACAGGACGTTATAGACGCCTGGAATACGGATCCGACAGTGTCTAAAATATATGGGAAATTTGGAGTAACACTAAAGGACATCCAGGATATGTCTGGTACACCGTTTGCTACCGTATCAACACGAGCAGGAACAAACTATTGGAGCATTGGCAGGAATTCGCTTACTAGCTTTACTAATGTCTCTGACTTTTACAAAAATGAACAGATATCTCTAGAATACGATGAAGACGCTTTCGTGTACATGCGCCCTCTTAAGTCCTGGGATATCCGTAATCCGTACAATACCTACGACGCATTCAAGGGAACAATTGCAGCTACAGGTGAGACCTTTTGGATCCTACAAGACTGCGGCAACTTGACCCTCAACGGAAAATACACACCTCCGCCCCCACCAGCACCAGCACCAACACCAACACCAACACCAACACCAACACCAACACCAACACCAACACCAACACCAACACCAACACCAACACCCGAGCCTGAACCTACACCTGAACCACCGAAGCCAAAACTAGATATTAAGAAATCAGTTATTAATCATCCCGATACGTTGAAGCCTGGCGACAACTTTACTTATGCTATCGAGTACAGGAACATGGTTAAGGACTCTAGAGCTGACAATGTTTACATCCAGGACCAGCTAGACTTCGCGAACATATCGGTTGTTAGTCCTACAAATTTAGATATTACGGCCAATGGCTTCATTAACCACAGGGTCGGGAATTTAGACTATAGCAGCAACTATGAAGTGTTAAGAATAACCGTCCGACTAAAGAACCCTCTAGCGACGCCGACTAGTGTCTGCAACGATGCACTTATTAAGTCAGCCAACGCAAGTAATGTTACCACCGATAAAGTGTGCGTAAACGTTATCAACCCCTGCCCATTCGACTCAGACATAGGTGATGTAAACAATCCAGAATGTACAGAACCAAAGGTAGTCTGTAATTTGGTTGACGCAGTATCAAACCATACGACCAGAAAAGTAACTTACCGGACTAGTGTCAGTACAACGAACGACAAGCTAGTCTCTATTACCGGATACGACTACGACTTTGGCGATGACGAACTACTACAAATAGACTCTAGTGAACTATCGAACACCACTATGCATACATACGAGCCGGGTGAATACACTGCAAACGCAACTGTGTCGTTTACGGCTCCAACCGAAGATGGTGACACTGCACAGACGGCTGAGTGTAGCCATCCGATTGAGTTCGACGAAGATGCTCCTCTAGGACAGTCTAAGTCACTTTCCAACATCACAGACGACTTATCTGGCGAAGACGCCCTAGGACATAAGGTTGTGGCTGGTGACGTCATAGAGTACACACTTACTACACTGAACTCTCAGAGCTATGAAAGGACAAATATCACAGTGGAAGACTATGTTGGCGACCTGTTGGACTACTCTGCTCTAGACATAGAGTCTCTGGAAAAGAACGGCGGAATTTATGATAAAGATACTAAAAAAGTTAGATGGACAGGATTAACAATTCCTGCAAACTCTCAGGTTGAATCCGTCTTCTCAGTTCAGCTCCTAGACCCTATACCGTCGACCAACTCCCCTTCAGCCGTTAGTACAGACTTCGACTGTAGGATTAGTAACGAGTATGGAAACGAACTGACTCTGGAAGTACAGTGTCCGGTTGTAAAAGGGCTAGAAACAATACCGAACACAGGACCGGGAACAAGCATGATAGTAGTGGTGCTGATGACCACAGTGATAGGCTACTTCTTCGCAAGAGCTAGACTGCTAAGTAAAGAAATCAATTTGATAAGAACTGATTACTCAACAAATGGAGGAGTATAGAAATGTCCGAAAAACAACTACAATCAGCTGAAAATCTAAGCAAGAAAAACTCACAAGAGAATCTCGCTGACAAGAGTTCAAGTATCCATGAAAAAGAGCTTTCCAAGTCCGAGAAAGAGCACGGAAGCAAAGAGCATGTCCAAGAGCTAATCAAGTCTGCTGAGAACAATGCTGCCTCTGCAAAAGAGTTCTCTAATACAGAAACCGAAAATACAGCCCACCCCGTCCTAGTAAACAGACAGCTGAAAAACATCGCATTCTCAAGAGCACTTACAAGAGCGCGCAAAAAACTATCCATACCTTCAAGAGTATTCAGCAAAGTAATTCATAACGAAGCTCTTGATAGGTCTAGTGAATTCGTTGGCAAGACAGTGGCAAGGCCAGTTAGCATGTTATCTGGCGCAGTATTTGCATTCATAGGCACCTCTGCACTGCTATGGCTAACTAGAAAATATGGATATGAGTACAACTACTTGGTTGTAGTTCTTCTGTTTGGTGGTGGATGGCTACTCGGCATAGTAGGCGAACTTGCCTTGCGTAAGCTTAAGACTAAATAGCTAACACCTAAAAGACTTATTATCTGAGGCTAACAGTCTCGTCGTGGTCTGTATGTATAGGTATATGTGCATGACCATCTTGGTCAACTACGGCAGTTGGAGCTGCTGGCTGAGGGACTGGAGCTGCTAATGGCTGCGCTGGAAGTGGAGCTAAGGGCTGCTGCTGAGCAGGAACCAAAGGCTGTTGTGCCACTGGCTGAGGGGCTGGAGCTGTCAGTTGTTGACTAGCCGAGTTCTGATGTGGCAGAGGCTGTTGAGCTGCCTGAAGAGGCTGCTGTGGCTGCAAGGGCTGAGGGATCGGAGGCTGCGCAATACTAGGTGCTTGAGGGGCTTGCTGATTAAATGGTGATGCTGGGGCTTTGAAGCTATTGCTCTGTTTTTTGTCCATCCAGTCATCCAGGAATGATGATCCTGACGAAGGCTTTTTCGCCGTTCGTGGAGCAGCTGCACCTTGCGGCTTAGCCTTCTCTACTGTACTGATCCTTGCAGTAATCTCTTTATCTACGACCACCTTAGGCCTACCATACTTAGCTGCTGAAAGCTGTTTCAACGAAGAAGATAGCTCTTTATTCTCTACGTTTACAGGCGGAAGTCCGGCCATGCTAAATGGCTGAGTTGGAACACCGTGGATCATAGTCCTGACTGCCGCATTACCATTAGGAATCTTCTGTAGGTCATCTGTATCGAATGATGGAGCAAATTGCTTGGCAAGGAATTCAGCGTCAGCGATACCAACCCTAAGTGCTACAACGGTTCCGATGTTACCAAACACAGCATCTCTAACTTCATCTGAAAGCTGAGTTGTAAACTGATTAGCGACTATAAGGTTCAGCCCGAACTTCCTTGCTTCTGACATAATGTCCGCAAAAGAATCTGTTGAGTAGTTCTGGAATTCATCAACATACAGACAGAAATCTGTTCTTTCAGACCTATCCACATCAGCACGACTCATTGCAGCCGCCTGGAACTTCATAACAAAAATCATTCCCAGTAGCTTTGAGTTCATCTCGCCTGTTCTACCCTTAGACAGGTTAACGATCAAGATTTTCTTCTGATCCATGATCTCGCGCATATTGAATGAGCTCTTGGTCTGGCCGATGATATTTCGCATCATTTCGTTGCTCAAAAAGGCACCGAACTTACTTACTACCCAACTAGTAACTTCACCTGCGTCGTTGGACTTCTGAGAATTAGGCCATTCCTTTTGCCAGAAATCTAGAACGTTTTGATCAGTAACGTACTTTAATTTAGCCTCCATAAACTCTTGATCGATTAGAAGTTTAGGAATATCAACGAATGTCCCACCTTGTGGGTCGGCCATCAGTAGCAATGCTGCATTAGTGAATATTCTCTCAAACCTTGGACCAATTATTCCCTGTTTCTGAGGATCATATAGCTTATACAGCATGCTCAACGATTCTTGTATCAAGAAGTCTTTTTGCTCTGGTCGGTCTTCATCGAACTCGAACATGTTTAGACCCAGAGGATATTCCACATCAGAAGGACAGAAGTATATTACGTCTTCTGTTCGTTCTTTCGGAACAATACTTAACAATTCGTCAGCAACATCACCATGAGGATCGATGAACGCGAATCCGTCCCCGTTCATCATATCTTGCAAGGCAAGGTTTTGTAGGAACGTGGTCTTACCTACACCAGTTTGCCCAACAAAGTACACGTGACGTCGCCTATCGTCTAGACTTAGCACAATCTTCTTCTTAGATCCTCTGAAGACGTTATACCCCAGTACCAATCCTTCATCCGGGACATTCCTTGGCCCATCTACTTGTTTGAAAGCTTGTCGCTCTAGCTGGGTAGTAGGAATATTGCTCTGGGTTGGAAAGTGGAATAATGTCGCCAACTCAACGCTGTTTAGGACCGATTTATTACTCTCCTGAGGGAAGAATCTAAGTATGTATGAAGTGATAAAACTGTCTATGTCTTTCGCTGCAGAAAATTTAAACCCGTTCTTGCCTGGTGAATTGTATAGTGCAAAAGTTGCTACAAGATTGTTCAGTATAGATTGAGCTTTCTGGGATACATTGGAGGAAGCTATTAATTTAATAGACACCTCGAATGCTGCGTGCCTTGCCTTCTCCTCTATTGCCTCAACCAGCGCTTGATCTGACCCTGAAATCTGCTTGTCTTCAGGCTTCTTTTCTTTTTCTTCAGGTGGTTTATGTAGGGCGAACAACAGGTCTTTAAAGAATCCAGATGTGGCAGAACCCTTTGAGCTCTTACCGTCGTTACCTTTTCGTTTTTTATCTGCCTTCGCTAAAGCGTTCTTTCTCCAAGATTCGCTAGCAGGTCGCATCAGAATCTGTATTCCCGCTCCATCTTCTTTATCTAATGTCGAGAGAGCATTTAACAACGACTGAAGTGTATCCCTTTTAAGCTCCTGGAAGGTGGCTATTGGATATGCTGAATCCTCTTTTAGGCTCAGCTCGCCACCCATAGTCCCGTTCGTTCTACCGGTTGGACTAAATATATTGTGCTCAGCTACTTCTTCAAGCCTGGCTGTTGGGTATGCACTAGTGATTGCCTGGTTTACGACCTCTATTAGAGCTACTGGAACTGCTGCATAGAAATATATGAACCCTTTGGAGCCGACAATTTCAAATGAGATATGCCTTTGACCATAAAAATTGCTCTTGAACCCCTTTTGAGTCGTACTAGCGATAATATTGTATAGAGTCTGTGCTTTAGATATAGTCTCGTCGGTTACGTCACGCTCATCCCTAGAACCAACCTCTGTATCTGAGCTAGCTGGGGGGAGATGAATCAGCAGCGGCACCATCTTTAGTCCGCGCTCATAGTTTTTCTGTTCTCGCCACAGTTTACGAGAGTGTATGTAGATAGATATACCTACCGCAAGCAGGAATACGAGTCCGATTAATGCTATGATCAAAATAACTGGCATATTACTCTTCTTTGTACTTTATCTCTTTATTGTACCGCTTCTTTATGTACTCAACCTTCATCTTGTTGATCTGGTTGTTCTGTTTTGCTGGATCACCTTGTGTTGCAGCAACAATATCCTTCGCTCTTTTAACCCACTCTTTCTCTATTAGGTCCACATCATCTGCTGTATCTGGCACTACCATCTGTGTTGCTGGCTGAGAAGTGCTGGATTGAGGCATACTAATACCCTGAACCTGCGCCTGAGCATCATTCAAGCCGGCAGCAGCAATCATCCCCGCGCCTGTCGTGTTAGAGTTGTCTGTCTCAACCTTAAGATCCATAGACTTCTCGTTATGGGTGTCTTGAGCTTCGATTTCAGGGTTCTCTACAATACCTTCTGGGGTTGGTAGAATTTCATTATTTTCCATATACCAATGATTATACCAAGAAAACTGTAAATTAAGCCCAAGATCTATAAAAATAAAATGTACACAGTACAACTAGGCTAGAACTTAGTAATATATCTCTGCCCGTAAGCTGCCCTAAGCCAGACATTAAAAACAGGATCATGCTGACTGTAACACCGACAGTACCAAGTATAAAGTAGAGTCTTTTGGGCTTGGGCAGTAAAACAAGCAACACTAGTTGAATCATCGCGATGCTAGATATCCATGAAAAGATAATTGGTATAAATGTATATATAACAGACTTGTTAGTGGGGTCTATTAGTAGGATCACTCCTGCAAGGCATGAGGTTGAAAGCACCGCCACTAGCGCTAAGTATCTCTTTGAGTAAATAATTTGCATACTAAATCATTATAGCAATAAAAAAACTGCACCAGGAGAAAAGTGCAGTTAACTTGCATAAGAGAAGTCCTGGACGATAAATCCGCTCTTATAAAATTACTATTAAGCGCTTATCGTCCTTTGGACTTTTTGACTGACCGCTCTTCAACGCTTTAGGCATTGATGAGCGATGCGATTTTTATGCTATGGACTTTTTTGTTTTTTGTTGACCATGCCTAGATACTAGCACGAATACATTATTGTGTCAATCCTCTTATGCATAAAAGTTTGTTGTAATTAATATAATTTAACACCTTACATAGTGCACCAGCATCGTATCTGTATGTATTCTATAGTACTTAATTCTTACAACACACAGTAGTCAGCTTTCCGTTGTACTGTTGCGTTCTGTAGGAACATTTTGCACTCCTGACAATACATTTATCACTGATAAATAATAGCGTCTTTTTGTGATTAATTGAGTACTTTTAGGTGTCCAAATCACTAACCCACAGTGCCTGAAAGACCAATCAGCTAGCACCCAATACTGTTTGCTGTTCTGGATTTAGATACCGGTTTGGAACAATTTTGAGTATGCAAACACCATTCAAGTAGTTTTGAGTAGTTTTTTTACAATTCCTAGCCTGTATAAGGTCGAAGTCTTGAGCCTACCCGCGTAGACTAGATAGCACCCTACCAACCAGAATAAATTGGGTTGGGGTGGTGTTATATAGCCCTATATATAGCGTTCCTCCGCTTCCTCTGATAAATCATTTAAATTTCTTCATAAAAACTGTTGACATAAGCGTTGTTTCTAAGTAATCTATGGGCAGTACTTTGAATAAAAAAAGTACTCAAAAACAAAAACGTATCTGTAACAACGACTTCTCGCAGGTCGTTGTTCTTTATTTAAGAGCTTTTCAATACTCCAGATTTGTATTTGCAAATAAGTCGCTAGAACTCTAAAGTTAGATACATATGGATATATATTCAGTACACGAGAATGGTGGAAAAGGTATTACGGTATCAATAGAAACTAGTCTTACTAAAGGACTGCCGGCAATAGTGCTTGTAGGCTTCGCTGGCAAAAGCCTGGACGAATCCAAAGAACGAATCAGAAGCGCTTTTATAAATTCAGCAATTACGTTACCTAAAAAAAGAATCACAGTTAACCTGTCCCCATCGGACGTGCCTAAGGACGGTGCGCACTATGACCTAGCTATAGCACTATCTATACTTAGGAACGCAGGAATGGTTAAACAAAGTAAGTTCAGCCCAGTAGTGCTCGGGGAATTAGGCCTAGATGGATCGGTGAAGCCCGTGAGAGGAATACTCGGTAAATTACTGTTTTCTGTAGAAAATGGGCATACACATTTCATTATACCCAGCGCGAACCTTAAGCAGGCATCTCTGATAAAAGGCATATCTATATCGGCAGTTGATAGTCTCAAAGGCTTAATGGCGGCATATACTACCAGCCCGTCGGAGAGCTTCACCCCTTCTATGGGAATGGTGTCTAACAAACCTTCCCAAGACCCTAGCTATACTGACTTTTCTGAAATAGTCGGCCAACTTAGAGCTAAGCGAGCGTTAGAAATTGCAGCAGCCGGTGGCCACAACATAATTCTAAATGGACCACCTGGTGTTGGTAAAAGCATGCTTGCTAAGGCGCTGCCTGGAATTATGAGCCAGCCATCCGAAGATGAGGTAATAACTATTACTCACCTTCACAGCCTTACGAACAACTCAGTCATAGAGTTAATGCACGAAAGACCATTCCGATCTCCACATCACAGCTCAAGTGACGTATCTATTATTGGAGGAGGTCAGCGGCCTAGGCCTGGAGAAGTATCCTTAGCCCACGGAGGAGTCTTAATGCTGGATGAACTACCAGAGTTCCGCAGATCTACCATAGAGAGCCTCAGACAACCCCTAGAAGACGGCACAGTGACAGTTGCCAGGGCCAAAGACACGGCTACATACCCTGCCAACTTCATATTGGTTGCGACCAAGAACCCCTGCCCCTGTGGATTCTATGGCAGTACAAAACCTTGCACCTGTGCCCCGATTGAATTACAAAGGTACCAAAAGAAGATTTCAGGCCCAATACTCGACAGGATAGATATTCACATAACAGTTGATAACATCAAACACAAAAGCTTACTAGATAAGTCTAACAGTGGTGAAAAGAGCCAGGATATAAGAGATCGTGTTGAAAAAGCTCAATTGATACAAGATGTTAGATTCAATAAGTCTAAGAGAAATGGGTCAATGAATAACAGGGACATAAAGAGCAAGATCAATATCGACCCGATGGCTAAAGAGTTCCTCGATGAAGCCGCTAGCAAGCTAGACATATCAGCCAGAGTATATATGAAGATAATAAAACTAGCTCAAACAATTGCAGACCTAGAATCATCTGATCATATTTCTAAATCTCATATAGCGGAGGCCCTGCAGTACCGACCTGTTCCAGTAGATTAATTTGCGCGTACTAGCAACATCAATATGACGAGCAATGTAGCAAGGCTATCTTTTACTGATTAGGCTTGTATTTTCACCTCTGTTCTGATAAAATATGACAAAATCAATAAAGTTCATAAAGGAGCTAGAAGCCATAGGTAAGTTTACACGTCTGAACGAACAGATTCGGGCGCCACAGTTACGTGTTGTTGACGAAAACGGAGACCAGCTAGGAGTACTAACTCGCACAGAGGCACTACAGGCAGCAGCAAATGCAGAGCTTGACCTCGTAGAGATATCACCTCAAGCAGATCCACCAGTAGCAAAAATTATCGATTGGGGTAAATACAACTACCAACGCACGAAACAGATCAAGCGCAACCAGAAGAACACTAAAACGTTAGATGTTAAACAGATCCGAATGGGATTAAAAATTAGCGATCACGACCTAGGTGTTAAAGCGAAGAAGACAAGAGAGTTTCTAGAAATAGGACACAAAGTAAAATACGTCTTACGCTACAGAGGAAGAGAACTCGCACACAAAGACATCGGATTTAAACTAGCAGAGAAAATAATCGAATCATTTAAAGAAGAAGTCTTAGTCGACCAAGCGCCACAGTTCGCAGGAAGACAATTAAGCTTCGTCATAAGGAGATCAGCAAATGCCAAAACTAAAGACTCATAGTGGAACTAAAGACCGCATGAAGGTTAACAAGAACGGAAAGGTACTACGTAGAAAAGCTACTGGAAACCACCTGTTGCAGAAAAAGAGTAAGAGCCGAAAAAGAACTCACGCAGGTGTACAAGTTCTTGTAGGAAAACAAGCAAAAAGCGCTAAAAAGAATCTAGGAGCATAACAAGATGAGAGTAAAAAGAGGCGTAACAGCACGAGCAAGACATAACAAGATACGAAAAGCTACTAAGGGTATGTCCCTATCTAACCGATCTAGTGTACGAAGAGGTAAGCAAGCGGTTGTCAGATCACTTGAAAACGCCTACAACGACAGAAGAAACCGTAAAAGAACATTTAGACAGCTATGGAACACGCGCATCAACGCAGCTGCACGAGACAACGGCACTACATACTCTAGCCTAATCAACGCGATGAAGCTTAAGAGCATAACTGTTGACCGCAAGATCTTAAGCGAACTAGCAGTCAATGACACTGAAGCGTTTACTGCAGTAGTAAAAGCATCTTCTAAGTAGTCCGTACTTCGAGAACTAAAAAACTGATTTAAAAAACACCTCATCGCTGGGGTGTTTTTTAAATCCTAGTCGACTGCTATAAGCCGGGTCTTGTCCCCCGTAGTAAAGCTTCCATGGGTATCATGGGAAGACTAACTACGGGGGGCTAATCATCTATCTAGTCCTAGTATTGCTACTAGGATCAAGCGGTTATCGGCGATCAGTGGTTTGCTGGACGTGCAAGCACGACTACATCACCTCCTTGCAGCAGACAGGGTTTACCTTCCTTCTCTAGTCACCCAGAGAAGTTGTGAGCTCTTACCTCACTCTTTTCATCTTTATCCCGTACAAGTACTGGATGTTTCGTTTCTGTGGCACTTTCCCTAAGATTACTCTTGGTTGCCGTTAGCAACTGTCATTTCCGATGCTGCCCGGACTTTCCTCTCGCCTCAAAAGAGAGACAAGCGATCAGCCACAGACGACTAGGATGTACCTATTGTACAACATCTGCGCCTTTTACGGCATCCAAAGCTCTATTCACTAAGTGTTTTAGCTGTTTAATATACTTCTAAATGTAGGCTACCATCACCTTGATTTACCTGCTTTTTACGCAAGATGGATCTAGCAAGTACAGAATCCACGGACTCTGTACGGAGGCTAGTTCCTATGATTAGTTATTCAGAAAAATCATAATGGCAACGGTAGCCTACGTTTATATTATACCTTTCAGAGTTGGTTAAGGGTAGCGTTTAGTTTGTGATCACAGAACAAGCCCGAGAACAAATTGTCTTCCTGTGCTGAGGATCGGATCGATCACCGGGTAGGCGAGCATCAGGATAATAATAAGCCCGAATATACCGTAGGATTCTATCTGCCTCATGACAGACCGAACAGATTCGGGGGCAACAGCATATAGTAGTCGAGATCCGTCCAAGGGTGGAAGCGGCAACATATTAAATACGAACAAACTAACATTTATCCCTACGAATAGCTCAATAATTTGCAGAGGAACTCCGCCGTAACTAGTGACCTGGAGTAGCGCCCCAAATATGAAAGCCAAGGCAAGGTTTGTTAATGGCCCAGCGATTCCGACTACTGCTAGTCCTGCCTCTTCTCCGTCTATTCTAGAGGAGTTAATCGGTACTGGTTTAGCCGCCAATATTGGTGGCTGAGATAGCAAAAGTAGGACTAGAGGCAACACAATAGTCAAATACGGATCAATATGTACGAATGGATTAAGGCTAATTCTCCCGTGAGAATGCGCTAAATCATCGCCTAACCTAAACGCTACATAAGCGTGCATCATTTCATGCAGGCTAACAGACACCAGTAATACTGAAAGGAACATGGCTATCTGTGGAATATCAATCATAATTACCTCTTATTATATCATCTGTAAATATCCTTTATAAGGATTGACCAATCAGTTAAAACGTAGTATGATGATTCGAGTAATTTAATAAGAGAAAACCTATGAAAAAATGTGAACTCACTGGCAAAGGAAAGCAATACGGAAATAACGTAAGCTTCTCACAGCGTCATACAAAGAAAGTCTGGGAGCCTAACCTCCAAAAGAAGACTCTATTCATTGATGGCAAAAAAGTAAGAATGAAAATAAGCACTAGTGCACTACGTACACTACGCAAAAAAGGCCTTATCGCTAAATAAGACCCGTTTTTATTCGGCAAAAAAGCCTAGGTTTTCCTAGGCTTTTTTAGTATTTAGAATTACTAATTTAGTTTGCCCTGTCTGTTCAGCAGTTACTTTTCCAACCTTTAGTACGTCTAGCGGCTCTTCACCTGTTAGTGCGCTGACCTTTATGAAGTCTTCTAGTGGAGCTGCGGGAACTTCTAGCTTTAGATCTGCTACATCGTAGTAAGCTGGTATCACAACATCTGGTTCAATCTTCTTGATTGCGGATACTGCACCAACTGAATCAAGCGTATATCCATTTCCACCAACAGGCACAATCAAAACATCAGTGCCTCCTGCTAGCTCTAGTACATCATCACTGAAGTCTGGATGAATGTGGCCAAGTATGGTTACCGAACTACCACCGAACATGCACTGGTATACGTTTGCCGTTTCAGAACCCTCTTCGTCCATGTGACTCCTGGTCTGAATAGCTGTCACGGATATGTCACCTACCTCAAATTCTCCTGCGCTATCTAGAGTCAACCTAGCCTTGCTGCTCGATTCAGAAGCATCTACAGAGCTGCTAGATACTAAAGCGACGTTGTCTGGCTTAGTTATGCTTTTAGACCCTACAGTTGATAGGTTGTCATCTATGATTAACGTTGCTTTCTTTGTCTTTATTCTAAAACAATTCGCACCAAAAAATTCAATATCCATACTAATTTCTCCTATTATTTATTTGAAAAAACGCTGTCTTTGTCTAGTACAATCTGCTTCTTAGCTGACATGAGCTTAACCCAGAACTTATCCCTAACCTGCCCACGATACTTCCATTCGTCGTTTTCAATAACGGCGAACCTTAGGGGGTTCTTGTGGTCTTTCTCAAGACTAGATACTACAGACTCTACTTTAGACAGAACTACGTCACCTACTATTAGTATATCAACTCCAGCTGTCTCATCTCGTGTAAATACACCGCTATACGCTATTCCTGTTACATTACCAACTTTTGCCCATTGCTGAGCCTCCGGTAGTTCAACCGTTGTAGGCTCTGTTTCTGCAGTTGCTGTTGTGGGTTCTTTCTTAGTACCAGTTAATACAGCATCGGCTTTGGGCTTCGCTGTCTTAGGTTTCGAGGTCTTAATGTCAGCAAACATACTTTGTAGCGCATCATAATGTTCATACTTTTGGTTTACTTCATAGTAGAGTTTATTGTTTGATTCTTCAGATGTAATTAACCCTAATGACAGCATATTAGCTAACTCTCGACGCACCGAGTTGATCTGTTCCTCAATCTTGCGCGTAATCTCTCGTACATAAAATGGTCTGTTTGGATTGCTAAAGAACAGCTTAAGAAGCTTAACGCGCGTTTTTGAACCAAATAACTGTTCTATCATGATTTTCTCCTACCAATATTGTAACAGACTTGTTCAGCTATTCTTTATTAGCTCTAGCGTCTCTGTTAGTCTATCGTCAGATTGCAGCCAATTTATGTGCTTGTTTCGCCGCAACCAGCTTTTCTGTCTACGTGCATACTGCCAGTCAGACTGGCTGAACAATTCTTTTGCTTTATCCAGTGATACCTTACTATCTAGATAATCTATAAATATCGGATAAGCAATTGCATCGATCTTCGAGCTAGGTTTCCCATATCTTGAAACTAGCGACCGAACTTCATCGATTAGACCGCTGCCTATCATCTTGTCTATGCGGCTACTGATCCTAGCCTTTAGAGTGTCTTCATCAACATCTATACCAACCATCAAGGCACCTTCAACTGGTATCTTGTCTGCTGGGGACGACCCAGCTCGCGAGATAACCCCTATTAAATGCCTAGGGTTCCTGTCGTTTTCAGGCATACCGTAGCCGTTCTGCCTTATGATTTTCTGAAGCTCTTCCACTGATTTGGCGTTCAACTCTGCACGCACTTCTAAGTTTTGGTCAGATAAAGAGTACCCATAAAATAGCGAGTCGATATATAGCCCAGTTCCTCCGACCACTATCGGTAGCAACCCTCTGGTTTGAATGTCGCCTATAGCAGCCCGAGCTTCATCCTGGAAGCGTGCAACGTTATATTCTTCATATGGGTCAATGATATCTATCATGTGGTGCTTCACGCGACGCTGCTCATCATGAGACGGCTTTGCAGTTCCGATATCCATCGACCTTCGTATAGTCTGGGAATCGGCTGCGACTATCTCACCGCCTAGGGTTTCGGCTAGTTGCATAGCTAGATTGCTCTTACCGCTGGCAGTAGGCCCCACAATAAACAGGATTGGGGATTGGGGATTGGGGATTGGGGTAACTACATTATCTTCAGTCTTCATTCTTCAATATTCCATCCTCTCCGCTTTCTGCGAAGTATGGCCACCAGATTAGGTTATCTACGTCTACATAGAATTGACCTTCTTCACCTGAGACTACGTAGCCTTCAGACTCCAAGACTTCTTTATGCGACAGACTACCCCCTGGATAACCGCTAGCTAGCCCTCCTTTTTGATTAACCACACGATGCCAGGGCAGTTCTGGGTCACCGAAGTGTGCGATACCGCCCACAACCCTTGCAGCTCTTGGACTGCCCGCTAGTGCAGCAAGTTGACCATATGTCATGACTCTACCGGCCGGAATTCGAGAAACCAGCGATTCTACGCTAGTCCGAAACTGACTGTCTTTCTTGCTCATCTAACCTGTAACTTTCCAGCACCACTTATAGTGACGATTTATTAATTCGCGACTTAGACTCGTTAACCAGAGTATTAATGAACTGCTCGTAGTGAAGCTCCGGATGTGCTGCTATGACCTGCATATCACCTCTAATTCTTGGCGAAACTATCCCGTTAGCGACTTCCTTTTCTCCTATAACTAGAGTATATGGAATCTTAGCTAATTCGGATTGCCTTATTTTCTTACCAACAGACTCATTGTCGTTGTCTACGTATACTCTTACACCGTTTTGTTTAGCGAGAGATTCTATCTCAGAGGCAGCATTAGTGGTCATCTCTTCCTGGTTTACAGTAATTATTCTCAGCTGTTCGGGCGCCATCCATAATGGGAACTTCCCTGCTGTATGCTCTATTAGGACAGACAGGAACCTCTCAAATGAACCGGCTATAGCAGCATGGATCATCAAGATACGTTCGCTACTACCATCTTCAGCAATACATGACAGATCGAATCGTTCTGGTTGGTTGAAGTCTAGCTGGATAGTCGCAACTTGGTGCTCCCTACCTAAAGCGTCTTTGGCCATAAAGTCTATCTTTGGACCATAGAATGCAGCTTCCCCGACTCCTATGGCTGTCTGTTCACCTAAGCGCTCCATGACCAATTCGCTGAGTGTTGCCTGTGCTTCTTCCCATAGCTTGATGTCACCTAGGTACTTTTCAGGCTCTTCTGGATCCATAAATGATAGTTCAGGACGCACGGGCATATCGAATACGCCGTAGAATCTCTCTACAATATCCCAAATCTTCAATGCTTCTTCCTTGATCTGAGACTTTCTACAGAATACGTGCGCATCGTCCTGTGTAATTGATCGTACTCGGGCTAATCCGCCGAGTTCTCCTGATTGTTCATCACGGTACACCATGGTTGTATTGCTGTATCTAATAGGCAAATCTCTGTAGCTTCGTTGTCTAGAGTCATATATTTGGGTGTGGTGAGGGCAGTTCATCGGCTTCATTACAAACTCGTGACCTTCGCGAGTAGATATGCTAAACAGTTCATCACCAAATTTATCCCAATGTCCACTCTTCACGTATAGATCTTTCTTAGTGATATGAGGTATCTCTACCGGTTCATACCCATACTCACCCCTGAGTTGCTGTACATATTCGTCTATCTTGCTTCGCAGTATTGTCCCTCGCGGAGTCCATAATGGTAGTCCCTGCCCCACTAGTTCGCTAAACACGAACAAGTCCATTTCTTTGCCTATTTTTCGGTGATCTCGCTTCTTTGCCTCTTCTAACATCTGCATGTGTGTATGCAGCTCTTCTTTAGTATTGAATGCGACTCCGTAAAGACGCTGCATCTGAGCGTTATCTTCTTTGCCTCTCCAGTAAGCACCTGCAACTCTAAGCAACTTGAAGGCACCTGCCTGACCAGTATGATCAACGTGCGGACCACGGCATAGGTCAGTAAATTCTCCGTTAGTGTAGAAGCTTACGGACTCTACTCCGTCATTAGAGCCTGCTATCGTTCCCATTTCCTCAGGACTCAAGTCTTTGGCTACAGTCGTGCCTGCTCTTTTCAGGTCGTTTAGTAGCTCTTCCTTGTAAGGTTGTCCAGAACTCTTGGCCCAGTTAATCGCATCGTCTACAGGCATTTCTGACTTTTCGAAAGTCTGATTCTGGTTAATAATACCCTTCATCTGCTTTTCTATCTTCTTGAAGTCGTCTTCAGATATAGTTACACCTGGTATGTCTATGTCGTAGTAAAAGCCGTTCTCTACCACTGGTCCAACGCCTAGCCTAGCTTCAGGCCACAGGGCCGTCACTGCTGACGCCATTATATGAGCCATGCTGTGCCTCATCGCTTCTACGTTTTTTTCTTGTTTTTCAGCCATGTGTTCTCCTTAAATTATAAAAACGCACCTACGTAGACTTAATACTGTCTACTACTTGTGCGTTTCGGGTTCGCTTGTAGTGCGAACGGTTCCACCGAAATGTTTAACTCTTGTACGCGTTTTATTATAATAAAATTATAATATGTATTGCTCGTACCCTGACAATTGCAGCTCGGTGATTAGTTATGTCACTTCAGCGCCGTAACCACAGTATACCACCCCATATAGAGAAATATAAGCTCGTCTCTACGGGCTTTTCTGGACGCTAGACGTATCTTTTACCCTAAATATACAAAAACATCGTGCTTTCTCGCAATGAAGCACGATGTTTTTTTCTTGTTGGAGTGGAAAAACCTCTCCCAAAACTCTTCCTACTGCATCTATACTACCACGCTGGTACTATAATGCTAGTACTATTTTTGTATAGTTTTCCCCAGCATGTGGATTACTAAGTTATATATCATAAGCAGTATAATCCATGCAGGATATTGCAATTAACACCTTGGATGTATATACTTCATAGCGATGTTCCTGGGCGATTAGCTCATTTGGAGCGAAGCCCGCAGCCAGTTAACATAGCGCGTCCGCTCTGGCCAATACGGCAAGAACTGGACCGTGAGATACTATAAAGTGTCACCATACACTATAATCCTGGGCGATTAGCTCATTTGGCTAGAGCGCGTCATTGACGTTGACGAGGTGGCAGGTTCGAATCCTGCATCGCCCACCAAGATAAAAACCGAGCATTTTTGCTCGGTTTTTCTATTTTTACGAGT
>JBLFWT010000001.1:0-36097 GCA_047611885.1 Saccharimonadales bacterium (SeqCode) | reverse complement strand
TAAACGAACCTGTATCGGTTCTATCAATATATTCTAAACAGAAGAAGATATTCAAGCCAGAAATATTAACTTGGCAAGGCATAGATTATCGTCTAGGCAAGATAGACTTCTATCACAAAACAAAAAAAGGGCTAAACGTCCTACACCACTTCTCTATTACCGATAGAGATGAAACAACGTACTTTAAATTACTATTTAACGCTAACAGCCTAAACTGGACGCTACAAGAATACATGATGGCCGGCTCTAATAACGTCAACTATTAGCAGGTATTAACCACTATTCACCTAGAGCAGCCAAAGCACAAGTGCCAGTAGCCATTTGTACAGAAACTATCCTGTTCGTAGCAACTTCGTATGTGCATGTATCTGCGAGCTCACAAGGCGCAGTAGCTGAAGGCAAGAATCCCTCGATAGATTTGATACATACTGGAGTTTCTGGCCCTACTTCTCCACTCTCTGGCTGTACTTCAGGACTTCTAAGGTGGTACATAAACTGAGGCATAAACTCTCTAACTCCTATTTCTTAAGTATATAATACCACAGTGATCAAGTAAAGTCAACAAACTGTAGCACAAAACATAGATTAGTTAACAAAGAAAGGATAGCCACCCATGAAGCAAGAAAATCTGGATAAGAATAATCTTCAATCCCCAATCTTCAATCCCCAATCTATGGTAAACAAAGGTTTACCATACGTCATGCACATAGATCTGAATAGCTGCTTTGCGATAATTGAACAGCAAGCCAACAGACTGCTACGTGGTAGACCCGTAGGTGTACCGGCATACGATACTCCCAGGGGAATGATAATAGCGGCTAGCTACGAGGCTAAGGCCAAGGGCATAAAGTTAGGTGTCAACGTAGAACAGGCCCGCTCAATGGCCCCAGGAATAGTGATAATGACGCCAGATCCAGCCAAATACCGAGAAGCCCACCGACTGTTCAAAGAGGTGCTGCTGGAATACTCCCCTGACGTGACTCCAAAATCCATAGATGAGTTCGTCCTAGACCTATCCGCCTCCCTGGCCCACAACCCTACTGTACAAGGTCCGACCTTGTACAGTAACGGGGTGGAGGGGCGACGGTTGCGACATAACGAGGCCATGAAAAAGATAGGGCTAGAGATAAAGAGCAAGATACGCGAGCGTTTAGGCGAGTGGGTGACGGTCAACATAGGCATAGCGCCCAACAGGTTCCTGGCTAAGTATGCTGCTGGGTTTGGCAAGCCAGACGGAATGACACTGATAGATCACGTGAATCTACGGTCAAAGTATGAAGGTATGGCCTTGGTCGACCTACCAGGTATTAATACGCGCTTCAGGGCTCGCTTGCGGGAGGCAGGCGTGTACACACCGATAGAATTCCTGGAGGCAGACCTAACAACGCTGAAGAAGCGTGTCTTCAAGAGTATTAACGGGTATCACTGGTATATGAGGTTGAGGGGCTACGAAGCTGATGCCATAGAGTTCAGCCAGAAGAGTATAGGCCATCAGTACGCCCTGCCCCATAAAACTACTGACCTGGACGAATTATCTCAGTTACTGATGAAGCTATGCGAAAAAGCTGGCCGCCGGCTACGCAAAACAAAACAATACGCTTCAGGAATACATTTATATCTAGGGTTCACTAGTGAACCAAGTCACAATAACCAATTAGCAATAGCCAATGAATTACCAAATTACAATGATCCAATTAATCACAGAACATCAGGTACGCAGAAAATCATGAATTCAGGATTCAGAGCTACAAGTACTGCAGCCTCTCCAATCTCCAATCCACACACCTCAGTCTCTCCTGACGCCCCGGCGTCATTTGAGCATATGTACAAAATGCGGAGCTGGCATCGCGGCGAAAAGGTCTATCACAGGATGTACAGCACACAGGATATATATCAGGCAGCCAAAAGACTACTGTATACGGCAGAGATACCTGCTAGGGTCAGGATACTGGCCGTTAATGTGTACGGGTTGGCTCCGTTGGAGCCATATCAAACAAGCTTGTTTGACCAGAATGGGGATTGGGGACTGAAGATTGGGGATTCGCCCTACCGAGCGTATGAGACCGGGAAGAGGATTAGTGATGCTGTAGATACGATAAACAACAGGTATGGAGAGTTTGTAGTCACCCCCGCCCTAATGATGGAAATGCAAGGTAAAATCCTAGACCGCATAGCCTTCGGCCAAGTACAAGACATTTAGAGGCTTAATATTCCCAGTAAGCACTAAACGACTATTGTTTAGCGGCGCGTTTTCTTTTGTTGTGGTCGAGTTCTTTTTTGCGTAGTCTTAGAGATTTTGGCGTTACTTCTAGTAACTCGTCGTTTTCGATGAAGTCAAGGCATTGTTCTAGGCTGAACTGCGTGTATGGAGTTAGTTGTACAACTCCGTCAGATGAGGAGCTACGCATGTTTGTTAGGTGCTTCTCCTTACATATGTTAACTTCTAGATCGTCCTGACGAGTGTTAAGTCCAACGATTTGGCCTGCATATACTTTATGCGTAGCACCGACGAATAGTTCGCCGCGGTCTTCCGCGCTCTGAAGTGCGTATGGCGTAGCTACTCCTGTTTCCCAAGCGACTAGTACTCCGTTACGGATCTGATTTAGTGCTGGGCTGACTGGTGCATATGAATCAAGGAGCGTGTTCATAATTATTGTCCCTTTAGTGGCTGTCATAAGCGTGTTTCTGGCACCTAGAAGTGCACGTGTTGGGATCTTGTAAATTAGTTCCGTTACGCCCTTATTTGAGTTATTTTGCTGCACTAATTCAGCCTTACGCTTCCCTAGTTCCATCTGTACAGCACCGACGTGTTCGCCTGGTACCTCTACGGTTAACTCTTCTACTGGCTCTACTTCTGCTCCGTCTTCCATCTTAGTAACAACTTGTGGCCGTCCTACTTCAAATTCGAATCCTTCACGTCGCATGGTTTCGATCAATACTGATAGGTGAAGTTCACCACGTCCTGCAACTAGGAATCCGATTCCTTGTTCTTCTATTTCTAGTCCAACATTTGTTTCTAGCTCTTGTTTAAGCCGGTCGCCAATTTGCCTAGAAGTGTTGAACTCTGCTTCGTTACCTTTTACTGGGCTAGTGTTTGGGCCTAAGTAGATTTTAAGCGTAGGTGGCTCTACTTCAATACGAGGCAAAGCTTCTGCATTATTTTCATCAGCGATAGTATCTCCGATTTTCGCGTCTGCTAATCCTGTAACAGATACAATATCTCCAGCGATAGCTTCTTCAACTTCTATAAAAGCTAGTCCTACAGTTCTATATAGTCGGTCGATCTTGCCTTTAGTCTGGCCATTTTCACCACATAGGATGATTTGGTCTTTTTTCTTCAGAATTCCACGCTCTAATCTACCTACTGCGTATTTACCCTGGAATGAGTCATAGCGTAGTGAAGAAACTAATAGCTGCAGAGATCCACCTTCGTCCACTGACGGTGCTGACACTTCATTTATGATAGAGTCGAATATAACAGACAGGTCAGCTTCTGCTGATTCTGGATCTTCAGGAATGTCTTTCCACGCTTTTTCATCTCTTCCAATTGCATAATAGACAGGATAGTGCAGTTGATCCTCGTTAACTGCAAGTTCTAAGAATAAGTTAGCTAGTTCATCTTCGACTTCTGCGATACGCCGTGCTGCCTTATCTATCTTGTTTATGACTACGATAGGTTTTAGTCCAAGTTCAAGTGATTTTTTAAGCACGAACTTAGTCTGAGGCATCGGTCCTTCTTGAGCATCAACAACTAAGATACAGCCGTCAGCCATACGTAGTGTCCGCTCTACTTCACCTGAAAAGTCGGCGTGTCCCGGCGTGTCGATAATATTTATACGGTAGCCGTCGTGGTCAACCGCAGTAATCTTGGCTGTAATTGTTATACCACGTTCTTTTTCCTGATCGCCACTATCCATGATTAGCTCTTGGCTCATTTCCGACTGGTTATCCCTAAAAGTATTAGACTGTTTTAGTAAACCATCAACAAGTGTAGTTTTTCCGTGATCAACGTGTGCAATGATCGCAATGTTGCGTATTTTTTCTGATTGTTTCATAAGTTATTAACTATAGCACGTTATTGCATAAATTACATCTGTTATTCTTGTTGTATTTATATACCATAAGCACTATACTAGTAATCAGACAAATTAAACGCGCAAAAAAAGGTAGTTTAACAGGGTGAAAGTATTAATGTTAGGGTGGGAACTGCCACCACATCATAGTGGTGGGCTAGGAGTAGCCTGCTATGAAATGTGTAAAGGGCTTGCTTCTAGCGGAGTAGATATAGACTTCGTACTGCCTTACAGCGCCGAATATGACATAGACTTTATGAACATTGTCCCTGCGCATAATCAGACTGAAGAAGAGTTTAGGTGGGCTGGTGGAGTATACGACTCCCAATATTTTAGCAAGACTACAGTAAAAATCCTAGATCAGCCACTTGACCTTCGTAAACAGCACGACCTATTTACACATAACGTTACCAAGATAGCAAAATATGCCGAATTTGATGTTATCCATGCACATGACTGGTTGACATTCAAGGCTGGTATGGCGGCAAAAATGGCGACAGGAAAGCCATTAATTGCACATGTCCACGCAACCCAGTTTGATCAGTCTGCTGGCAAACACGGTAATCCTGAGATAAGAGAGATTGAGTACGCTGGACTCACCATGGCTGATTACATATTTGCTGTCAGCGAATACACTAAAAATGTATTGATAGATCATTACGGCATAGACAGAGATAAGATACACGTAGTTCATAACGGAATGAATATAGATCATGAAATTTATGAAGGGATATCGTCTCATCACTATCTAGAAATGATGAAAGCCAATGGTTATAAAGTGGTCGTCAATATAGGTCGTAAAACTATACAAAAAGGCCTGACTCACCTACTCGAGGCAGCCGCTAAAGTAGTCTCCAAGAATGAGAAAGTACTATTCCTCCTGGCAGGTGGCGGTGAGCAAGAAGATGAGCTTATGTCTCTAGCTGCTAAATACGGTATTTCAAAAAATGTTATATTCGAAAGCTGGGTAAGCGGCAAGGAGTGGAGGGACTCATTCAGGATTGGTGACGTGTTTATTATGCCCTCCGTATCAGAACCTTTCGGACTTACTGCTCTAGAAGCTATCGCATTCGGATCTCCTACCATAGTTTCTAAGCAATCTGGTGTAGCTGAGGTATTACAAAATTGCTACAAGGTAGACTTTTGGGATACAGAACAGATGGCCGATATGATCTTGAGCGTAGTAGAAAATGAGTCTCTAGCAGAGTCTATGTGGGAAAGTAGCTATACCGAGTACAAGAACAACTCTTGGGATAAGTCAGTGGCATTAATGAAGGATAAATATAGTCTATCCATGGAGTCTGCATATAATGGGTAAATCGATTGTCCTATATCTACATGCACATCAGCCTCTGAGGGTTAAGAAATACTCTGTATTTAATGCTGGGCATGATCATGAGTACTTCAACGATGAATCCCCTAACAAAGATACTAACAACAGATTCATCATAGACAAAGTGGCAGAAAAATCATACCTACCCACCAACCAGGTATTGTTAGAGCTTCTACAGAATCACCGTGAATTCAAAGTTAGCCTATCCATAACGGGTACTCTAATAGATCAGTTAGAGATGTGGCGTCCAGATGTACTTGAGTCATTCAAAAGGATAGTAGACACTGGTAAGGTTGAAATAGTAGCTGAAACATACCATCACTCATTGGCCTTTTTCTATTCGCGCACTGAGTTTGTTAAACAAGTCGCAAAGCATGCAGATAAAATTGGTGAGATTTTTGGCGTTGTTCCTACCGCATTCAGAAACACAGAGCTTTCGTATAACAACGATCTGGCTTACTGGGCAGACGAAGCTGGCTATAAAGCTATTATAACTGAAGGTTGGGACCCTATACTGGAGTGGCGATCGCCAAACTATCTGTATAGGCCAAGCTACACTAGCAATATAAAGCTGCTAATGAAGAACTATAAGCTTAGTGATGATGTAGCATTTCGTTTCTCTAACCAAGGGTGGTCTGAGTGGCCACTAGATACAGAAAAGTATACTCACTGGATGAACGAGGGCGATCCTGACTCTGAACTGATTAATCTATTTATGGATTACGAAACTTTTGGGGAACATCAGTGGGCTGATACTGGTATATTTAACTTCCTACACAACCTGCCGAATGAATGGCTAAAGACAGAAGGAAACAACTTCAAGACTATTACTGAGGCAGCCGAAACTCATGAACCAAAGGGATTCATAGACATCCCTCAGACTATTACGTGGGCTGATGCTGAGCGAGACCTAACCGCATGGCTAGGAAACGATATGCAGATCGACGCTATAACTAGCCTTTATTCCCTAGAACGTAAAATCATAGATTCTAATGACGACAAGCTAATCGAAGACTGGCGGAGGTTGCAAACTAGCGACCACGTTTACTATATGTGCACAAAGTGGTTTAGTGATGGTGACGTACATGCCTATTTCAGCCCTTATGAGTCTCCTTACGATGCGTTTAGGTATTTTATGAACGCGTACCGGGATCTAACATATAGACTTGCCCAGAAAGAGTTAGACGACAATGGCTAGACCAGTATTCTTAGGAAACGGTGGCCTAACAGTTGGGCTTGATGAATCAGGTATGGTGCATGACTTCTACTTTCCTTACGTGGGGCTAGAAAACCTTACTTCGGCACGCAGCAACCCCCACTATGTAGGTATATGGGTTGATGGTAAGTTTAGCTGGATCAATGAGCAGTCTTGGGAGAAAGACATTAACTTTCGCGACGACGCATTAGTTAGTAAATGTGAACTGGTAAATAGTGAACTTGGCGTTGCATTATTATTTGAGGATTTCGTCGTTGCGTCCGCTGATATATTTGCTAGAAAAGTTACAATTCGTAATATGTCTGAAAATGACCGTGAAATCCGGATGTTCTTCCATCAAGTAGTAGAGATTAGTGCACAAGGACGTGCAGACACAGCGCTATACGAGCCTGATAATCACTACATTCTCGACTATAAAGGGCGAGTTAGTTTGTTAATATATGCTGAAGATGATGAGGGGAAGCCTTTTGACCAGCATGCTGTAGGCAATACAGGCATAGAGGGTAAAGAAGGTACTTTTAGGGATGCTGAAGACGGCGAGCTGTCTGGCTCAAGCGTAGAGCATGCAAGCGTCGACTCGACTATCAGATGCAGCGTTGAAGTTGAGGCTAACGGATCCAGAGAGCTTCATTACTGGATAGCAGCATCTGATAGCCAGGATGATTTAGAACGAATGCATAAGACGATGTTAGGCAACGGATTTGATAGCAGAATGAAAGAAACTGTAAATCATTGGGAAGAGTGGCTAAATATTTCGGTTCCTCAGACAAAACATGTGCCGGAAAAATACATGCCTATGCTAAGAAAATCGCTAATGATTATTAAGGCACACACAGACGAACATGGCGGCATAATCGCATCATGCGACTCTTCTATCTATAACTACGGACGAGACTACTATAGCTACGTTTGGCCTAGAGACGGCGCACTGAGCATGTGGCCGCTGATTAAACTCGGTTATACAGAAGAGCCCAAGAAGTTCTTTGAGTTCTGTGCCAGCATTATACATAAAGATGGTTATCTAAGGCATAAGTACCAGCCCGACCAAGCTGTGGGTAGTACATGGCACCCTATAGAACATGGCAATAGTAGCGAGTTGGCAATTCAGGAAGATGAAACAGCACTAGTCGTATTTATGCTTGGAGAGTACCTCAAATATAGCGAAGATGAAGAGTTCGTTCAGACTATGTATGAAAAGTTAGTTAAGCCAGCATGCAGCTTTATGGCTAGTTTCATAGATGAGGACACAAAACTACCCCATGCAACGTACGATTTATGGGAGGAAAAGTTCCTGACTTCTACATTCTCTACCAGTGTAGTGTGCAGAGCATTGGCAGTAGGAGCTGATCTAGCTGCGTATAGTTTGGATCTAGACAGTTCTGATACTTGGTGGGATGCATCAAAAGCTATAGAGACAGGTGCGGATAAGTTGTTTAGCCAGTCCGAATCGCATCACCTAAAAGGATTCCTTAACATAGATGGAGAAATCGAAGAGGATACTACCCTAGATATATCTAGTTTCTATGGAGCGTACAAATTCGGTTATGGTACCCATCAGCAATTATTAATGACGCTTAGGAAGATAGAGTCAGAACTATTGGATATTTCTCCATCAGGCGGAAGCGCAAGATACGCAGATGATGCCTATTTTAGGAGCGAGCCAGCGTTCAAGGGAAATCCTTGGTATGTCACTACCCTGTGGCTTGCTCAGTATTACGCAGACTGTGGAGATCGTGAGAAGGCATATAAATATGTAGATTGGGCTATCTCCAACTCTACAAACAGCGGCGTGCTGTCAGAACAGATCAATCCTACAGACTCGTCTATTGTTGGTGTCGCTCCTCTTGTATGGTCACACGCAGAGCTAATCAACACATTGTTATAGATTAATTGACATTTAAAAACCGTACTATAAACATATAGTACGGTTTTAACGATCTGTTTAAGTGTCTATCCCTTTCGGGGTTTAACTTCGTTTCGACCAAGGTTCTTCTTAGTTTCAACGTACCAAGTATGCTTACGTAGTACGGGGTTGTACTTCTTAAGCCTTAGTTTGTCAGGCGTGTTCTGTGTGTTCTTCTTCGTGTAATAATGTCTCTGGCCTGTTTCTTCACAGACTAGTCCAATTATTTTACGTTTTTCTGATTTCTTTCCCATATCTAAAACATTTTAACAGATAACAATCTATATTTCAACATATTTATCAATCTGTATTGTGGAGCCCAGATCGAGGATTGAACTCGAGACCTCATCCTTACCATGGATGCGCTCTACCACTGAGCTACCTGGGCGACATACTCGA
The DNA here is from genome assembly GCA_047611885.1 of Saccharimonadales bacterium (SeqCode). Taxonomy (GTDB): domain Bacteria; phylum Patescibacteriota; class Saccharimonadia; order Saccharimonadales; family SZUA-47; genus JBLFWT01. The sequence continues at coordinate 27,173 of JBLFWT010000001.1, read as the reverse complement.
TCTATTTAACACTATCTAAAATAACTAGTCAACAGTGATGTACTTGTATTTACGTCTGGTAATTGTGCAATATTTTTGCTAGAATCATTTAGTAATAGATGCCACCTTAGCTCAGCTGGTTAGAGCAGCTGTTTTGTAAACAGCAGGTCGTCGGTTCGAATCCGACAGGTGGCTCCATTAACTTATAACAAGCAGGGTTAGTGAAGCGGTCAAACACGACAGACTGTAAATCTGTTGGCTTATGCCTTCGTAGGTTCGAATCCTACACCCTGCACCAAAACAACACCAATTATGGTGTTTTTTATTGCTGTTGTAGGATTTGAACCGTTCAGTGAGTGAAACGAACGAGGTTCGATAATCCCCCGTCGCGCCTGCGACTAACGGGCGGATTATACCGGAGTTATCCTACACCCTGCACCAAAACAACACCAACTAGGGTGTTTTTTTTATTACCACTAATGACTCTACTGTTCTAGACTACAACTCTTCTTGGTCTAGCTACTTTTTTCTTAGCAGGCTGCGTTGCTGTTTCTAGCCTGTCTAATCTTTTATGTATAGCTTTCGCTTCTGTTTCAAGACCTTGTGTAGCGTATGCATGCAGCAATAGGTTTAGTGATTCCTTGGTAGGCTCGAGTTCAACAGCTTTCTCTAGCGAATCTATCACTAGCGCTTGGTTGCTAAGCTTTTCGTGCACTTTAGCGAAGGCTATATGTCTAGCTGCTAGCCCATCCTCTAGTTTAATAGCTTGCTCGAAGGCTGTACCAGCCTTTTCGTAGTTTTCTGTCTCATAGTATATTAATCCTAGGTTGTGCAGACTAGAGGCTGAGGGCTCGATACTGCTAGCTATCTCGAAACAATCTATAGCATCCTTGAACTCTTTTTGTTTTGCGTATAGGATTCCAAGTCGATTGTAGGCTGCTGCATTTTTCTCGTCGATATTCAGGATAGTTAGTAGAGCCTTCTCAGCTCTTAGTAGTCTATTCTCCTTCATGCCTTGGTGAGCTACTTCCCACAGCTTACTTAGTCGATCGCTAAGATTCCTAGGTATAGGAGACAATTCAGTATCTCTCTGTTTGCCTGTAAGGATCGCGATAGCTCCAAAAATAAGTATTAAAACTAATGAACTCATAGCTTGTAGTATATCATTGTATTGCTACACCACTCATCTATAAATGTACACTTAACTCTAGTAATGCTAGCTTCTTGTTCACGTTCCTGTCGATTTTGTCTTTAGAATCTAGGACTTGCTCTAGAGTAGAACTCCATCTTAGTTTTGCTTCTGTTGTTTTGGATCTATGTAGCCCGGATTTTGCTATAACTTTTAGCGATTGAAGGAATAGATCAAGATTGAATTTTTTGTCAGTGATAGTTTTAGCCATTTGCTGTCTCTCAAAAACGGTAGATCCTATGTACTGTTTTGCAACGTTGATAGATTTGAAGTACTCATCCTCATCGTCCGCAATTAATCTTAGGAATAAGCCAGGCTTTCCTTCGGATACTAGATAGGCTTGATCGATCCTACTCGCTTCAATAGCGTCTTTCTCTGCATAAGTAGCGGCATCGGACTTGTTGATCGGTAGTATAGATATGCTGTAGCATCTAGACTTAATAGTAGAAAATAGATTATTCGAATTCGAAGCTACTAACATGACCTGAGTACTAGATGGTAGTTCCTCAATAAGTTTCAATAGTGAATTCTGTGCCTCACGAGTCAACAAATGTGCATCATGTATGATTGCAGCTCTAGATACTTTGTCGGATTTGTTCGCGCTAAGTGACATCGTATGGATAAGGTCTCTAATCGCCTCAATACCTATCGACTTGTCTGATTGCACTTCCAGTACAGGATCTGCGCTTGAGCCAGCTATGCTGCTGTATATGTGCTTAGCAAGGTCAACTGAATAGCTCAGTTCATCCCCTGCCGTTTCGATTAGTAGTGTCGAGTTTGGCTTACCTATATATGCATTTACTGAGTCTTTGGTCTTTGGGTGGAGTAGCACTACTTAAACTCTTCTGGTAGTGGTGCAGTAAAAGTTTTAGATTTTCCGTCAGGCAGCTTGATGGTTAGCTTATGAGCATGGAGCAGGAGTCGTACATTCTTGTCTCCTCCGTATAGTTCGTCACCGATTATCGGGCAGTTAATATAGTTCAGGTGCACTCTTAGCTGATGGGTTCGGCCTGTTTTAGGTTTCAGCTCTACTGTGTAGCGTTTCTTTTCTTCTTTAAGTACCTTATAGTGAGTCTCTGCTATTTTACCAGTTGTATTTACATGGAATGTCTTCGGATCTTTCAGGTTTCTGGCAATAGCAGCAATTATTTTTGCTTCTTTTTCTTTGGGACATACGGAAGTAATTGCAATGTATGACTTAAGAACTAGTCTGTCGTGAAACTGTTTCTGAAAGAACTTTAGCGACGCTTCGTTTCTAGCACAAATCATTACTCCTGATGTAGCTCGATCTAATCTATGTACTATGCCGCCTCGTTCACCTTCCATGCCGCTAATACGGTCTCTTATGAAGCTAGCTACGGATGCTTCCTGCCAGAAACGTCCTCTTGCGTGAGATATTATGCCAGCAGGCTTGTTAACAACTGTAATATTGTCGTCTTCATATATTATTGGTAGAGGTATAACATCCGGTGTTTCTTGTAGCGGCCCTAGGTCGTATTCAATCACTGCTCCTGGTCTGACCTTTTCGCCAGGCCTAAGACTTATCCCGTCTCTTTTAATTAGGTTCATTAAGAACAACTTGCTTAGAGCAGATCTAGAATATTGCGGGAAAGTGTCAGCAATAAGCTTGTCTATTCTCGCGACGCCTATTTCTTCTGTTATTTCTAAGTACTCTTTTGCCATGTTAAATCCTAAGGCCAATAGCCTTTTGGATAGTGAGAAGTGTTTCGTTAGCAACTATATTCATGCGCGTCTCTGAAGCTTCAAGGTGCTTTATTAAGGCTTCGTCGTCAACTGCACTAAGTTTCGTCTGCAGATCCTGCAGAAAGTTGCTTAAAACGTCAGATACGGCCTTTTTAAGGTCTCCATATCGTTCTTTCCCTACCCATTCAGCATTAACCGATTTTTGAGGTTGATCAGTTAACGCACCCAATATTGCCAATAGGTTGGTTACGCCAGGTTGGTTCTGCCAGTCGTAGTTAATCTTGCCTAGGTTATCAGTCTCTGCAGACATAATCTTTTTAGAGGCTGATTCTGGTGTATCTGAAAGCAGTATTGTTCCGGCAGGGTCATCTATGCTCTTACTCATCTTCTTGGATGGGTTACGTAGGCTACGAATCCTAGGGGCTTCACTGCGCCCTACGAATTTCTGCTGGTTCTCAATAGTTTCAGGAACTACTAATGATAAGTTGAACTTGTTGTTCAGTCTTTCTGCAATTGTCCTGGTGAATTCTAGGTGTTGACGCTGGTCTTCGCCTACTGGCACCCATGTAGCTCCGTATAAAAGGATATCAGCGGACATTAGTACCGGGTAGTTAAATAGCCCTACACTTACACGGTCAGTGTCTAGTCTAGTTGATTTGTCTTTGAACTCTACCATCCTGCTAAGCTCTCCAAAACCAGTAAAGTTGTCTAAAATCCAAGTCAGCTCGCTGTGCGCTGGAACAAAGCTCTGCCTATAGATAAAGATTGAGTCGTTGTCTAAGGGTAATCCACATGCAACGAATAACCGTAGGTTGTGCATCGTGCGCTCATAAAACTTACCAAATTCAATAGGGGTAGTAAAGCTATGTAGGTCAGGAACGAACATGTGAACATTGTAATCTTTCGACTGCTTTTTCGCCATATCGGACATGGGCTTAAAGGCCCCAATATAGTTCCCTAGAGTGGGTTCGTCGTTTGATCTAATTCCAGTTAGTACAATTTGTTTACTCATCTAGTCTAAGTTTACCACTTTTAAAGGGTAAATGGTTAGTTACATATCAGTAGAAATCAAAGAGCCTCCTTCATTAATAGTATACATACCATTAATCAGGAGGCTCTCAATCGCTAATTATATAAAACCAATTAACGTTTTGTGAACTGTCTTTGTTTTCTTGCGCCCTTAAGACCGAACTTCTTACGTTCGCGTTGTCTTGGGTCTCTTCCTAGTAGGTCGGCTTTTTTAAGCGTATCCTTTAGGCTTTCGTTTTTCAGAACTAGTGCTTTAGAGATGCCTAGCTTGATAGCGTCGATCTGTCCAGCATGTCCACCACCGTCGACCACAACAGATACATCGTACTTGTTGTCGTCTATAGCTTTAAATGGAGTCTGTAGGTCTTCTAGCAGCATATTAGCGTTAGCAAAGTATTCAGCAGCCGTTACTTTGTTTACTGTGATGTTGCCTTTACCGTTAGTTAGGCGGATCTTTGCTGTAGCGCTTTTTCGTCTACCAATAGCGTATGTATAGTGTTGTTCAGCCATTATTTACTCTCTTTCTTGAAACTTAAAGTCTCAGGTTTTTGAGCTGCATGGTTGTGATCCGCACCAGCATAAAGTTTCAATCTCTTCATGCGCTCTGGTCTAAGCTTATTTACTGGTAGCATTCCGTAGACTGCCTTTTCAATAAGTTTAGTAGAGTCTCGTGCACGCTGCTCTTTAACAGTTCTATCTTTGATCCCACCAGGGTATCCTGAGTGACGATAGTACTTCTTGTCATCTTCTTTTAGTCCTGTAAATACAGTGCTGTCAGTGTTAGTAACTACTACGAAATCTCCACAGTCGATGTGGTGGGTAAACATTGGCTTACCCTTACCTGTTAGTAGAGTAGCTATTTTAGTAGCCATACGGCCTACAGGAGCTTCTGAAGCGTCTACTGCGTACCATTTACGGGTTACTTCTGTTGGTTTTGCTGAGTAAGTCTTCATTATTTCTTGTCTCCAGTGCTTTTCGCTGTTGCAGCCTTCTTGGTTGCTGGCTTGGCCTTCTTTGCTACTGCTTTAGCTGGTTTCTTTTCCGCTGACTTAGCTGTTGCTTTTAGGTCATCTACAAATGAGATAACTGCAAGCTGAGCATTGTCACCGCGTCGAGTGTCGGTTTTCTTAATTCTAAGGTATCCGCTATCTCGTGTAATCTTAGGTGCTATTTCATCGAATAGCTTGTGAGCTGACTCTAGAGTCTGAAGCGACTTAATCACTTGTCTTCTGTTGTGCAGTCCACCCTTTTTAGCCTTAGTAACTAGTTTTTCAACATAAGGTCTTAGTGTCTTTGCTTTTTCAAGCGTAGTTTCGATAGATTCGTGTTTGATCAGACTCTCAGCTAAGCTTTTAATTAAAGCTGCTCTCTGGTCTCGCTCTCTGCCGAACTTACGTCCTTTATATCCGTGCCGATGCATTTTCTATAGCTCCAATTCCGCTAGTTTTTCGCGTACTTCATCAAGAGCTTTGCTACCAAACCCTTTAAGGTCCTTTAGCTCTGCGTCTGTAAGGCTAAACAAGTCTTTCAATGTCTGAATGTCGTTGTTTATAAGTGCGTTTGTAGTTCTAGCTGAGAAGTTTAGATCTTCGATAGATGTTGTTAGCGCGTCTCGTTCTTCGTCTTCTGCGTTAGCCATTGCTTCGCTAGCTGGAACGTGAAGTTGCAGAGGAGCTGCTTCTACTGTTGTTTTACCTGCTAGAGCTGTGTATTGGTTGACCAATAGTGCGTTTGCTTCTTCGAATGCGTCTCTTGGTGTTATAGTTCCGTCTGTTTCAGCAGTTAGAAGTAGCTTGTCAAGGTTAGTCATCTGACCAACACGAGTATTCTCTACCTTATAACGTACTCTTAGCACTGGGCTAAAGATTGCATCTACAGCGATAAAATCTGTGCTTTGACGATTGTTGCTAGTTTCCTCAATTGTTCTGTAGCCTCGTCCAACTTCAACGACTATTTCAGCTCTGAAGTTAACTTTGCCGTCAATTGTAGCAAGTTCTAGGTCTTTGTTCACTACTTCAACATCAGCGTTTGTCTTGATGTCTCCTGCAGTAACTATTCCTGAACCTTTCTTTTCTATTGTTAGCGTTTGTGGTTCGTCACTGTGTACCTGGAACCTAATGCTCTTAAGTTTTTGCATGATATCTACTACATCTTCTTTGATGCCATCGATTGCTGTAAACTCGTGTGTTACACCTTCTATGCGGAATGATGTAACTGCTGCACCAGAGATACTAGAAAGTAGTACTCTTCTGATACTGTTACCTAAAGTCATCCCGTATCCGTTATGAAGAGGCTCTACTGTAAAAGTAGCTGTGTTGTCGGCATCATCAGTAACGCTCGTGATAGTAGGTGTGTTTATGTGGTTTGACATATATTCTCTTTCCTTATGATTAGCGCGAGTAATACTCGACAATTAGTTGTTCGTTAATGTCTGGTTCAGCTTCTTCGCGTACAGGTAATGCCACTATGCTAACTTGTACTTTCTTGCGATCAACTTTTACCCAAGATACTGTGGCTTCGCCAGCTGGGCTAACTTCGTCAAGTCTCTTGAAGTAATCAGTTTTCATACTTTGTGGCCTTACAACCATTTCGTCACCTGGGTTTAGTCTATGTGAAGGAACGTCGATTCTCTGACCGTTCAATACAAAGTGACCATGTGTTACTAACTGCCTTGCAGCTCTTCTACTTGTTGCGAATCCGGCTCGGTATATTACGTTATCTGCTCTTTGTTCTAGCAGTCGGAGTAATGTTTGCCCTGATTGCCCTTTGCCCTTTGATGCTTCTTTCATTAATCTTGAAAATTGCTTTTCAAGAAGCCCAAATAATCTCTTAACTTTCTGCTTTTCTCGCAACTGTAGAGAGTACTGACTAGGTTTATTTCTGTATCTACCATTAGCGGCCTGTCCCGGCATAGATGTTCTTTTAGCTAAAGCCTTGTGAGCTTTAGGGTGTAGCGCATAGCCTTCGCGTCTGCTCATCTTTACAATTGATTGTGTATCTCTAGCCATGGTTAGTTTCTCCTAGCTTTCTTCGGTCTTGTTCCGCCGTGTGCAATTGGAGTTATATCCTTTATGCCTTCGACGCTAACATCAACTCCGATTAATGCTCTTATAGCTGTATCTCGTCCTTGTCCAACACCCTTAACAATAACGTCGACTTTAACAAGTCCGTGTTGTTGTTTTGCTGTTGTTGCTGCTTTTTCCGCTGCGATCTGGGCTGCGTATGCAGTGCCCTTCTTAGATCCTCTGAATCCACATGCACCAGCGCTAGATGCAGATAAAACCGCTCCGCTGCTGTCAGTGAAAGTAATTATTGTGTTGTTGAATGTAGCATTAACATGCATTTGACCATAGGGAACACTTCTTTTGTTCTTCTTTTTCTTTGGTGCAGCAGTTTTTACTTCAACTACTTCGTTTGTTGTTTCTTCAGCCATATCGATTAAGTTTTAGTAGGCGCCTTCTTCGCCGTTCCGCCAACAGTAAGTTTTTTACCTCTTCTTGTTCTTGCGTTCGTTTTAGTTCTCTGCCCTCTAGATGGAAGGTTCAGTGCGTGACGCAATCCTCTGTAGGTTTTAACTTCTTTAAGCCTCTTGATGTTAGAGGTAACAATCCTTTGAAGTTCACCTTCAACAATATGTCTCTCATTGATTACATCTTGAATTCGAGATATTTCTGCGTCAGTCAGGTCTTTTACTCTAACTGTAGGCTCAACCTTAGCTTTTTCGATGATCTCTACACTAACTGTTTTCCCTATTCCATATATATACTGAAGCGCAAATAAAACTTGCTTTTCATTAGGAATAGTAACTCCTGATATTCGAGCCATGCCTATCCCTGCCTTTGCTTATGTTTAGGTTTAAACTTATTAATAACATAGACTCTTCCTTTGCGACGAACAATCTTGTCGTCAGGACTAATCTTTTTTACACTTGCACGTACTTTCATACGGATCACGCTCCTTCTTTTTTGGTGCGCGTGACGCACTGCTTAATTTATATAAATCCTAAATTTTCATGTAGTTTCAGTTTGAGATTGTGAGCTCTGAGTTTACAGCGAGCCGTATGTATAATACGGCTTTGCTGTATCCGAGCGCTCGACGCTCAAAATGGTCTACATGTTAATCTTAGGTTTTGCGGTAAGTAATCCGACCCTTAGTAAGATCATAAGGTGTCAATTCTACTGTCACGCTGTCTCCTGGAACTATGCGTATGTAATACTTACGCATCTTACCGGCTACATGGGCTATAATATGATGGCCGTTTTCAAGTTCTACCTTGAACTGGGTTCCTGGTAGAGTCTCTACCACTACCCCTGTTAGTTCAATTACTTCCTTGTTAGCTGCCATATCTTATATTCAAAGATGAATTATAACAGACTGACCTCTATAAAGCAAAATCTATTTCTTATCTTTTTTCTTACGAGCTGGAAGTGACGGTAGCTTCAGTCTTCTAGCGCCTGTAGCAGCTTCTGCCGCATTGTCAGGACCGTACACGAAGTCAGGTGTAGAATAGTCGTCATAAGTGACCATTAGTGCTCTAGACTCTACTTGACGTAGGGTCTCCAACGCTACAGCTACAAGGATCAATACACTGGTACCACCTATAGTGATGTTGGTGTTTAGGAAGTAGTTGCCTATGATAGGCCCCATAGCGACGAAGCCTAGTGCGAATGCCCCAAACAGAGTTAGTCTGTTCACAACTTTTCTTAGATATTTCTCTGTGTCGTTGCCGCTCCGGATACCCTCTATGAAGCCGCCTTGTTTCTGCAGGTTCTCCGCGATCTCCTTAGCATTGAATGTAATGCTGGTGTAGAAGAACGTAAACGCTACGATCAATACAAAATAAACAACTGGATAGACAAACGGTGTAAATCCAGGGAGTGCAAACGTTTGAGATGTAGGTTGTGCGAACCAAAGCAGCAGGTTGTTGCCTAATTCAAACCACTGTGAGTTAGGGTCATTAGCCATAATCTGGCCTATGAACGTCGGTAGACTCAAAAACGCTACAGCAAAGATAATTGGTATCACTCCTGCAGTTATAAGTTTCACAGGAAGCTTTGTCGTAACTCCACCGTATGTTCTGCTTCCTTGAACTCTCTTGGCGTAGTTAATAGTAATATTTCTTGCAGCTTCGTTCAGCTTGACAACTATCCATGTAGTAGCGATCACTGAAAGCAATATGACTAATGCTATCCACAGAGATTCTGGTCTATAGCTAATAGTCTTTCCGAATATTGCCACTGAACTTTCACCAGTAAATATACTGCTAGTTATAGAAGCGATAGTAGATGGAAGCTGAGACACTATACCAGCTGTAATTAACAGACTTATACCATTTCCAACACCCTGTTCGGTAACCAGTTCTCCTAGCCACATAAGTAGCATCGCTCCACCAGTTAAAGCAGAAATCATAAGTATCCACGTACCTAAACCAGCTCCGGCAATTATATCTATACCTGATAGACTCTGTGCTTGTTGCCTAACTAAGAATAGGGCACCTACAGATTGAACTATAGCTAATGGGAACGTGATCATTCTTGTGTATTGGTTGATCTTCTTACGCCCGAATTCGCCTTCTTTGTTTAATGCTTCAAGCTTGGGTATAGCTTGTGTAAGAAGTTGCATGATGATACTCGCATTAATGTACGGGCCTAGTCCGATCAACATTATCGAGAAGTTAGCTAGCGCACCACCGGAAATTACGTCTAGGAAGCTGAACAATTGCGTGTCTTGTGTAGCAGTAAATAGTGTGTTTAACAGGTCTTTAAGTGTAGTAGGATCAGCAAGTGGAATAGGTATTTGAGCTAGGACTCTGAATATGAACAACATACCCAATACACCTAGAATACGATTTCTCATATCGCTATGCTTGAATGATTTCCAGATTATTTTCCAATTCACTGTTTTACCCCGTTATATATGTATGATTGCTTGACTAGTGTGGCTCGATCGACTGTTCGCAACATATTTTTGTAGCTTACGTCTTGCTAGAGACACTGAAAGTCTTGGAGATCACACACCCTCAAAATTTAAAGTTACCTGTTCGAATGACTTAATTATAGCAGGCAGTCCTGATATATTATCTATTTATCTTCGCTTTTGCCGACAGCTTTAACTCTATGAGTTTTTTGAAACGATCCACCAGCTTTAGTAATGATATCTATAGCCTTTTCACTTGCACTTTGAAGCCTTACGTCTACTTTAGTAGTCAAGTCACCGCGAACTACAACTCTAGCAATGTCGGATGGGTCTGCAAGTATGCGTGCTTCGTATAGGGTGAAGTTATCTACTACTCCCTTAAACTGGCTTAGCTGCAACGTAGTTACCGTAGTTGGTTTATCCCAAAATGGTGTAAATCCACGTAGTTTAGGTATTCTCTTGTATAGAGGGTTTTGTCCACCTTCAAATCCAGGTTTTTTACCATTTCCGGCTCTTGCTCGTTGTCCTTTAGTTCCACGTCCAGCCGTTTTTCCACGTCCAGCTGCTATTCCACGTCCAGCCCTGATGCGTTTTTTAGCTCTTGTTGTTTTTAGTTCGTTGAACTTCATTATTTAGTCCCCTTACTCTTCGCTGCAGTCTTAGGTACTGCTTTAGAAGTCTTGGATGCTTTCTTTGCTGCTGCTACAGCAGTAGTGTTCCATAGAGCCTTTGGCTGTATCTGTCTTAGTGCCTCTAATGTAGCGTATGTAAGGTTGATCTTATTACTTGAACCAAGTGATTTTGACAATACGTCGCGTACTCCGGCTACTTCTAGCACTACTCGCACTACACCGCCTGCTATCAGGCCTGTACCTGGTGCTGCAGGCTTGAGAAGTATTTTTGCACCTGAAACTTTAGCTTCGTGCTCGTGAGGAATTGTTCCTTTTTCAACAGGTGCTTTGAACATCTGCTTTTTCGCTACATCTGTTGCCTTAGCTACAGCTGCAGTTACATCAGTACCTTTAGCAGTACCAGCTCCAACCATACCTTTACGATCACCTACGACAACTAGTGCCCTAAATCTAAATCGGCGTCCGCCCTTAACAACACGTGCAACTCTGTCGATAGCAACTACGCGCTCGTCAAATTGTTTTTCTTCCTTAGGCATTCTTTGTTCTCTTTTAGGCATAATTAGAACTCCAATCCATTCTCTCGTGCTGCATCAGCAAGAGCTTTAATTCTTCCGTGGTATTTCTTGCTTCCTCTATCAAATGCTACTAGCTTAATCTTCTTCGTTTTAGCATTCTTAGCGATTTCCGCACCCACTGCCGCTGCTTTTTCAGTCATTGTACCAGTAGCTTTAACACCAATTGTTGAAGTTGCTACTAGTGTAGTCCCGTCCTCATCGTTGATTATTTGAGCACTAATATTCTTGTTACTAATATTGACACTTAGTCTTGGTCGATCTTTTGTACCTCTGATGTTGGATCGTGTACGTGATGCTCGTTGGATGGCATTTAATGCCTTGTTTTTTAACTCACTCATGATTATTCCTTACCTGACTTACCAGACTTACGTAGTATACGTTCGCCTACATATTGAATACCTTTGCCCTTATACGGCTCTGGCTTCTTCAATGCTCTAATTTCTGCTGCAACCTGTCCAACAAGTTGCTTGCTGATACCACTGATTGCTATAGTGTTTTTGTCTACTTTAGCTACGATGCCTTCTGGAAGTGCATATACAACTTCATGCGAGAACCCTAGGAACATCTTTAGTGTAGTTCCTACTAGAGCTACTCTGAAACCAACTCCGTTGATTTCTAGATTCTTTTCGAAGCCTTTAGTGACTCCATCGATCATATTGCTTACTAAAGTACGCATTAGACCGTGCTTAGAACGGTGTACTTTCTCGTCAGTTTCCCTTGATACAAGAACGTTTTCACCTTCTTGTTTAACTATAATTCCGGGCATTGTAAACTGCGAGAGTTCACCTTTAGGTCCTTTGACCGTAATGGCATTCTCGTCGACAGTGATTACCACGCCAGCTGGGATTGCTATTGGCTGTTTTCCTATACGACTCATTTATCTATTCCTTTTCTTAATATACTTGGCAGAGTATTTCGCCGCCAAGTTTCTGTTTTTTAGCATCTGCACCGGCCATAACGCCTTGTGATGTAGATACGATTACTATTCCACGTCCTTGTTTAACTACAGGTATATCGTTAACCTTTGCGTATACTCTACGGCCTGGCTTACTTATCCTGCTGATTTCGTTTATTGTAACGATTTCAGGTAGTACTAATGTCATTTCCTTGCGGAAATCTTCTTTGTTTACGCTAATGTTAGCAATGTAGCCGTTTTCCTTAAGGATTTTAGCTACAGCTTCTTTGATACCGTTGTGCGGTAGGCTGACTTCAGTCTTCTGAACTGCTATCGCATTACGGATTCTTGTTAACATATCTGCTATTGGGTCTGTTGATACCATAATTACTCCTACCAACTTGCTTTCGTTATGCCAGGTATTTCACCCTTGCTTGCGTGCTCTCTGAATGAGAGTCTAGATAGTCCAAATTGTCGCATGTATGCTCTTGGCCTACCTGTCTCAGAGCAACGGTTTTTTTGTCTTGATGGGCTACTGTTTTTAGGTAGTAGATGAAGTCCATCTAGATCTCCTGCGGCTTTTAGCTCAGCTCTCTTTGCTGCATATTTCTTGATCATTTTATCGCGTTTAAGGTCGCGTGCTATGTTTGATTTTCTGGCCATGTTACTTACCTTCTTTCATGAATGGCATTCCAAACTTATCTAATAGTGCTTTTGCGTGTTCTGGTTTAACTGCATCGATCACGAAGTTTACTTGTAGTCCGTGAGGAGTTGAAGTTTCTTCAAATGTTAGTTCAGGGAATACACTCTGATCTCTAAAACCGATACTGAAGTTTCCTTGCCCATCAAATGACTTATTAGAAACACCGTGGAAGTCCCTAAGTCTCGGCAGTACAATGTTGACAACTCTGTCCATGAATTCGTACATCTGGTCTCCTCTTAGAGTAACCATCATCCCAATTTTGCTACCTTCACGTAGCTTGAATGTTGCGATAGATAGCCTAGATGTAGTCGGTACTGGCTGTTGTCCTGTAATTTTAGCAAGTGTGTTAGCAACAATAACTAATAGCTTCTTGTCGTCCTTTGCTTGTCCAATACCTACGTTCACTGAAATCTTCCGTAGTTTTGGAACTTCGTTGATGTTTATGCCAAGTTCTTTAGCAAGTTCGCCGCGGAAAGTGTCAGTATATTGTGTCTTTAGACGAGATACATCCGTATTAGTAGCTGTAACTTTAGCTTTTGTAGTCGTTTTAGCTTTCGCCGTAGTCTTGGTAGCCATTACTTCACTTCCTTTCCGCTTCGCTTGTATATACGAACCTTATTGCCTGCTTTATCGAACTTGAATCCGACTCTAGTAGGCTTCTTATCTGCTGGATCAATCAAAGCTACTTTAGACACCCACATTGGCTTAGTTTTTTCAATTATTCCGCCCTGTGGCTTTAGCTGTGTTGGCTTAACGTGTCTTTTGACTATGTTGATGCCTTCTACAGTAACTTTATTTTCCTTCGGGTGAGTCATAGTGACTTTACCTGTCTGGCCTTTAAATTTACCGCTTCTGATTACTACTGTGTCACCCTTTTTAATACGGATGTTAAATACTGTAGTCTTTTCGTTTTTTTGCTTGGTAGTCATTATAGTACCTCCGGCGCAAGACTGATTATCTTAGAATAACCTTGCTCTCTTAGTTCTCGTGGAACTGGGCCAAAAATACGTGTTGCTTTTGGTAGTTTATCTTCATCGATAATAACCGCTGCGTTGTCGTCGAAAGTTATTGTAGAACCGTCTTTACGTCTGATAGTATCTCTAGTTCTTACGATAACGGCTCTGACAACAGATTTCTTCTTAACAGTTCCATTTGGAGCTGCTTGCTTGACTGTCGCTACTATTGTATCGCCAACTCTTGCATATCGCTTTCTCGTACCGCCAAGGACTCTAATACATAGAATCTCCTTAGCACCGCTGTTGTCGCAGACAGATACGCGTGACTCTTGTTGAATCATGCTTCACTCCCTTCAGCTTTGTCGGCCTTAGTAGCTTTAACAGCTTTTTTAGCCTTTTTTACCACTGGAGCGATCTTTTCAGTAGCCTTTGCTACTTTTTCGTCGTCCTTAGAGGTAACGTTCTCTACTAGGTCTGCTTCCGTTAACATTGCTTTTTCAACAATCTTAGTTAGAGTCAGTTTTTTGCGCTTTGATATTGGTCGTGTTTCAACTACCTCCACCTTGTCGCCTACCTTAGCTTCATTGTTTTCGTCGTGAGCTATATATTTAGTACTTCTGGAATACTGCTTCTTATATATAGGGTGTGTTTTACGCACAGTAACTGACAACACGATAGTCTTATCGGCTTTATCAGATACAACTGTACCTACGATTGATCGTGCCATCTTATGCGTTCTCCTTACTTAATTGTTCTGTTAGAACTGTCAGCATTCTAGCTAGTTCTCTCTTCTTCATACGTAATGTACGAGTATTCTGCATTTCGCCCATGTGAACTCTACGTCGTATTTCGGCTATCTCGTCTCTTAGAGCAGTGCTAGCCGTTACCAACTTAGTAGTATCCATGTTTCTGATCTCTTCGATTTTACTCATGTTAAGCAACCTCCCTAGATATGAAACGTGTCTTTACGGGCAACTTGTGTGATGCAAGTCTCATTGCTTCACGGGCTTGTTCTTCAGTAACTCCGGCTATTTCAAACATTACTGTTCCTGCCTGAACTTTAGCTGCAAAGTATTCAGGGTTGCCTTTACCGCTACCCATTTTTACATCTTGTGGCTTACGAGTCACAGGTGTATGAGGAAAAATTCTGATCCAGATCTGTCCACCGCGCTTGATGTACCTAGTCATCGCTTGACGTGCAGCTTCGATCTGTCTGCTAGTAATACGTTCGTTACTAAGGGATTGTATTCCGTAATCACCATGTGCGATGTAGTTACACCTAGTAGCAACTCCTGTATTCTTACCTTTTCGTACTTTTCTGAATTTAGTTTTGTTTGGGACTAACATATTATAGTGCCTCCCCTTTATAGATCCATACTTTGACACCGATAACTCCAGCAGGTGTTTGTGCTCCTGCATGAGCGTAATCTACGTCTGCACGGATTGTATGTAGTGGAACGCTTCCTTGAACTTCTTTTTCTTTACGGGACATTTCGGCTCCGTTAAGACGACCAGCTACTTCGATACGAATACCTTTGGCACCTGAGCGCATTGTAGCTGCACTTGCTTGCTTGATAGCTCTACGGAAAGCGATTCTGCGTTCGATAGAGTTAGCGATGTTTTCAGCTACTAGCTTAGCAAATAACTCAGCCTTCTTGATTTCTTCGATGTTGATTCTAACAGGTGTGTCGTAAATCTTCTCTGCTTCGGCTTTGATTTCGTTGACACCAGAACCACCTCTACCGATAACTACACCGGCTTTACCGGTTTGGATAGTTATAGTAACTTGGTTTGGTGAACGTTCAATCTCTACCTTGTTGATAGCTGCACGAGTACCAGTTTTCTTATCTATAAGTTTACGTACTTTCAGGTCGTCAGTCAGCTTAGACGCGAAGTCTCGCTTACTGGCAAACCACTTGCTACGCCAGTTCTTATTGACCTGAAGGCGCATGCTAATTGGGTTTACTTTTTGGCCCATATTATTTACCTTCCTTCTTTACTGCTGGTTTTTCAGCTGTTTTAGTCTTTTTCTGACGCTGTTCGCCGTCTACAATAACTCGAATGTGAGAAGTTTTACGCTGGAAAGGTAGTGCTCTACCGTGAGCTGCTGGTCGGAATCGTTTGATTCTAGGTCCTGCAGTAACAGTAATTTCAGTAATATGTAGCGTGTCTGGTTTGAAGTTGTGGTTGTGTTCAGCGTTAGCTCTTGCGCTGGCAATTGCTTTATATACAGCAATAGCAGAACGACGCGGTGTGTGTTCTAGGATAGTTAAAGCATCTGACACGCTTCGGTTGCGAACTAGAGAAGCTACTTCTGAAACCTTACGTGGGCTGTGTGAAACTCCCTTAGCTAGTGATAGTACTGGTTTACTCATGATTATTTAGCCATCTTTCCACCGTGTCGACGGAATTTACGTGTTGGTGAGAACTCACCTAGCTTGTGGCCGACCATGTTTTCAGTAACGAATACTGGAACGTGAACTTTACCATTGTGAACGGCTATTGTGCGACCCACAAATTCCGGAGGAATTGTACATGCACGAGCCCAAGTTTTTATAATTGTACGGTCTTCTTTAGCCAGAGCTGCTACTTTCTTAGCTAGCTTTGGATCTATAAATGGACCTTTTTTTAATGATCTAGACATATAATCCCTTACTTCCTCTTCGCTTCATGACGTGATTTCACGATGAATTTATTACTTGTCTTTGAACGGCTACGTGTCTTGTAACCAAGGGTCTTCTGTCCCCAAGGTGTTCTTGGAGCTGATCCATGGTTAACTCCACCACCGATTCCGTGTCTACCACCATCACCACCACCGTGCGGGTGGTCTGCTGCGTTCATAACTACACCACGTACTGAAGGCCTGATTCCCATAAGTCGTTTTCGACCAGCCTTACCGTACTTAACGTTCTGGTGTTGTTCGTTTCCAAGGTTACCGATGCTAGCCATGCAGTTAGATAATACTTTACGTACTTCACCACTAGGTAGTCTTACTTGACAGTAGTCATCCTCTTTAGCAATTAACTGCGCGCTGTTACCAGCTGATCGTACCATTTGAGCGCCCCTACCGGATGTTAGCTCTATAGCGTGTATAACTGAACCTGCAGGGATCTTGTTAAGAGGAAGTCTGTTACCTACAGATACTGGAGCTTCAGCGCCTGATTCAATCTTCATTCCCTTTTTCATGCCCTTAGCAGCAAGTATGTAGTGGAACTCACCCTCTTGGTCTTTGATACGAGCAATGTTAGCACTTCGACCTGGATCGTATTCTATCTGTTCGATTGTTGCTACTGTTCCTGCGGCTAGGTTGAAGTTCAGGTTACGGATGTGCCGTTTTACGCCACCACCCTTATGTCTAGTGGTAATTCTACCTTTGTTGTTTCTACCAGCAGTAATTTTCTTCGTTACTAGTAGGCTTTTTAGCGGCTTACTTGTCGTGATCTCAGAGAAATCACGAGTTGTCATGCCTCTGCGGCCAGGAGTAGTTGGTTTATATAGTTTTACTGCCATGACTATTTATCCTTCTTCTCTTTTTTAGCTTTTTTCTCAGCGGACTTTTCAACTAGTTTAGCTGTTTTATCAGCTTTTTCCTGTTGTTCTTCTACAGCTGCAAATATAGGTATAGCATCGCCTTCTTTTAGCGTTACATACGCCTTCTTGTAGGTTGCTCTAGACCCTGTTTCGTAACGTCGGTTTCGGTATAGTCTTTTAACTTTACCCTTAACAGTGATAGTACGGATATTGACGACTGTAACTTCGTATGTGGACTGGATAGCATCTGATATCTCATGCTTGTTGTATCTAGGATCTATATCGAATACGTAGACTCCTGTATCGCTCATCGCATAAGATTTTTCGCTCATTCGTGGCTTAAGTGTAATAGCACTCATTATTTAGTGCCCTCCTTGGCCTTAGAAGCTGTTTTTGCAGCAGTTTTAGTTACTGGCTTTGCAGCAGACTTTGCAGCAGACTTAGTCGCAGACTTTGTAGCAGTCTTTGTAGCAGGTTTAACACTTGCTTTAGCATCTGACTTAGCGGATACGCTCTTCTTGCTTAACCACTCGTGAACGCGATCTAGTGCTTTAGTTGTTATGATCAAAGTATCTGCGTTCATAATAGAGTAAGTATTCAGGTAGGAAGCTTGGGTTATGTCAGTCTTCTGTATGTTATTAAACGCGCGGACTAGTTCCGGTGTTTTGTTTTCAACAGCTATGAGTACACGTCCATTCGCACCAATCTTCTTCAGTAGAGCTATAGCAGCACTGGTTTTGCCGTCCTTTACCTGGATATCGTCTATAACAATGATGCCGCCAGCTTGAGACTTAAGAGTTAGTGCCTGTCTGATAGCAGTTCGCTTAGCAGGGCCGTTTAGCTTCTTTGAGTAGTTTTCGATACCTAGTGGGCCGAAAGTGATACCACCACCACGCCATATTGGGACACGGATGGAACCGAAACGAGCACGTCCTGTACCCTTTTGCTTCCAAGGCTTTTTACCACCACCACGTACTTCACCGCGGCGTAGAGTCTTAGAAAGGTTCTCTCTGCCGTTAGCTAGGTATGTATGGTAAGCCTGCTTTAGTAGTTCGTGGTTCTTTGCCTCTACTTCGAAAACGCTTTTATCAAGCTTCGCTGCAACAGTAGCTTTAGCTCCTGCTTTTGTGTAAGTTGCGATAGCCATTATAGGACTCCCTTCACTAGAACGATGCTTTTGCGAGGCCCTGGAACAGCGCCTGTAACTGCGATAATTCCTTTTTCAGCGTCTACAATCGCGATCTTTAGGTTCTTAACTGTAACTCTGTCTGCACCCATACGTCCGGCCATCTTCTTGCCCTTGAAAATTTTCTGTGGGTACATAGATCCGATTGAACCTGGCTTTCTTGTAGCACCATTTCCACCGTGCGTCTCACGTTGTCTATGGAAGTTGTGTCGCTTGATAGTACCAGCGAAGCCCTTACCTTTGCTTGTTCCAACTACGTCTACAACGTCACCAATTGAAAAAACCTCTGCTGTAAGCTTGCTGCCGACAGTGAGGTCTTCTGGTAGATCGATTGATTCTGTTCTGAATTCTCGTACGACTCTTGGGAGTGCCTTTGAGTCCTTGAAGTGATTTACTTGTGGCTTATTTACCCGCTTAGCCTCTTCAAATCCTACCTGGACAGCCTTATAGCCATCTGTATCAGTGTCTTTGACTTGTGTGATTACACAAGGACTAGCGGAAAGCAGTGTTACGGCTTCAACTGTACCGTCTTCTAAGATGGTACTAGTCATGCCGAGTTTTCTCGTGATGAGTGCTTTCATAGTGATATTCCGGACTTTCGCCCTGAACCTTTCGTTTAATTTTGTGATATCGATATCGCGGGTATGTCTTTGACATAAAAAATCTCGGTGATATGTAGTATCCCTGTTACGGGACTTACAAATTCACCAAGATAAGCGATTGACTTACATCTTAGCACGAGTTGCTCTAAGAAGTCAACATGTAGACAATTCTACAATGACTACTCGGCTAATGCTAATGCTGTGCTCCCTAAATCATTGTTGCATAAGTTGCGCTTCAGTGTACGTTCAGTCACTTCGTCAATGGCTACAAATATTCCAGCTAACAACTCAAAATTTAGTGTTGGCTCCCCTATAGAGCTTACTATTCTAGCCTGATCACCGCTTGGAGATTCATGTATGTTCACTTCTGGGGAATCGATATTATACTCATTCAACAAACATGGTTGAGATACCTGACTTATGGTTCGAATATAACTACCATCATGTTCATCCACAACTTCTATAGGATCGGTATATATTGAAGACATAAATTGCATTTTATACGCCCCCTCTATACTTGACTGTGTTCTAATAGCATGCACATGCTGCCAATGCAGCTCATTATCTGCCTGATCTTCTGTCATTTGCCGATTAGCTACAGTAGTATCATCTGCTTCAGGTATAAAAAATGTTCCTATTGCTACGAATGTAATAATCAGCGCACTGGGTATGAACCTTTTTGCACCGTGGAATCCAGGTTCTGTGATCATAGATTTATTCAATTTATCCATAGACGGATATTAGCATGTTAAGCAATTACTACAAAGCTAAACCGAGATAGTTATACCGATTGGTAGCCAGAAAGCTATGAATGTTGCGACTAATAGTACTGCATATTCTATTTTTCTGTCTATTTGGAAATGCTCGTGAGTTGCGAAAACTAGACCCAGGATTAGTCCTACTGGAATGGGTGCTTGCCAATTAGGTAGCGATTCAATATATATCCACTGCGTTCCTAGGATAAGGAAAATGACTATCTTTAAAAAAAATACCGAATCCGGTTCTATACCGATTATAGAAGCTATCTTTTTCGCAGGTCTCTTGGCCTTAGAAGTCTTCTTGGACTTGGATAGATTAGTTTTGCGTGTTTTTTTAGCCATAAGCATATTCTACACAAGTACAATCTAAAAAACTACTGGACTTTCCAGTAGTTTTTTTTGTGATGCGGCTGTTGTTCTTATACTAAATACGAACTTCTAAATACTAGATACCTCTGCTGGACAGCGTACTAC
This sequence comes from Saccharimonadales bacterium (SeqCode), assembly GCA_047611885.1. GTDB lineage: Bacteria > Patescibacteriota > Saccharimonadia > Saccharimonadales > SZUA-47 > JBLFWT01. The sequence continues at coordinate 7,044 of JBLFWT010000001.1, read as the reverse complement.
ATTTTGATTTCGGCGTCGCAACCTGCAGGTAGAGACAGGTTCATAAGACTATCTATAGTCTTAGGTGTCGGCTCTAGAACGTCTATAAGACGTTTGTGTACTCGCATCTCGAACTGTTCGCGCCCTTTTTTGAATACGTGAGGACTCTTAACTACTGTGTATGTAGTCTTACGAGTTGGAAGGGGGATTGGCCCTGCTATTTTAGCTCCGGTACGCAGTGCCGTGTCTACGATCTGTTTAGAAGACTGGTCAATAACCTTGTGGTCATATGCCTTTAGACGTATACGTATACGCTGTTTCTGATCTTTCTTTGGTGCTGCTGCTTTTTTAGTATCTGCCATTAGTGTACTCCTTTATGAGTTCCAGATATTTCTGGAGTAATGTAACATTCTACGATTGGCTAACAGTAGAACTTTTATTCATTACGATTTAAATTTGTTGATAAATATACTATACCACAATGATCAACAGAATTAAAAAGAGAGTCGATTGCTCGACTCTCTTAGTGATTAGTAGGAGTTAGTTAATTACTATTTAGTAATTTTAGTAACAACACCTGCACCAACTGTGCGTCCACCTTCACGGATAGCAAAACGTAGACCTTGATCCATAGCGATCGCAGACTGCAATGTCACCTTGAAAGTGATTGTGTCACCTGGCATAACCATTTCTTTGTCAGCTGGAAGTTCTACTTCACCTGTTACATCCGTAGTACGGAAGTAAAACTGTGGCTTGTAACCCTTGAAGAAAGGAGTGTGTCGTCCACCTTCTTCTTTTGTAAGGATATACACTTCTGCGTCAAACTCTGTGTGTGGGTTAACAGTTCCTGGCTTAGCCAATACCTGTCCACGTTCGATGTCATCGCGCTCAATTCCACGTAGTAGAATTCCTGCATTATCACCAGCTTGTCCACGGTCAAGAGATTTCTTGAATGCTTCAATACCTGTTACAACTGATTTTTGAGTGTCTCTGATACCAACGATTTCGATTTCGTCGTTTACGTTAACAACACCTGATTCAATACGCCCTGTAGCTACAGTTCCACGCCCCTTGATAGAGAAAACGTCTTCAACTGGCATTAGGAAGTCTTTGTCTAGCTCACGCTTTGGCTCTTCGATATACTCGTCCATAGCCTTAACTAGTTCCATTACTGCGTCTTCATATGCTGGGTCGCCTTCGATTGCCTTTAGAGCTGAGCCCTTGATAATCGGAGCGTTATCACCATCGTAGTCGTACTTAGAAAGTAGTTCACGTACATCCATTTCAACTAGTTCAACTAGTTCTTCATCAGCCATATCCATTTTGTTAAGGAATACAACGATTTTTGGAACACCAACTTGCTTAGCAAGTAGAACGTGCTCACGTGTCTGTGGCATAGGGCCATCAGCTGCAGATACAACCAATACAGCACCATCAACCTGTGCAGCACCTGTGATCATGTTTTTAACATAGTCCGCGTGTCCTGGCATGTCAACGTGTGCGTAGTGACGTAGTTCTGATTCGTACTCTTGATGAGAAGTAGCAATGGTTATACCACGTGCTTTTTCTTCTGGAGCGTTGTCGATCTCGTCGTAGTTTACTGATTTGTTTACATCACTTGGAAGCTTCTTTGATAGTACAGCTGTAATAGCTGCTGTTAATGTTGTCTTACCATGGTCAACGTGCCCCATAGTTCCGACGTTGACGTGCGGTTTGCTTCTGTCAAAATCTGCCATATTAAAAATTTCCTTTCCGAAATTTTAGTAACTATTTGTAGATAGAATATCCTCAAATGCTACTTATTTTGTGTGATTGCTAGTCACTTTTTAAGGGTTTAATGAATTATATATTGTTTATCGCGATCCATATTTGCAGTTCGTAATTTGACATACATAGCAAAAGCCCTCACGCGAGATACAACTATGATTATATTCTATTTGTTCTGTCTCATCAAGTGTAAATGTATAGCTTTAGTAATTGTAGCTGCTAGCTAGGCCATTCTTTTAGAACTAGTTCACTGATAACTGAGTGCCTTGGCTTTTTTCCTTGTGTTACTGCATGTGCTATGTCGGCTGGTTCTTCTTCGCTTCGTTGTTGTCTCCAAAGCAGCGTAGAGTTTCTTCTTGAGAAGCCTAGAGATAATCCAGGAACTATTTGGCCACTCCTGGTCAACTCTTCGGCGCGCGCCATAATGTCCGTGAAGGTTAGGTCTGCGTATTTTGCTTGGGTCATGATCGGGTCTACAGCTACTGCAAGCAAGACAATACTGATGCCTGATTTAGTTTCATGAATATTTACAGTACACTCGTTTCCTCCATCCGTGTGCCAATCGGACGGAGCATTTCTGTAGTAGTCACCTTCTCTGAGTTTCATGATGTCTTGTTGATCAGCCACTAAAGCTTCCGTTAAAGCCTGCGGTACAGAACCTTTGTAACCTTCGTGATGAACTTCTAGAAATCCTATCTCGCTAATCACCCGAAGATGCTCTGGTACTAAATCCGAGATTCCTACCCTCTGGACACGGCATATGTCTAGCATTTTTACTTAGATCTACTTGGCGTTTTTGGCTATGATTGCTTCAGCTACGTGACTTGGTACGTCTGCATAGTGGTCTAGTTCCATTGAAGAACTAGCTCTACCTTGAGTGCTTGAACGTAGGTTTGTTGTGTATCCGAACATTTCACCTAGTGGGACAAATCCGGTAATCTCCTTGGTTCCTGCAGATAGGTCTTCCATAGATTCGATTCGACCTCTCTTAGAGTTCAGATCCCCTATGACGTCGCCCATAAACTCTTCAGGAGTTACAACTACTACTTTCATGACTGGTTCTAGTATTACTGGCTTAGCGGCGCGTACACCAGCTTGTAGAGCCATTGATCCCGCTACTTTAAACGCCATTTCGTTAGAGTCAACATCGTGGTATGAGCCGTCGTATAGAACTGCTGTGATGTCTACTACTGGGTAACCAGCTAGTACACCGTTGCTCATAGCTTCAATAATACCCTGTTGTACAGGCTTAATGTATTCTTGAGGGATTGATCCACCCTTGATCTTGTTGATGAATTCAAAGCCTTTACCAGCTTCGTTCTGAGAAAGTCTAAGCCATACGTCACCATACTGACCACGTCCACCGGACTGCTTGATGAACTTACCTTGGATTTCAACGTCATCCTTACGGATAGTTTCACGGTAGGCAACTTGTGGTGCACCGATGTTCGCTTCTACCTGGAATTCTCGCTTCATTCTATCTACTAAGATTTCTAGGTGTAGCTCACCCATTCCTCTTAGAATGGTTTGGCTAGTTTCAGGATCTGTACGAACAATGAATGTTGGGTCTTCTTCTGCAAGACGTTGCAGCGCAATCGCCATTTTCTCTTGGTCTGACTTAGTTTTTGGTTCGATAGCGATACTAACTGGAGGATCTGGGAATGTAATACTTTCTAGAACGATTGGATTAGCAACGTCACTTAGTGTGTGACCTGTTGTAGTCGCTTTTAGCCCTACTATAGCTGCTATGTCTCCGGCAGTAACTTCTGATACTTCTTCACGCTTGTCAGCTTGCATTCGAACGATACGTCCGATACGTTCTTTAACACCCGTTGAACTGTTCAATACGTATGAACCAGCTGTTAGCTTACCCGAGTAAACTCTGAAATATGCTAACTTACCTACGAATGGGTCGGTAGTGATCTTGAACGCTAGTCCTGACATAGGCTCAGCTTCTGTAGGCTTACGCTCTAGTTTATCACCAGACTTTGCATCTGTTCCCCATGTTGATCCACGATCTTCTGGGCTAGGCATTAGTTCGTTCACTAGGTCTAGCACCTTTTCTACTATAACTCCACGGCCATCTCCACCAGTTACAGCGTAGAATTTACCGCCTAGAGTCGCACGCCGTATAGCCTCACGTACGTCGTCCTCGGTCATGCCTTCTTCGCCTACTTCTAGGTACTTCTCAAGCATTTCTTCATCTTCAGCAACAGCGTTTTCAATAAGTAGGCTTCGGTAACGATTAACTTTTTCCATCATATCTTCAGGTATTTCGCCTACAACCAGTTCTGAGTCCATGAAATCTTTATATGTATACGACTTCATTGAAACTAGGTCAACAATTCCGTTAATTTCTTGTTCGAAGCCAATAGGAATATGTATAGGGAATGCAGCCTTAGTTAGACGTGCGTGGATAGTATCAAGTGACTTGTAGAAGTCTCCACCAGTTTGGTTGATTTTGTTAATGAAACATATACGAGGCACTGAGTACTTGTCAGCCTGACGCCATACTGTCTCAGATTGTGATTCTACACCCATCTTACCGTCGAATACCACTACAGCACCGTCTAGGACGCGTAGAGATCGTTCAACCTCTACAGTAAAGTCGATGTGACCCGGTGTATCGATAATGTTGATCTGGTGACCCTTCCAATAACAAGTTACAGCAGCAGACACGATAGTAATGCCACGCTCACGCTCCTGATCCATCCAGTCAGTAGTAGTTTCGCCATCATGAACTGCACCAATCTTGTGGTTTAGCCCTGTACGGTACAAAATACCCTCAGTAGTTGTAGTCTTACCAGCGTCAATATGCGCGATAATTCCGATATTTCTAATGTCTTTCATTGCTGTTTTCTTGTCTGCCATCTTGTTCCTTCAATGTTCTTTATAGTTATTACTTTACTGCGTTTATTATGTCTGATCGATGCAGTGTTGTGATTCTCAGTGAAGCACTCGAAAAGTTGTAGGTACTAGCTACTGCTTTACGAGTACTGGAGCTAAAAACGCGACAATGCGCGTTCAGCATTATTAACGTGCAAAGTGAGCGAAGGCTCGGTTAGATTCTGCCATTTTATGCGTATCTTCTTTTTTCTTGAATGCCGTACCAGTTTGGTTATAACCATCTACTAGTTCTTGAGCGATACGCTTGTACATTGGCATGCCTTTTTTAGCTCTTGCAGCCTGCAAGAACCACATGATTGTAAGGTGCTTCTGTCTTTGACCCTTAACTTCGAAAGGAATCTGGTAGTTTGCGCCACCAACACGTCTGGAGCGAGTTTCCATAAATGGTGTAACGTTCTTCATGGCCTTGTCGAATACTTCGATAGGGCTATCGCTCTTAACCATTCGTGCTGCTTCTTCGATTGCATCGTAAACGATACGTTCTGCAAGCTGCTTTTTACCATGGCGCATAACGCGGTTGATAAGTCTTTGAACCATCTCTGATTCGTATCTGCGGTCTGGAAGCTTAGGTCGTACTAAGGCTTTTGTGGTCTTTCGTGGCATGTCTATTTTCCTGCTTTCTTGGTACCGTACTTAGAACGGCTATTTTTGCGTCCCTCTACACCCTGAAGGTCTAGAGAACCTCTAACGATGTGGTATCGAACACCAGGAAGATCTTTTACTCTACCGCCACGAATTAGAACAACAGCGTGCTCCTGCAGGTTATGTCCTTCGCCGCCAATGTATGCCCATACTTCATATCCGTTGTTTAGACGTACACGTGCTACTTTACGTAGCGCAGAGTTAGGCTTTTTAGGTGTTTTAGTAGTTACTTTAACGCAAACCCCACGCTTTAGCGGCGCTGGCTTTTCGTAGTTAGTAGTCTTAAGGTTGTTAACAACCTTGTGTAGCGCTGGTGATTTTGTCTTCACCTTTGCAGTTTTTCGGGGCTTTCGCACCAATTGATTGATCGTTGGCATTTAATATTCCTTGTCTACCGCTTCGATCAAGTACCGTACAACATTGAGCAAAGCTCATAGTATGCTGCTTTGGTTACTTATGCATGCCTACATAAGCTTTTCTTGAACGGCTCGGACTTAGTTAATTTAATGTACTTACTTTAACAGGTAACTTACTGTGCTGCAACTTCTTCTGCTACAGCTTCTTCTTGAGTCACTTCTGACTCTTCAGGAGCCACCTCTATTACTTCTTCAACTTCAGGCTCTTCCACTATAGCTCCGGTACCTACTGGTATGAGACGACCTAGGATCACGTTTTCCTTTAGTCCGAATAGATTGTCAACCTTACCGCTAGTCGCTGCGCCAATCAATACTCTTGTAGTATCTTGGAAACTCGCTGCACTAAGGAACGACTCCGTAGAAAGGCTGGCCTTTGTAATACCAAGCAGTAGCTGGTTGTAGCGTACCAAGCTCTTACCCTTAACTGGAGCTAGTTTGTCGTTAGCTTCAAGTACTGATTGCTTACTTACTATGTCACCAGTTACATATTCACTATCGCCTGGTTCTTCTATCTGAACACGAGAGAACATCTGTCGTACGATCACTTCTAGGTGCTTGTCAGCAATGTTCTGACCCTGACCTGCAAAGATACGAAGGACTTCGTTCATGATGTAGCGCTGTGTTGCTTCTACGCCTGATAGAGCCATGAGCTCTTGCAGGCTGATTGAACCATTTGTAAGTCTGTCTCCGGCTACAATACTGTCGCCGTCTTTTACTGTAAGCTGTTTGAATCCTGGGATCTCATACTTAGCTGCTTCTTGGGTACCTGGAGTAAGGATTATAGTCTTGCCAGATAGCTCTATTACACCTGCTACTGGAGCAGTGATTGCATCGCTGCCGTCCTTTTTGCTAGCTAATAGATCGCCACGCTGTACTTCTGTGCCTGCTGCTACTAGTATGTTTTTACGGCTAGCATCAAGTTCATGTACTTCTTGCTCGGATGGGTCGATCTGTAGCATGTACGTTTCGCCCTCTTCCCAAACTTTTGCTGTACCAGTAACTTCTGATAGGAATGCTTTTCCCTTAGGAGTACGAGCTTCGAACAACTCTTCTACACGCGGTAGACCAGTAGTGATGTCTTCTCCGGCAGTACCACCTGAGTGGAATGTACGTAGGGTCAGCTGTGTACCCGGCTCACCGATACTTTGTGCTGCAATAACTCCTACTGGGTGGTAAAGCTGTACTAGGTTACCTGTAGCTGGATCTGTTCCGTAACTCTTAACAGGTATACCTCTTAGTGACGGTACCGACAATACGCTCATTATCTTGATGTTGTCTAATGACTCATCTGCATCTATTCCTGCTGCAATTTCTGTAGTGAATAGTTTTCCTT